>NZ_JBEOVF010000001.1:214624-369156 GCF_040295365.1 Streptomyces sp. NPDC002838 | reverse complement strand
GCTCGGTCGGGGCTACGGTGCTGGATGCCGCTGGGCATGCGGGGTTGGGCTCGGTCGGGGCTACGGTGCTGGATGCCGCTGGGCATGCGGGGTTGGGCTCGGTCGGGGCTACGGTGCTGGATGCCGCTGGGCATGCGGGGTTGGGTTCGTCCGGGGTTACGGCGCATGACGCCGCCGGGCATGCGGGGTTGGACTCGGTCGGGGCTACGGTCCTCGACTCCACCGCGTATACGGTGCTGGACTCGACCGCGGCTACGGTCCTCGACTCCACCGGGCATACGGCCCAGGGATCCACCGCGGCCACCACTTCCGACCCCACCCCGCACACCGCCCCGCACCCCGCCGTGTCCGACGGTCTGGCCCTGACCTGTGCGCTCGCCCAGGCGCTGGCCGACCTGGCGCTTGAGACGCCGCTGTGGTGTGCCACCCGTGCCGCCGTCGCCACCACCGACGACGAGCCGGTCACCGAACCCGGCCAGGCCATGGTGTGGGGCCTGGGCCGCACCCTCGCCCTGGAGCGGCCGCGCGGCTGGGGCGGCCTGATCGACCTGCCGGCCGAGCTGGACGACGAGGCGGTGCTGTGGCTCGGTGCGGCCCTGACCGGCCCGGAGGGCGAGGATCAGCTGGCGGTACGCGGTTCCGGACTGTTCGCCCGTCGGCTGGTGCGGGCGCAGGACGGCGACGGCGGCGCGGACGGTGCCTGGCGGCCGCACGGCACCGTGCTGGTCACCGGCGGTACCGGCGCGCTCGGCGCTCAGGCCGCCCGGTGGCTGGCCGCCGCGGGCGCGAAGCGGCTGGTGCTGACCAGCCGTCGGGGCCTGGACGCGCCGGGTGCGCCGCAACTGGTCGGCGAGCTGTCCGGGTTGGGCGTGCACGTCTCCGTCGAGGCCTGCGACATGGCCGACCGGGAGCAGGTCGAGCGGCTGCTCGCGTCGATCCCGGCCGGCGAGCTGACGGCCGTGGTGCACGCGGCCGGAGTCAGCGGCCGGTTCGCGCCGCTGACGGACATGGACCTCGCCGAGTTCGCGGACGTCGTGGCGGCGAAGGCCGCGGGAGCCGTCCACCTGGACGCGGTTCTGGGCGATGCCGAACTGGACGCGTTCGTCCTCTTCTCGTCCATCTCCGCCACCTGGGGCAGCACCGGCCAGACGGCCTACGGCGCGGGCAACGCCTTCCTGGACGCCCTCGCCCAGCACCGCCGCGCCCGGGGCCTGGCCGCCACCTCGGTGGCCTGGGGCCCGTGGGCCGAGGCGGGCATGGGCGCCGAGGCCGGCATGCGGGACTTCCTCGCCCGGCGGGGCCTGCCGCCGATGAATCCCACCGACGCCACCACCGAGCTGTGGCGGGCCGTCGCCGCCGGGGAGACCGCGCTGACGGTCGCCGACGTCGACTGGGACCGCTTCCTGCCGCCGTTCACCGCGACGCGGACCAGCCGGTTCTTCGACGAGATCAGGCCGCCGTCCGTCGTCGACCCCACGGCCGAGGAGGCACCGCGGGCACCCCGGCCGGCGGACCCGCTCCATGTGGTCCGTACGGAGGCCGCCGCGGTCCTCGGTTACGCGTCACCGGACGAGATCGATCCGGCACGGCGCTTCCTGGAACTCGGTTTCGACTCGCTCGCCTCGGTGGAGCTGCGCAAGCGGCTCGTCGCCGCGACCGGCCTGGCCCTGGCCACCCCGGTGGTCTTCGAGCACCCGACCCCCGCCGAACTCGCCCGCCACATCGCCGAGTCGGCGGCGGCACAGCGGCCGGACGAGGCCGCTCCGCGGCGGGACGGCGGCGGGTCCGGGGTGCGCGACCTGTACCGGCGGGCGTGCGAGATCGGCAAGTTCACCGAGGGGATCGGGGTCCTTCAGGCCGCCGCCAAGCTGCGGCCGGTGTTCGGCAGCGCGGCGGAGTTCGGGCGCGAGCAGGAACTCGTACGGCTCGCCTCCGGCCCCGAGCGGCCCGCGCTGGTGTGCCTGCCGTCCATGGTGGCCCCCTCGGGCCCGCACAACTTCGCCCGTCTCGCCCTGCACCTGCACGGGCTGCACGACGTGTACGCACTGCCGCTTCCGGGCTTCGGCGACGACGACCCGCTGCCCGCGAGCAGTGACCTCGTCGTGGACCTGCACGCCGACGCGGTCGCCCGCGACCTGGGCGACACCCCGGTCGCGCTGGCCGGATACTCCTCCGGCGGCTGGCTCGCCCATGCCGTCGCCGCCCGCCTGGAGGCCCGCGGACTCGCGCCGCGCGGGGTCGTCCTGCTCGACACGTGGTTCCCGAAGGACGGCATCCCCGAGGAGCAGATCCGCAGCCAGCTGCAGGGCATCGCGGTCGACGACCGGGCCTTCGCGTTGATGACGGAGGCCCAGGTCACCGCCCAGGGCGCGTACTTGGACCTGTTCGACGGCTGGCGGCCGCAGGCCGTCACCGCGCCGGTCGTGCTCGTGCGGGCCGGTGAGCGGATGCCGCAGGCGGCGAACGAAGAGGTGGCCGAGTCCCACGGGTGGAGCAAGGAGTGGGAGTTCGACTACGACACGATCGACGCCCCCGGCAACCACCAGACGATGATGAACGAGCACGCCGCCACCACGGCGGCCGCCGTGAGCGGTTGGCTGCGCCGGCCGTGACCGCCCCGGGGCGGTCCGGGACGGTCGGGGGCGACGGTGGCGATGGTTACGAGTCGCGTCGCGCTATCGCCGTACGCAGGGCCGTGCGCACCTCCGCCGGGGGCTGTGGGCCGTCGCTCCCGGTGCTGGCGGTGAGGGACGCGGCCACCGTGCGCAGCTTGGTGTTGGAGAGCTGGGAGGCCTCGCGGAGGACGGTCCAGGCCTCGTCGGAGGTGATGGCGTGGGTGGCCATGAGGATGCCGCGTGCCTGGTCGATCACGGGGCGGGAGGTGATCGCCTGACGGAGCTGGTCCACCTCCTCCTGGAGGAGCCGGAGTTGTTCCGCGCGTTCCAGGGCCACCGCGGAGGAAGCGGGCGGGCGCGGGACGGGGGTGGAGCCGTGGGCCGTGGAGCGCAGGGGGTCCGTGGTGTCCAGACCGACCAGTTCCAGGATCCGGCGCGGCTGGCCCTGCCAGTTCACCGTCGTGACCGGCATCTCCTGCCGGCGGCCGTAGGTGCCGAGGGTCTCCAGGAACTGCAGTCCCGCCGTGTCCATGAAGATGACCCCGGTCATGTCCAGCTCCAGCCGAGAGGTACTGGCCGGAAGTCCGGCCAGCGTCTTGGCCAGGACGTTCGCGCTGCCGTGGACGAGCTCTCCGCGCGGTGCGAGCACCGCTCGCCCGCCCGCGTCCACGTGGCTCTCGATCACCAGGGCGTCCAGTCGCCCCGCGAGAGATGTGTGTGCCGCTGAGATCATGTCCCCGCCTTGTTGGTTCGGTCCTCGACTTTCTGCCTTCTGCATGACAGTGCGTGCCCCGTCTCCACCGGGCGGGCCCTGTGGGGCCCGGCTGTGCTGACAGTGCGCCTGCCCGCCGTACGGCCCACTACACACCCGCCCCAGGAATGTCAGGTGTCTTCGCGGGTAGAAGCGGTCTCGTCCGGGACGAGTGGGGAGACGGTGTGGGCATCCGGTATCAGACGCCTTCCGGCGCCGTCGGCGCGGTGCCGGAGCTGACGTTTCTCCCGCTGCCCGAGCGGAGCGGGCTGCGGGTGGCGGGCGAGGTCGGCCTGGCCACGCACGCGGCCTGGGAACGGGCGCTGGAGCAGGCCGTGGGCGGTGACGTGGACGTGTACTACCTGGAGTTGTCCTCCGTGACCTTCGTCGACGTCGCGGGCGCCGACGTGCTCGCCGCCGCCGCCCAGCGGCTTCGGGACGGCCGGCGGATCGTGCTGCACCGGCCGCCGCCCGCCCTGCGGCGGGTGCTGGAGTTGTTCTGGCCCCGCCTGCCGGCGATCGAGGTGTCGAAGTCATGAGTACCGCGGCCGAACCCTTCGAACCCTTCGTCCACCCCGCCCTGTTCTACGGCGACGAGCGTGAGTACCTCGCGGGCACGATGCCCTTCGTACGCGCCGGACTGGAGGCCGGCGACCCGGTGGCCGTGGCCGTGCCCGGGGAGAACCTCGACCTGATCCGGGACGGGCTCGGCGCGGACGCCGACGCCGTACGGCTCCTCGACATGCGGGAGGCCGGACGCAACCCCGGCCGGATCATCCCCGGCGTACTGCGCGCCTTCGCCGACGCCCAGCCGCCCGGCCGGCGGGTGCGGATCATCGGCGAGCCGATCTGGGCGGGCCGTACGGAGGCCGAGTACCCCGCCTGCGTCCAGCACGAGGCGCTGATCAACGCGGCCTTCCAGGGCCGCACGGCGAGCATCCTGTGTCCGTACGACACCCGACGCCTGGCGCCGCACGTCATCGCCGACGCGTACGCCACCCACCCCACCGTCGTCCACGCCGGCGGCGAACCGCTGCGGGACAGCGGCTCCTACGCCCCCGAGGACGTCGTCGCCCGCTGCAACGCGCCGTTGCCGCCCGCCCCCGACGGGCCGCAGGTCTCCTTCTTCCCCTTCGAGGCGGAGTCGCTCTCGCAGGCCCGGCACATGGCCACCGACGTGGCCGGACGGCTCGGCCTCGACGGCACCCGGCTGCAGGACGTGGCCCTCGCCACCGCCGAACTGACCACCAACAGCGTGGTGCACGGCGGCGGCGAGGGCGTGCTGCGGGTGTGGGCCGAGGGTGAGTTCGTGGTGTGCGAGGTCCGGGACAAGGGACGGATCTGGGACCTCCTGGCGGGGCGCCGGCCGGCTCCGCGGGAGCAACGGGGCGGGCGGGGACTGCTGTTGGTGAACCTCGTCGCTGATCTGGTGCGCGTGTACACGGGGGACGAGGGGACGACCGTACGGTGTTACATGCGTCGCTGAGGGCTCGGTGGTGCGCTCAGGTGGCCAGCGGGTCCAGCGACAGCGGCTCGATCTTGCCCTCCAGCATGTAGCCCAGTCCCTGTACGGCGCACACGTCGGGCCGTTCGGCGATGCGCACCGGCATGCCGGTGGCCTGTCGCACCATCTGGTCGAGCCCGGGGAGCAGGGCGCTCCCGCCGACCATCATGATCCCGCGGTCGATGAGGTCGGCCACCAGGTCGGGCGGACAGACCCGCAGCACCCTGCCGATGCCGTCCAGTACGGCGGTCAGCGGGGTCTCGATCGCGTCCCGTACGGCGGCGGTGTCGACCTGGACGGAACGGGCGAGACCGGTGGCCACGTCCCGTCCGTGGATCTCGGTGGAGGCCGGGCCGTGGGGCGTGAGCCCGTTGCCGGACAGGGCGAGTTGCAGGGGCCGTACGGACTGGCTGGGCAGCATCAGCTCGTGCTCGTGGCGCAGGTGCTGCACGATCGCGTGGTCCACCGCCTCGCCGCCGACCGGGATGCGCTCGGCGGTGACGATGGACCCGAGGGAGAGCACGGCGACCTGGGTCGCGGCGGCCCCGCACACCATGATCATGGTGGCCTCGGGCCGCTCGACGGGCAGCCCGCACCCCACGGCGGCGGCGATCAGCGTGTCGACCAGCTCCACCCGCCGCGCCCCGAGCCCGACCAGCGTCTCGATGGCCGCCCGCTGAGCCAACGGGTCGGCGTCGTGCGGGGTGCAGGCGGCGGCGCGCAATCGGGGCTTGCGGCGCAGGGTGCGGCGCATCTTGTCGCCGAGCAGGTGCCGCAGCATGCGCTGCGCCATCTCGATGTCGACGACCGTCCCACCGGAGACGGGCCGGACGACACGGATGTAGTGGGGCGTACGTCCCGTCATCTTCTCGGCGAGCTCACCGACCGCGATCAGCGCGCCGGTACGGGTGTTGACGGCGGCGGCGGACGGCTGGTCGACGACGAGCCCGGCCCCCTTCACGTACACCCGCGTCCTCGCCGCCCCCAGATCGACGGCGAAGTGGCAGCGGCGCAGCTGCTCCAGACTGGCGGTCATGGAGGCCTCCCGAGAGCACGGACTGTGGGGCCGCCGGGTGGCCGGCCCTACTGGCATCGTGCGGGGGTGGGGGAGGGGGCGCGTGTTGGGGTGGGCCGGGTGGGGTGCGGCTGAATGGGGGGTTTGCCGCGCATGTGTGATTCGGTGGTCAGAGGGAGCGGGCGGCTTCGAGGAGGGGTTCGAGGGAGGTTACGGTCACTTCGCGGCCGGCGTCGCGCAGGAGGCGGTCCGTGGCCGGGGTGGGCGCGTAGCCGATGAAAGCCAGGCCGGAACCGTGTCCGAGGCGACCGGGTGACGGCGTTTGCCGCCGTGGGCAGACACCTCGACGCGGACCAGGCCCCGGCCCGCACCGCTGGGCCCCGGCTCGATCCCGTCCATGGCGCCGTCGGCTCCCCCGTGATGTGTGACTCGCGGAACTCCCCCGTTACGAACCGTGCTCCCGAATCACCCCCAGCTCCACCAAGTCCTGCGGCCGGATCCGCAATTGGTCGGCCGTCGCCTCCACCTCCTCCGCCGGCCGTTTCAGGATCGCCGCCGCCGGCTCCGGGGCGATGACCGAGAAGTAACTGTCCGGCGTGGCCCACGTGCTGCCGGGTGCGGCCAGGGCCAGTGCGCCGCCCGAGCCGCCCTCGCCTATGACCAGCGTGGTGATCGGTGTGCGGGCGGACGCCACCGTGAGGAACAGGTCCGCGATCGCCGCGCCCGCGCCCTGCCGTTCGGCCTCCGCGTCGTTGGCCGCGCCGGGGGTGTCCACCAGGGTCAGTACCGGGATGCCGAGGCGCTCCGCGAGGCGGATCAGGCGGGTCGCGGTGCGGTAGCCGGCGGGGCGGGTCGCCGATCCGGTCTGGGCGGCGTACGCGATCGTACGGCCCTCGTGCTCGCCGAAGCCGCAGAGCATGCCGGCCGGGTCGGTACCGCCGCAGCGGTCGCCGCTGATCGTCACCCGGTGAGCGAAGTAGACGTCCAAGTAGGCCTCGGCACGGGGGCGTTGGGGGTCACGGGCGCGGCGGACCGCGGCCCAGCCGGTGGCCGGCAGGTCCGTCGCGCCGAGGGGCGAGGGCACGGGGGCCGGTGCGTCCGACGGCGCCGACAGCAGCCGTAGCCACAGGCCCAGCGTTTCCCGCAGCTCCTCGGGCGGTACGATCGCGTCGGCCGCGCCCGCCGCCACCTGCGCCTCGGCCGTGTACGCCGTCGGGTCCGCGTCCGGCGGTCGGACCCGGGAGCCCGCGAAGCCGACCTGGGCGCCGGGCAGGGCCAGGATCACGTCGGCGCCCGCGCCGAGGGTGGCCCAGCCGCCCCCGGTGGTCGGGTCGCGCAGCACGGCTGTCTGCGGCAGGCCCGCCTCGCGGGTGAGCGCGGACTGCCGTGCCACGCGCTGAAGTTGGGTGAGGGCGAGCATGCCCTCCTGCATGCGGCTGCCGCCGGTGGCCACCAACGGCACGACCGGCAGGCGGTGTTCACGGGCGTACGTGTACGCCGCCTCCAACCGGTCGCCGGTGCGCTCGCCGAGCGAGCCGCCGAGGAAGCCGAACTCGAAGGCGATCAGCACCGCCCGCGTCCCCTCGACGTGCGCGGTGCCGCAGGCGACTGACTCCTGCTCGCCGGTGCGTTCGGCGGCGCGGGCGCGCGAGGCGTCGTAGCCCTGCCAGGCGAGGGGGCCGTCAGGGGCGGAGTTCCGTGGCGGGTAGGGGAGTTCGGTGAAGTCGTCGGTGACGAGGGCGATCGTCTCGCGTGCGGTCGGGCGGTCAGTCATGGCTCAGCGCACGCTTCATGATCTTCCCCATGTCGTTGCGGGGGAGAGCGTCCAGGTGGTGGACGACGCGGGGCCGCTTGTGCGGGGCGAGGCGGGCGGCCACGTGGTCGGCCAACTCATCGGTGGACGGGGGCGCTTGGGGGTCCGCCGGAACGATCCAGGCCACGATGCGCTCGCCCAGGTCGGCGTCCGGCTCCCCGGTGACCGCTGCCTCCCGCACCCCCGGATGCTCCAGCAGCGCGTTCTCGATCTCACCCGCCCCGATCTTGTAACCCCCGCTCTTGATCAGATCGGTGGCCTTGCGACCGACGATGCGGACATAGCCGTCGGGGTCGCGCACCGCCATGTCCCCGGTGCGGAACCAGCCGTCGGCGGTGAAGGCGGCGGTCGTGGCGTCGGGCCGGTTGAGGTAGCCGGTGAACAGGTTCGGGCCGCGCACCTGGATCTCGCCCACGGTCTCGCCGTCGTACGACGTGATGGGCGCCCCGTCCTCCTCCACCAGCCGCAGCTCCACGCCCGGCAGCGGTACGCCGACGGTTCCGGCGCGTGGTTCGCCGTCCGCCCGCACGCTCGTGTTCATCAGCGTCTCCGTCATGCCGTACCGCTCGATCACCCGTCGCCCGGTCGCGGCCGTGATGCGCTCGTGGTCGTGCACGGGTAGGGCGGCGGAGCCGGAGATCAGCAGCCGGGCCCGGCCGAGGGCCTTGGCCAGCTCGGGGTCGTCGGACAGGGCCTGGGCGATGCGGTGGTACATCGTGGGGACGCCGAAGAGCATGGTCGCGCCGGCGTTCAGCTCGCGCGCCACGCCCTCGGTGGTGAACCTGCCCAGGTGGCGCACGGATCCGCCGCGCCGCAGCGGGCCCAGGATGCCCAGCACCAGTCCGTGCACGTGGAACAGCGGCAGCCCGTGCACGAGTACGTCGTCGCCGGTCCACTGCCAGGCGTCGGCGAGCGCGTCCAGGGTGGCGGCGACGGCCCGGCGGGGGATGACGGCGCCCTTGGGCGGGCCGGTGGTGCCGGAGGTGTAGACGACGAGGGCGGGGTCCTCGTCGGAGACGCGCGGGGCGGGGGGCTGTCCGGTGGCGTGCACGTCGATGTCCAACCGCTCCAAGTCCGCGACCGGAGGCGGAAGTTCGTCACCGGGTGCGGCCAGCACCAGCGCGGGTGCGCTGTCGGTCAGGATGTGCCCGAGTTCCTTCTCCCCGGACTTCGGGTTGAGCGGTACGGCGGCGACGCCGGCCTCCAGCGCCGCCACCACCGCTACGGCGGTCTCCAGCGCCGGGGTCGCCCAGACGGCCACCCGGGCGTGGCCGGTGATCCGGCCCGCCGGCGCGCCCGCCGCGGCGGCGAGCTCCGCGTATGTCAGGGACCGGTCGCCGAACCGCAGGGCGGGCCGGTCGGTCCGGGCGTCGGGCCGGCCGCCGGCTCGGCCGTCGGTCAGGGCCGGGAAGAGAGAGGACACGCGTCGTAACTCCTTAACTGATCAACGGGCACTGCCTGTCGCCGCCTGTCGGTCCTACCCGAAGCCCGGCACGACCATCACCAGCCACGCCACCGCGGGTACCACCGCCACCACGATCCCTCCGTACACCATCAGCTGCCTGAAGAAACGCTCGCGGTCGACGTCCGGCGCCGCGGCCAGCACCAGCGCGCCGTTCGTCGAGAACGGGCTCACGTCCACCACCGTCGCCGACACGGCGAGCGCCGCCACCATGCCGACCGCCCCGATCTCGCCCTGTGCGAGGAAGGGCACGGCGAGGGGGATCAGGGCGCCCATGATCCCGACGGACGAGGCGAACGCCGACACGAGCGCGCCGATGTAGCAGAGCAGGACCGCGGCCAGCAGCGGGACGCCGATGCCGCCGACGCCCTCACCGGCCCAGGTGATGGTGCCCATCTCGTCCAGGACACCGACATACGTGAGGACACCGCAGATCAGCAGGACCGTCGACCAGGCGATCTGACCGACCGCCTTGCGGCTGTCCTCCGGCCAGGCGGTGCTCAGCACGACCGCGAGGGTGATCGCGGTCAGCCCGGCGTCCAGGTCGAAGGCGAGGACGGCGACGACGAGGGCGACGAGGGAGGTGAGGGTGGCGATCCGGGCCGGGCTGAGGCGGGTGGTGTCGGGGGTGGCGGGTGCGTCGGGACGGGTGGCTACCGCGGTGTTGGTACCGCCGGCGCCACCAGCGGGCTGCGGGCCGGAACCGCCCTCCGGAAGGCCGCCCTTGCCGGAGGCGTCCTTGGGGGCGTCCGTGGAGGCCTCGTCCGGCGTCACCGCCCCCCGCGCCCACAGCTTCAGCCCGCCGAAGAGCACGAAGACCACACCCGCGATGGCCAGGTTGGCGAACAGGGAGGCCAGGAAGAGGGCGATCTCGTTGCCCGGCAGCTTCTCGCGCTCGACGATGCCGTTGACGATCGAGCCGTAGATGCTGATCGGCGAGAAGCCGCCGGCCTGGGCGCCGTGCACCACCATCGCGCCCATCAGCAGCGGGCTGATGCCGTAGCGGGCGGCGAAGCTCAGCGCGATCGGCGCGACGATCGCGACCGCGGCCGGGCTGACCGCGCCGATCGCCGTGAGCGCGCCGGTGATGGCGAACATCACCCAGGGGATCAGCGCCACGCGTCCTCGCACGAGCCGGATGGAGGCGTGCACCAGCCAGTCGGTGGTGCCGTTGGCGCGGGCGATCGCGAAGAGGTACGTGACGCCGACGAGCACGACGAACAGGTCGCCGGGGAAGCCGGCGAAGATGCCGTCCGCGTCGAGGTCGGCGACGAGCTCACCAACTGCGAAGGCGGCGGCGAAGGCGAGCGCGCCCATGTTGACGGAACGGGTGGTGGCGATGACGAACACCACGACGAGGACGAGGATCGAGATGAGTTCGGGGGACATACGGGCTCCCGTCTTTGGGTCCCGAGCGGCGGGGTGGGTATCCGGGGGAGTGGACGAGTGGCTGAGCCACTTACGGTCGGTTGGCTGGTTAGCGTGGGCGCGGCACGCGGCGGCGTCAAGGGGTCGCGCAGAAATTGGCTCAGCCACTCGGCCACCACGGAGCCCGGTGCTACGCTCCCGACGAGAGGGGGATCCCGTGACCGACGCCCTGCGCCCCATGACGAAACAGCGCCTCTACGAGCAGGTGCTCGACCGGCTGCGCCAGTACGTCGCCGAGGGCGGCCTGCGCGCGGGGGACCGCCTGCCGCCCGAACGCGACCTCGCGCAGCGCCTCGGCGTCAGCCGGGCCTCCGTGAAGCAGGCGATCGTGGTCCTGGAGGTCCAGGGTCTTGTGGAGGCACGGCACGGCGGCGGCACGTACCTGGTGCGCGACAGCCTCGACGTCGAGCCGGTCGAGAGGATGGTCGAGCGCCGCCGGCGCCTCCCCGACGTGCTGGAGGCCCGTGAAGCCCTGGAGACGAAACTCGCCGAACTGGCCGCGGAGCGCCGCACGGAGGACGACCTGGCCGCGATGCGGTCGGCGCTCGCCCATATGACCAGGGAGATCGAGGAGGGCGACCCCGGCGTCGAGGGCGACCGCCTCTTCCACGCGGCGGTGACGGCGGCCGCCCACAGCAGCCTTCTCGCGGAGTTCATGCGCTCCATCGCCGAGCAGATCGCCGAGAGCCGCACCGAGTCCCTCCGCCAGCCCGGCCGCCCCAGCCGCTCCCTGGCCCAGCACCAGGCCATCCTCGACGCGATCGCCGACCGGCAGCCGAGGCGGGCGGCCGCGGCGATGCGCCGCCATGTGCGCACCGTGGCGAAGGTACGGCTGCTGGACTGGGAGCCGGATGACGAGCGGTGACGCAACCGCAGGCGCGTCACCGCAGGATGCAAGCCGTCCCAAGCCGTCCGTCAGCCGGACGCGCTGGCACCGGGAGGTACGAAGTACCGATAGAGCGGTGCGACCCGGGACTCGGGCTCACCCGGGAAGCCGGCCTCCTTGACGGCCGGGGCGATCCGATCGCCGAAGAACCGCTCGAAGTCGCTCTCGGCGTTCCACACGTCGACCACCTGCATCGCGCCCTCTTCGAACCAGGCGATGTGAAGGACGAGACCGTCCGGCGGATCCTCCTCCCAGCGCACGATCTGCTTCACCGCTTCGTACTGCTGGGGCGACACGTCCGCCCACCGCAAGTTCAGCACAACGGCCATGGAATCCCTCCTGTGCTCGGTGCCCCGGTTCAGTAGACCGACCCCGGGCAGCCACGGCCCGCATCGCCGCCAAGCTCCACCGCGTCCCGGTCCCCGTCGATCGGCTGCACCTCGACCCGCGCACCGGCCTGTACTCCGCACTCCACTTCCGCGCCGAACTCGACCGGAAGCTGTGCCGGTCCGGACGCCGTGACGGTGTCCTCGCGGTGGCTGTGGCGACCGGCTCGGCCGGGACGAGGCTGGGCGGTTGCCCGTGCTCATGCCCGGCGTCGACGAGGAGGCGGCCCGCCGCGCACTCCAGGAGTCCGCCACCACGGTGGCCGGCACTCGGTTCGTCGTCGCCGACAGAACGTACGGCTGACGCCGACGACCGGGCAGACCGGCCCGTGGAGCAGGCACGCGATCCACGAAGCAATCATCAGGTGCGGCCCTTGCTCGCTGGCTCAGCGGCTGTCGCCATGACGGTGAAGCAGAACCTTCAGTGCTTCACGGGCGTCTCGACGCCTACTGGAACTGCGCGCCAGTACGGCTGTCAGAGCCATGGTCGCGATTGTGCCGGCGTAGATCGCACTGGCGATCGCGAGGGGCATGAGAATGCCACCAACAACATGAACCGTAGCGAGCATTGCCGCTGCCTTTCGGTGAGTCGGCCGGGTGGCCGGACGGGCTGGTCTCTGCCCATGTCCTCAAGTCCATGTCGGTTCTGTAGATCGGCCCCTCATAGGCGGAGGGCCATTTACCCTGATCAGTCCATGTGCGGAAGTTATCCGGTGTTCATTCGGACCAGAAGAACACCGAACGGCGGACGGGGGCGGTCCCGGCATGACGGAGGCGGAGGACGATCCGATGCAGGTCTTCTGGGGGGAACTGCACGCCCTCTATGTGGCTGCGGGCACGCCGCAGTACGAGGCGCTGGCTCGTCGAGTTGGCGTGGTGAAGTCCGTCCTTCATGACTGGGTGAACGGCGTATCGATTCCCTCGGACAAGCACAGGCCGGCTCTTAGCTCTCTGGTGACCGTCCTGGGGAACATGGCCCCTGGGGAGCACCAGCGGTATGCGCCCACTTGGTGGGAAGCGCGGCGCAAGGCGGCTTGGAAGCACAGGCGGACGAGCGCCGGTCGGGTCTGGACCCGACCGGCGCGCAGGGTACTGGGGCCGGTCCCGCCGGAAGCGGAGTGCTATCAGGAACGGCCACATGCTCGCCGGACGTTGGAGGCCGCGGAGGCAGGCGGCGCCACAGCGCCTTGCGAGTTGGTGACCGGTATGGGCGGAGTCGGGAAGACTCAACTGGCCGCCCGTTACGCGCGTTCGGTCTTCGAGAGAAAACGGGTAGATGTGCTGCTGTGGGTCACAGCGGCATCGCGGGCGGCAGTCATCGACGCATACACCAGTGCGGCCGTTCAGCTACTGGGAGTCGGCGATGACGACCCTCAAGCCCCCTACGCGTTCCTGAACTGGCTTGCGCTTGCCCCGGGAAACCGGACCGGCTCCCCGACCTCCGGGGCACGCTGGCTGATCGTCCTCGACGATATTCCGCATGCGGAGGCTGTGCAGGGGCTGATGCCTCCTCACACGCCTCACGGGCAGACCCTGATCACCACTCGCAACCGGGACGCCGCCCTCCTGGGGCCGGGGCGCCGACGCGTGGAGGTCGACCGTTTCTCCCGGGAGGAAGCCGTCGCGTACCTGACCGCAAAGCTGCGAACTCATGAACGAGGCGACGACCCGGCGCAGATCGAAGCGTTGGCGGAAGACCTCGGTCGGCTGCCGCTCGCGTTGTCCCAGACCATCCCCTATATGATCAACCGGCAGTTGGACTGCGCTGCGTATCGCAAGCGCCTGGCCGACCATGCCAGAACCCTGAGAGACGTGCTGCCCCCGCAAACCGGCCTCCCTGACGAACAGAGCCTGACGGTGGCCGCAGCCTGGGACATGTCCATTGACTTGGCTGATCAACTTCCGCCACGAGGCCTGGCCCGCCCCATGCTTCACCTGTTGTCTGCACTCGACCCCAACGGGATCCCGGCCGCAGCGCTCCTATCACACCCTGCTCGCGCATACCTCGCTTGCGGTGGCACGAATACCGAACAGTCCTCGCCCGATGCTGAGCCCACCATCGATGACGCCACTGACGTGTTGTGGAACCTGCACCAGTTCAGTCTCATCGACCACAGCCCTCAGGTCACACACCGAGCCGTTCGTATTCACCGGCTCGTCCAGCGCGCCGTTTATGAGCGACTCCCTGTTGAGGGCAAGCGCCAGTGCGGTCGGATTGCGGCCGACGTGCTCGTCGCTGCTTGGCCCGACATCGAACGCGATACGGACCTTGTCGGCTCGTTGCGTGCGAACACCGCCATTCTGTATAAGCACTTCGCCGATGCGTTGTGGGAACCGGAAAAGCACGAGGTGCTGTCCCTGATGGGACACAGCCTGCTGGAAGCAGGCCAGGTGATTGCGGCTCGGGAGCACTGGCGGCATCTGGCAGGAACCGCCCATTCGCGACTTGGCCCGGACCACGTCGATACCCTGGGGACGCGTGCGATGTTCGTGAACTGCCAGGGAGAGGCGGGGGACGTCGCTGGGGCATCCGCTGCCTATGCTGAACTCGTTCAGCACGCGGTCCGAGTGTTGGGTGCAAGTGACAGGGACACGTTGATCATTCGCGCCAACAGGGCCATGTGGCGAGGGCGATCCGGGGAATCCAAGGAGGCTGCCGCTGAGCTTGCCGGCATCCTTGAGGACGCGGTCGGAGTCCTGGGGGCAGACAGTCCCGAAACCTTCAAGATCCGAGGTAGCCTCGCGGCATTCCGCGGCAAATCGGGAGATGCGGCTGGAGCTGTCGAAGCATCCGTCGAACTGCTGAAAATCCAAAGGGAGGTCCTGGGGCCCGACCATCCCGACACCCTCACCAATTGGAACAACTTGGCCTTTTTCTTGGGGGAGTCAGGGGATGCGGCCGGAGCTGTCGAGGCCTTCGGTGAACTGCTGGGGCATCGCAGGAGGGTCCTGGGTGAAGACCACCCGATGACTCTCGCCACATGGGGTAACTACGCCTTTTGCCGGGGAGAAGCGGGGGATGCCGTCGGGGCTGTTGGGGATCTCACTCAACTGCTGGCGCACCGCAGGCGGGTGCTGGGTGAAGACCACCCGGACACGGTTATCAGCGAACGCAACCTCGCTCTCTGGAAGGGGAGGTCAGGGGATGCGGCCGGGGCTGCCGCCGGGTTTGCTGCCGTGGCAGAAAATGCGGCGAGGATATTCGGCGTAGAGAATCCCAAGGCTTTGGAGGATCGGTATAACCATGCCGTCTGGAGGGGCCGGTCCGGTGATCCTGCCGGGGCTGCTGCCGCGTACGCCGAACTGCTGGAACACCAAAGGAGGACCCTGGGCGAAGACCACGACGACATCCGCCTCACCCTGGTCTACAGCGCCCATTGGAACTTGGTCGCAGGAGACCAGGACGCGGCCTTTGCTGCATACGACCAGTTGGTCGATAATGTGGTGCGCTATCTGGGGCCCAATGACCCCCACGTCCTGGATGTCAAGGTTGGTCGTGCCAACCACAAGGGATATGCGGGGGATCCTGCAGGCGCTGCCCATGGCCTCATGGAGGTGGTCTCCACCCTCACGAGCGTGGAGGGTGCTGAGAGTCCTCGCACACTCTCTGCGTTGCGGGGGGCCTTCATGTGGCAAATGGAGGCAGGCGACACCGATGCAGCCACCCTCGTGTACACGAAGCTGATGGAAATCTTACGGCGAACCCTGGAGCCAGGTCCGCAGCACTTGGTGTTACGCCACAACCTTGCATGCGGGCGTGGAGAGGCAGGGGACAGGGCCGGAGCCGCAACCGCATTCAGCGACTTGACTCGGCATGTCCAACAAGCGTTCGGCCCTGACGCCCCGCAGGCGTACACCGCCGCTGCCGCCGCGGCTTACTGGCGTTGGCGTGCGGGAAGGGGAACGATACTCGCGGCCCGTTCGGCTCGCCAAGCGGCTTGCACTGACGCCCTCAGGGCTTATCTCCGCTGACCGCGCACTCTTCCGGCAGGTCCTGTCTGAATGGATGGCGCGGATCATCACTGTGAGGACCGGCGGGCCGGTGAAGGCTGGCTTTGCCCGATGTCCTCGTATACCCACGAACGGTAGAGCGCGTGCACCTTCCCGTCGCCGGCGGCCGGGTTGACCATGAGTGTCACGCACGGTTCGTCGCGTGCGGCGAGGAGGGCGTCACGGACACCGATGTCTTTCAGGGCTACGGGTGGGCGGCCGGTATACGTCTCCGCCGGAGCCGGGGTGGTGCGCTGCCAGTACCGGTCGCGGTGCTCGATGCGATTGCAATAGGCGTATCCGACCGGATACCCGTCCGGGTCGGGTCGGCCGGGGTGTGGTCGGAGGTTTTGCCGGTGCCGCCGTCGTCGAGGACCAGGAGGTCGTAGGGGGCGTGGTCCTCGATGCGGTGCCAGTCGCTGTGGAGGATCTGTACCTTGGGGCGGTCGGCGAACAGATCGGCGGCGGGGCGGGTCCGGTCCGGGTCGCGCTCGGTGCTGACGATCCGCACGCCTTCTCGTGCCCCCGCGGCCGGCCATGTCGGCCCGGCCCCGCAGCCCGTGCCCGTCTCCGCGATGCGTCCCTGGGCGCCGCCCGCCAACGTGTGCAGCAGGCGGCCCGCTGTCGTACGCGGCTGTTCCGGGGAGCGACATGGCGGTGATTGTGCCCCGCCGTCGGAGGTCAGGCCGCGCTCTCCACCACGTCCGCCACCACACAGCTGACGTTGTCCGGGCCCCCGGCGCCGTTCGCCTCGGCGATCAGTGTGAGGACCGCCTCGTCGGGGGCGTCGGCGTCGGTGAGGAGGGTGCGGATGCGGGCGTCGGGGACGATGCCGTAGAGGCCGTCGGAGCACAGGAGGTAGCGGTCGCCGGGGTGGGCGTCGTGCAGACGGAGGTCCGGGGCCGCGGGGGGCTCGCCCGGCAGGGCCTTCAGAAGCAGGGCGCGCTGGGGGTGGGCCGTGGCCTCCTCGGGGGTGAGCCGGCCCTCGTCGATCAGGGACTGGACCACCGTGTGGTCGTGGGTGATGCGGAAGAGGGCGCCGTCGCGCAGCAGGTACGCGCGGGAGTCGCCGATGTGGACCAGGGCCAGGCGGGAGCCCGTCCACAGCACGGCGGTCAGGGTCGTGCCGGCCTCGTCCGGGCCGCCGGCGCCGTTCGCCACGTCCCGGACCGCATCGGTCGCGCCCCGCACCGCGTCCTCCAGGAGGTTGAGGACGTCGCCGGCCGGCACCTCCTCCGTGTCCAGGAACCGCAGCGCCTCCACGGCCGCGCTGCTCGCGGGCGCGCCCGCGGGTCCGAAGCCGTCCGCGACCGCGAGCAGCCGGGTGCCCGCGTACGCCGTGTCCTGGTTGTCGGGGCGGACCCGGCCTCGGTCCGAGTGGGCGGAGTAACGCAGTTCCAGCATGGTGGTGTCCTTCCTCGGCTGCGCTGTCAGTTGGCTCACGAGGAACGCGGCGAGATCCCGTCGTACGGCCGTGTCCGCCTCGACCTGCGCCCAGTAGGCGCGGATCTCCTTGGCCGCGGCCTCGGGCGGCAGGGCGCACACCTCACGGATCCGCGCCAGCGGCATGCCCAGCCGCCGCAGCCACGCCACCAGCCGGGCCCGCTCCAACTGCTCGACCGCGTAGTACCGGTAGCCCGTCTCCGGGTCGACCCGCGCCGGACGCAGCAGCTCCAGCTCGTCGTACAGCCGCAGCGCCTTGGGCGACAGCCGGCACGCCTTGGCGAAGGCGCCGATCGTCAGCAGGTCCATACGCACCTCCGGACTCCCTCGTTCCCGCCACCGATGCTGGGGCTTCCCCAAAGGGGAAGGTCAAATGGGCTGCCGCGGTTGCGGCGGCCCCGGTTAGCCTGCGGACTCACGAGACATCCAGGACAGGAAGGGACCCGCCGTGCCCCGTGTCGCCCTCGTCACCCACGATCCCCGGCCGGGGACCAGCGCGGACCGCGACCTGCCCGTGCTGCTGGAGGCACTGCGGGCGGCCGGGGCCGAGGCGGACGCCGTGTTCTGGGACGACGCCGGCGTCGACTGGGCCGGCTACGACCTCGCCGTCATACGGTCCACCTGGGACTACAGCTGGCGGTCCGCCGAGTTCGTGGCGTGGGCGGAGCGCTGCGCCAAGGCGACGCGGCTGGCGAATCCGGCGGCCGTGGTGCGATGGAACACCGACAAGCGGTACCTCGGGGACTTGGCGGAGGCCGGAGTGCCCGTCGTCCCCACCCGCTATCTCGCGCCCGGCGACCCGGCCGACCTCCCCGACCACCACGAGTACGTCGTCAAGCCCACCTCCGGCGCGGGCGCTCGGTACGCCGCGCGCTACACGCCCGAGCAGCGGGAGACGGCCGTACGACACCTCGCGCGCATGCACGAGGAAGGGCTCACCGCGATGGTCCAGCCGTATGTGCGGGCCATAGACACCGCGGGTGAGCGGGCCCTGCAGTTCTACGGCGGCCGACTCCTCCACGCCAGCCGCAAGCGGGCCGTGCTCGCTCCCGGGACCGCCTTCGACGCGGCCAAGGTCGCCCACCCCGACCTGGAACCCTGGACCCCGACCCCGGCCGAACGCTCCGTCGCCGAGCGCGCCCTGGCCGCCGCACCGGAGGCGGACGAGCTGCTCTACGCCCGCGTCGATCTCGTGGACGGGGAGGACGGCGAACCGCGCGTGATGGAGCTGGAGCTGGTCGAGCCGAATCTCTTCCTGTTCCTGCATCCGGGCTCGGTGCCGGCCGTCGTCGAGGCCGTCCTGGCGGCGGCTACCCGCTGACCGCCACCCGCTGCAACAACCCCCACGTAAACTCCGCGACACACTCCCGCCGCACCCCCTGACCGTCCGGCGCCGTGAAGGCGAGCCCCCAGCGGGTCGGCGCCGTGCCCTGGAGGGGCCGGGCGGGGGCGAAGGCCCGGGCCGCCTCGTCGACCGTGCAGGACCAGGGGGTGAGGTCGTCGAGGGTGGTCAGCGAAGGAGCCTCGGCTCCCGGGGCGCGGATCAGCCATTCGTTCCAGACGGCGCCGTTCGGCGCGAGGAGGACCTCGAAGCGCAGGTCGGGCCAGAGGGGGAGCGGCCACAGGCGGGCCTCGCACTCCAGGTCGCCGATCGTGCGGGTGAGGACGGACTCGGGGGCGCCGAGGATCGAGCGGATGAGGGTCCCCCCGCTCGAGTTCATTCGAGAGTGGGGGAGGGAGGCGGCGGAGCGGGACCGTGGGGAGCGGACCATCGCCTGCCACCGCTTGTTGGCCTCGCGCATGTCCGCGATCGAGACGCCCAGGGCGTGGCGGGCGTTCTCCACCAGGTCCGGATTGTGGTCGGCCATGCGGCGCAGCAGGACCAGCTGGAAGTCGAGCGGGGTGAAGGGACGGAAGGAACCACTACTGGCCGGGGGCTTTCCGGAGGGCATGGGACCCATCGTGCCGCACTGCCTCGTCGCCCGGGCGGCGGCCGTCCGGGAGGAAGAGGACCGAGTTGACGTACCGGGGTCGGCTGCGGAAGGGCAGGACGCGGCGCAGCAGGCCGTGCGTGACGACGTAGGCGGCGCGCTCCTGGTGGGCCTCCAGCGGGAAGTCGGTGAGCGGGACCCAGGAGTCGCCGGGCAGCACCCAGCCGTCGTAGCCGAGCATGGACAGGTACGTCACCACCGGGGCGATCGGCTGGATACGGGACTCCAGCTCCACGAAGAGGGCCGGCCGGTCGCGGGCCAGCAGGCCCGTCGCCCCGCGCAGCACCGACAGTTCGCTGCCGTCCACGTCGACCTTGATGAAGCCGACGTCCTTCAGTCCAAGGTCGTCCAGGGCGACGCAGCGGACGTCCAGGGCGTGGCCGTGGATGTCCCGGCGGACCAGGGACGACACACCCCGGTCGCCGGAGTCGTCCGGCGGCAGCCAGAGCCGGGCGGTGCCCGGCTGGTCCGCGGCGGCGGCCTGGACCACGTGGACGTTCGCGGGGGCCGCCGAGGTGAGCAGCCGGGCCAGATGGGGGACCGGTTCGACGGTCACCACCCGGTGCGCCCGGGCGGACAGGCGCCGCGTCCAGGGGCCGTACCAGCCGCCGACGTCCACGGCCGTGCCGCAGTCCGGCGGGCACAGGTCGCCGAGCCGGGCCAGCTCCGGTTCGAAGCGCGGGTAGACGGCTCGGGCTGCCGCGGCGACCAGGCGGGTGGGCAGGAGGGGGGCGAGCCGGGCGGCCAAGGTCGTAGGAGTCGTGGGAGTGCGGCGTGCGGTGCTCATGGGGCCGTCCGTTTGAGGAGTTCCTCGTGTTCGTCGTCCGAGACCTGCTCCCCGGAGGCCGGCAGCAGCTGCGGGATCCCGTCGACGATCGGGTAACGGCGGCGCAGGCGCGGGTTGTACAGGGCCTCGGTCTGCGCCGGCCCGTCGGGGACGACGAGGTGCAGCGGGCCCTTGTCGAGCGGGCACGCCAGGATCTTCAGCAGCGGATCGTCACGTTTCACGGTGGAGTCAACTCCTTGGTACCGATGGGGGGTTGGGGAGCGCGGTCGTGTTTCGGCATGGTCAGCAGGACGGAGACGGCGAGGACGGTACCCGCGAGGCGCAGGGCCAGCCGCAGCGGGTCCTGCGGCAGCGCCTCGCCGAACGAGAGCGTGCCGAGCACCGCCGTGAACAGGCACGTCACCGTCGTGCACACCGGCACGATCAGCGAGGCCCGGCAGCGCTGCAGCGCCGCCTGCGACATGACCAGGCCGAACGCGCCGGTGAACAGCAGCAGGTACGGATACGGGGAGCGGAGCAGGTCGAGCAGTGCGCCGCCGAGTCCGCTGGTGGTCAGGTAGCCCGACACGCCCTTGATGGCGAGCGAGCTGACGCCGTAGAGGAGACCCACCGCCACGCCGTACTCGACGCCCGTGGTCGGTGCCCGGTGGCGGTGGCGGGCGAGCCGCTCCGCGTTGTTGTACAGCCACACGCCCGCCGCCAGCGACGGCACGCACACCAGCAGGACCAGCGGGTACGGGGCCGCCTGACTGACGGTGTCCGAGTTCTCGTTCAGCGACAGCACGACCATGAGCAGCGCGGCGAGGATCGCGCCCAGCGCGTACCGCTCGCGGCCGGTGGTCTCCTCGCCGAGCAGCCGGGCGGACAGCAGCACGAGCAGTACCAGACCGGAGACGAAGATGCCCTGCGCGGCGGCGATCGGCAGCGTGCGGTAGACGGCGAGCTGCGCGCCGAAACCGGCGGCGAGCGAGAGCGAACCGCCGATCCACAGCGGACTGCGCAGCACCAGCCCCAGCAGCCGGGCCGGCTGCCGGACGCTGACCTCGGGCAGGGCGGTCAGGGCGCGTTTCTCCAGGACGAAACCGGTGCTGTACAGGGCGTTCGCCAACAGGGCCGCGGCCACTCCCCACCACATGGCCTAGGTCCTCCTCCGCGCGTGCAGCAGCAGGATCGACGCGAGGGAGGGTCTGGCGCAGGCCAGCCGGTCCAGCGGTCGCAGCGGACGCGGTACGCCGTGGAAGGGAGCGCCTTCGAGACGTACGACGTCGAAGCCGGCGGCCGTGACGAACTCCCGCAGGGCGCGGGCCGTGTACAGCCGCAGGTGGCCGACGACCTCCTTTCCGGGGCGGCCGTGGATGGCACGCAGGCTGACCTCCGAGAACACGGGTTGGACGCCGGCCAGCAGCAGGGCGCGGTTGTACCAGGCGGCCAGATTCGGGGTGGACAGCATGAGGTGGCCACCCGGGCGCAGGACGCGACGGATCTCGTCGAGCGCCGCGTCCGGGTCGACGAGGTGCTCGATGACCTCGCTGAACAGCACGGCGTCCGCGGACCCGGTGCCGAACGGCAGCCCGGCGCCGCTGAGTTCGCCGCGGATCGTGTGCGTCAGGTGGGCGCGGGCGCGTTTCAGGGCGTCCTGCGACCAGTCGATGCCGATGAGGCGGTGGCCGGTGAGGAGGGGGGCGGCGGTGGCGGCGGCGGTGCCGTCGCCGCAGCCGATGTCGAGGATGGTGCTGGGGGTGCCGGTGGCCGGGCCGAGGGCGGTGGCGAGCATGCGGGCCTGGCGGAGGGAGCGGGGGGTGCCGGAGGCGACGGGGACGGTGGGGTCCTCGTAGAAGTCGCGCAGATCCTTCGGGAGTTGGGCGGTGGTGGTCATGTGCCGGCCTCCGTCGTGTGCAGGTAGTGCTCGAACAGGTCCCGGAGGTGGGCGCCGTCGCCGTGGCCGAGCAGGGCGCGGGACCAGCGCAGGGCGAGGTGGAGGCGGCCGGCCGTGGAGGCGGTGGTGACGGTGAGGCCGCGCGGCATACGGGCGGGCGCGGAGAACCAGACGGCGTGCGCGCGACCCGCCTCCTCGCCGAAGTCCAGGGGGTACGGGACGCGGCCGATGTTGCTGAGGAGGGTCGTCGAGGTCCAGGGCGCGGCGGCCCTGCGCAGACCTCGGGTGAGCGCGGCTCGCCAGGCGACGGGGGTGACCGGGGCGGTCAGGAGGGTGGCTCCGTGGCCGAGTTGGGGGCGGGGGAGGGATTTGAGGGCGCGGGTGCGGGTTGCCGTGCGGCGCAGGAGCGTGGGCATGTGGGCGGGCGTGGCGTCGGTCAACTCGTCCGGGCTGAAGGGGACTTCGACGAGGCGGGTGCCATTGCCCATGGGCATGGTGGTGTCTCGGGGGCGGTCGTCCACGGGCATGGTGATGCGGAGGGGGCGGGGGTGGGCGCCGTGCTCCCTGTTCCAGTGGGCGATGGTGAGGGCCGTGGTGACCATGAGCTGGTCGTTCACGGTGTAGGGGGAACCCTTGGGGCGGTGGGGGAGGGGGAGCTCGGTGACGAGGAGGCCGTTGCCGGGGGAGGGTTCGGGGGTGCCCTTGGCTACGCGGGCGGGTTTGGACCAGTTGGAGGGGGTGCCCTGGGGGGCTTGGGGGGTTTCGGGGGTGCGGAGAGGGGCTGGGGCGGGGGAGTTGTCCTTGCCGCCGTACAGCTCCGCTGCGGTGGCGAGTACGCGGAGGCAGGCTGGGCCGTCGAGGGCGGTGTGGTTGATGGTGAGGAACAGCACCGTGCCCTGGGAGTGACCCAGCTGCGGGCAGTCGTGCCGCTGGGGCGGCACCCGTCCCGAAGAGAGCGGCACCCCGCCAGCGCGGGCGAGCGTCCCCACCCCCGAGCCGCGACTCCCCGCCCGAGCATCACCGACCACATCAGTGGCCTCGCTCCCCTCCACAGGCCCCGCCCCCTCCACCACCTCCAACCGAATCGGCGGCGACAAGGACAACGGCGGTGCCTCCACCAACGCCCGCGTCCGCGCATCCCGTAACGCATCCCGCCCCGGAGGCAGAACGCTCACCACCTCCACATCCGGCTCAGCCGTCAGCTCCCACTCGTACCGGCGTCGATACCACCGCCCCCGCGCCTCCCGCATCAGGATGCGCGGATGCCGATGCAGCGCCTCCGTGAACGCCTTCCGCAAACGCACCGGATCCAGCCGCCCCGGCAGATGCACCTCGATGTGGACCGTCTCCGGCTCCTCCTCCTGGAGACAGTGCCGGGCCACCTCGTCCACCACGGGGAACGGAATGCGCGTGGGTACGGTCATATCGGCTCGTCCCTCCCCTTATCGACCTCCACGACCGGGGGCAACTGCTGCGTCGGCGCCTCCGATGCCGCAGGCTTCGGCTCCCGTACGCTCACCAACGCCGCGAACAGCCCGATGAGCGCCAGCAGTTGGGCCGCAGGCCCGAACGCGCCCTCCTCGGCCCCCACCGGCTCGCCCGCCCCCGTCGCCGCCGCGATCCCCGCCCCCGCGAGGGCCACGAACGCGATCGGCACGAGGAGCGCGTGCCGCCGGTACGCGAGGAGCGCCAGCGCCGGCACCAGCAGCGCGAACCACCCGGCGATCACCGCGCCCACCAGCGTGAGCGCCACCGTGCCGAGCCACAGGCCGGGCGCCGGCGGGAGCGGCTGCGGCTCGTCGGGGTTCGCTGCGCGTCGCCGCCACAGGACCAGGCCCACCAGCACCGCCAGCGCCACCCCGCTGCCGATCAGCGCCGCGTCGTACGTCGTCGCGGGCTCGTACGACAGCTCGACCGGGCCGCCCGCCCCGGCCGGGATCCGCCAGCCCTGCTGCCAGCCGTCCAGCCGTACCGGCGTGAGCTCCTTGCCGTCCAGCGTTGCCTTCCAGCCGTCGTTGAAGTTCTCGTACGTCGTCAGGTACGAGGCCGCTCCCGCGCTGACCGTCACCGCCCGCTGGTCGCCCAGCCAGTCCCGTATCCGCAGGTCACGCGCGACCGGCGTGGGCTCGGCGACCGTGCCGCGGGTCAGGGTCACGTCGGTCAGCGCGAGCGGACCCGCGTCCCCGCCCTCGACCCGGTGCGAGCCCGCCTCGAGCTCCAGCTCCGCATCGTCGCGGCCCGACTGGCAGAGCGTCACATCGACCGGCCGACGCTCCGTCAGATCCCGTATCCTCCCCTGCGCACTCGTCTGGTACAGCTTCCCGTCCACCGCCACCACAGGGCCCTGCCCGCACGGCAGGGAGAACGTCCGGCTGGGCTTCGGCTGCGGCGTGCGGTAGCCGTCGAGGGCGGGGATGTACGCCTCCGTGAGGCCCACCGGCAGTTGCAGGTCCTCGCCGGCGACCGGGTTGTGCAGGGTCAGCGGCGCCGTCTTGGTGATGGTGATGTCCAGACGGTCGGTGGTGATCGACGGGAAGCGGACCGCGCCGTTCTCGTCCACGCCGGCGATCGTCGCGCCGTCGGGGGAGCTGATGTGCACCTCGGTGGGGCGGGTGGACAGGCCGCCCGCTGCGGCCAGGACGATCTCGCCGATCGGCTGCTTTCCGGTCCAGCTCAGATGGATCGTGGGGCGGTCGCCCGCGATCCACGCCGTGGTCAGGTCGCCGTCGGTGAGGTTGCGCGCCGACAGGCCCGCACCGAGGGCCGCCGTGGTGTCGGCGGTCGCCGTGATGCGGTCGCGCTGGTCGGGCGCGACCTCGTAGAGCATCCGGTCGAGCGCCTCGCCGGACACCGGCACCGCGCTCGCCTTCACCTCGTACGTCCCGGCGGTCGCCGTGGAGAAGCGGCGGTGCAGGCCCGCCTCCGTGCCCGTCGGGGAGAACCCGGCCGGGTCGGCGGCGCGGTGCAGGGAGACGACCTCGGCCGACGCCGCCGTGTTCTCGGCGTTCTCGGCGTTCTCGGCGTTCTCGGCGTTCTTGGCGTTCTTGGCGTTCTCGGCGCTCGAGGCGTCCGTGGGAAGGCGGAGCATGCGCGTGACCTGGACGTCCGGCAGACCGATCTCGGAGAAGCCCGCGCCCGCGAGTCCGGTCCGGCGGGCCACCGAGTCCGTGATCGTCAGCTTCATCCAACTCGTCGCGCCCGCAGGCGCCTTGAGGGTCTGCGTCGAGCCGTCGGGGCGGAGGAAGCTGCTCACCGATCCCTTCTCCGTCTCCACCCGCACCCGCGTCGCCGCCGACCGCACGCTCTCCTGCGGCAACGGCGTGACCTTGAAGGACGACGGCATGTCGTACTCGTCGTCGGTGAAGGCGATCCGCAGCCACTGGCCGTTCGGCGAGCCCGCCACGCCCTCCGTCCACGCCGTGTCCGGGTTGCCGTCGAAGGCGTTGACCGGGTCGAACTGCGGGAGGTGGAAGAGCCAGTTGCCGTACGAGGACGCCGTGACCGAGCGGGCGCCGCGCAGTTCGGCCACCGTCTGGTGGTCCTGGCCCTTGGTGGGCAGGATCTGGTGCGGTTTCTCACCGGCGTCCTGCGCGGCGCCGGACGCGTTGCGCTCGTTCTGGGTGTACGTGTACGACGTGTTGGCGTTGACCAGGCCGAAGCGGGTGTCCGCGCGGCGCAGGCCATCGCCGACCACCTGGAGCGCGGGGGTACCGAGCCCGGGATGGTTGTCGCCGGTCAGGACCGTCGCCCGGCCCCGCAGCTCCGACGCCAGCGGCAGCAGCGCCTCAGGACCGCCGGACACGACCGCCGTGTCGGCGACCGGCGCCAGTCCGGCCTGCCCCGGCCGCGGCACGTCCTCGCTCGCCGGCCGGTAGATCTCCACCGCCCGCTGCCTCGGGTAGAGGCCCTCGACCTGGAGCGGGGTGTCGGATGCGATCCGGCCGCCGGTCATGACCGGGCCGAGGCCGGTCACCCGCTGGTAGCCGGACTGCTCCAGGGTCCGCTTCACCGTCGAGGTCGGTGTGTAGCCGATCTGGTCGGGGTCGAGGTCGTTGCGGACGACGACGTAGTACACGCCCGCGCGGCTCAAGTAGTCGGCCAGGCCCGGCACTTCGCCGCCGGTCAGCAGCGCCTGCTCGACCGCGTCCATCGCGCGCCGGTTGCCGGGGGTGCCGAAGGGGACGTAGTCGCGCTGTGCCCAACGGGAGTCGGCGAGCGCGTCGAGGGGCTGGTCGATGGGGGAGCCCCAGGTGTAGATGCCGTGCGCGGTCGCCGGGACGACCAGGGCGCGTGAGTCGGGGGAGTACCGCTCCAGCCAGTCGGCCGTGGACTGCCAGTACTTGGGGAGCTCCTGGAAGGAACCGGGGTTGAGGATCGAGCCGTTGAGGTACGGCCACAGCAGGCCCGGGAGGATCAGGACCGCCGCGATCAGCGGGGCGAAACGACGGCCGCGGACCGGGCGGGCCCCGCGCCGCTCGGAGGCCACGCCCACCAGGTGGGCGATGCCCAGCACGAGCGCGAGGGCGAGGCCGACCTGGAACTTGTAGATGTTCCGGAAGGGGGCCAGACCGCCGTTCAGCCAGTCCTGCACCACCCCGTGGAAGGGGGCGCCGAACGGGCCGCCGTACCCCGCGAGCAGGACCAGCGACGCCGTCAGTACGGTCAGCACCAGCCAGCGGCGCTCCGGCATGTCCCGCCGGGCCAGCCCCGCCAGGCCCAGTCCGGCGGCGAGCGCCGAGCAGACGATCACGACCACAGCGGACGCCACCGTCCAGCCGGCCGGCAGCCACGCCTGAACGAGGTGCAGATAGGCGACCCAGTTCCCGGCGCCGCGCAGCGCCTCCGTCGCCGACATGGTCTCGGTCGTGGTCTGTGAACTCTCCACGTACGGGAGGAAGTTCTCGCCGTAGGTGCCGAGCAGCAGCAGCGGGATCCACCACCAGGCCGTCGCCAGGATCACGCCCGGCGTCCACCAGGCGATGAGCTTGCGCTGCCTGGGGCCGGGCGGGCGGGAGAGCAGGTACAGGCCCGCCGGGAGCAGGGCGGCGAGTGTCGAGGCCGCGTTGACGCCGCCCATGAACGGCACGAGCAGCGCCGAGCGCAGGGCGGCGATCCGGGCGCTGTAGCGTTCGTCGGCCAGCGGGAGCAGCACCCAGGGCAGGAAGGCGCCGGGGAGCGCGGCCGCCGACGTGGAGCCGACGACGATCGTGAACACCGGCCACAGCGCGTACGCTGCGGCGGCGAGCAGCCGGGACGTACCGCTGCCGATGCGCAGCCGCTCGGCCAGCCGCAGTGCGCCCCAGAAGGCGATCGACACGACCAGGGACAGCCACAGCCGCTCCACCAGCCACACCGGCAGCTGCACGGCGTGGCCCAGCCAGTAGAACGGCAGCATCGGCCAGAGATAGCCCACGTACTGGTTCTGGATCCCGCCGAACGAGCCCTGGTCGTGCCACAACTGGCCGAGGTCGGAGAGGAACCGGCCCGGGTCGACGGTGACGCCGAGCTTGGTGTCGAAGGTCTGCCGGCCCGGTTGGACCGCCAGGAACAGCACGAACACCACGGCCCAGAACCCCAGCAGCCAGCGCCGCGAGCGCGGGACCTCCGGCGGCCCCGACATGATCGCGGTACTGGGGACGGCTGCCGGAGGGGCAGCCTGGACCGTGGACGTCGTCATCGTGGGCACCGCCGGAGGATGAGGAGGAGGTTCCAGGTGGCCACCTCGCGGATCCCGGGAGCTCTGACCACGGTCTCGGCGAGGAACGGCCAGTAGCGGGAGCGCGCCGAGACGATGGTGACGTCGTCCCGGGCGCGCACCTGCCGCAGGGTCGGGCCGATGTGCACGGCGAACAGGTTCTCGCCGAGGGTGTGCTTGGCGGCCCTTCCGGTACGGCGCCGGTAGCGGGCGCGGGCCCGCTCGGCACCCAGGTAGTGCCAGGGCGCCCACTCGTGACCGCCCCAGGGGGACAGCCAGTTGGTGAACGACACGTAGATCAGCCCGCCGGGCCGGGTCACCCGGACCAGCTCGCTGAGGAAGGTCTGCGGATCGGCCACGTGCTCGAGGACGTTGGAGGAGAAGGTGACGTCCGCGACCCCGTCGTAGAGCGGCAGCAGATAGCCGTCGGCGATCACGGCCGAGTCGGGCGGCTTCTCGCCCAACTCCCGTACGTCCGGTTCGAAGAGGTAGGCGTGCGCGCCGCGGCTGCGGAACTCCTCGGTGAAGTGGCCGCTGCCGCCGCCGACGTCCACGACCGTGCGTCCGGCGACGGGACCGTCGTAGGCCTCGACCTGGTCGACGGCGTCCCGGGCGAGCAGTGAGTAACAGGCGTCCGGGTCCTCCTGCTCACGCAGGAAGGCGCGGAAGAGGGCCACCGACCGTCGTATCGACGGGTCCTTCAGACCGGTCACGGCGGCCAGCTCCTCACCGCCTCCGCGGCAACCGCACGGAACTGCCGCACCGTCCGATCCCAGCGATACCGAGCCGCCCGATCACGCGCCGCCTTGCCCATCAGCTCGCGGCGATGCCCGGACAGGGCAAGCACGCACCAGGCAGCCGCGAAGGAGGACTCACCGTGTGCCAGAACGCCCGTCTCGCCGTCCACGACCGAATCGCGCAGGCCGGGCACGTCGAAGGCGATCGACGGGGTCTTGCGGGCGGCGGCCTCGGTGACCACCAGTCCCCAGCCCTCCACCGCCGAGGGGTGCAGCAGCAGCCAGGCCGCGCACAGCAGACGGTGTTTCTCGGCCTCGGAGACATGACCCGTGAACTCCACACCGGGACCGGCGAGTCGCTCCAGCCGCTCCCGCTCGGGCCCGTCGCCGACGATCACCAGCCGGCCGCCGGTGACCGGCCGCACCCGCTCCCACAGCCGCAGCAGCAGATCGATCCGCTTGTACTCGACGAGCCGGCCCACCGCGACGAACAGCGGGTCGGGGGAGCGTTCGGTGCGCGGGCCGGGCTCCTCCACCCCGTTGTGCACCACGCGGATGCGGTCGCGTTCGACGCCGATCGCGCGCAGGGCGTGGGCCGTGGAGGGGGAGACGGCGACCAGCAGACTCCGGTGCCGGGTGGCACCGGCCAGTGCCCAGTGCTCGAGTCTTCGGCCCAGGCGTGCGGCCGGGGTCAGCGGCCCGCCGAACCGCATCTTCCACAGGTCGGTGTGGACGTGGTTGACCAGGCACAGGGTGGGCCCGTGGTGCCACAGGGGCGCCAGGTACGGCATGCCGTTGCAGACCTCGACCAGCAGGTCGCAGTCGCCGACCTGGCGGGCGAAGGCGGAACGGGCGCGCAGGTAGTGGCCGAACTCGCCGCCGGCCGACACGACCCGGTAGTCCCGGTACGAGGCGGGCCCTCCGCACAGCAGGGTCACCTGGTGGCCGAGCCGGGTCAGTCCGTCGGCGAGCCGGTCGACCAGCAGCTCGGAGCCGCCGGCAGCCGGGTTGTCCAGATCTCGATGGGCGAGGAAAACGATGCGGCGCGGGGGTGGGGGGAGCGCCGAGGGGTGCTGCGCGGCGCGTGGGGCCGCGGCGCGCAGCGGGGAAGGCACGTGCTGGGGCATGGGTGCTCCAACTCGTCTCAGGGTGCGGAACGAAGCGTGGGGGATGAGGGTTTGCATTCCTGTGGGGGATCCGAGTGCTTTTTGCGTGGTGGGTGTGGATGGGCTGTGCCCGGGTGGGGTGGACAGTTTTCGCTGAGCCGTCCGCCACGGCTACTCACGCAGGTGACAATTTCGGGCTTTATTAGAGCTGACGTCACGTCACATCGTGAGCGAAGACTCTGATGTATCGTCCGTATCGGTCGAATCCGGGCGCTGTCGCCCTCGTACCACCAAAACGCCCCCCACTGCCGCCAGAACGAATCCGGCCACAGCCGCCCCGATCGGCAAGGTCCCGCTCACCAGGCGCAGTTGACGGCTGTCCTGCTTCGCCTGCCGCACGGCCTCCTTCTGTGTCTCAGTGGTGAAGGCGATCTTCCGGCTGTCCAGCAGCACCGCCGCGTCCTTCTTCGCCCCCGGCGCCCTGAGCGTCTGCTTCGGGCCCACCTGCGCGTAGATCACCCGGCCGGTGGCCTGGTCTACGACCAGCTCGACGCCGTGGTTGGAGTACCACTCCTCGGCCAGCACCTGCGGCCGGCCGGGCTCGTCGACGATGCTGCCGGGCACCAGCCGGGAGCCGACCTTCGTCGGCGGGACCGTGCCGGTGAACCGGTAACCCGTGTAGCCCTGGATCTTCTTGGTGCCCTGGTAGCGCAGGACGACCGTCCCGCCGAGGGTGTTGTCCCACCACTGGTAGGAGCGTTTCCGCACGTCGAAGGGGAACTTCAGATAGGCCTCGCCCTCGATGTACGGGGTCTCCTCGCAGCAGTGCACAGGCTTGGTGGTCTTGCGGTCCATCACCCAGCGATGCGGGTTGAAGAGCAGCGCGTCGTGCGGGTCGGCGGCCGGCAGCGACTTGTCGGTGTCGACCGTGGTCGTCACGTCCCAGACGGCGTTGCCGCTGCGTTCGCTGTCGGCCACGTTGGCGCGCACCCGCTGGGTGATGGTGATCCGCTGGTCCGGCACGGTCTCGATCCGGTCGGTGTCGAAGACGCTGCCCGTGCCGCGGTAGACGGCGGTGGTGTCGATGTCGATGGGGTTCACGGCGGCCCGTGGTGCCACGTACCAGGCGAGCAAAGGCGCCAGGACCAGCAGAAACGTGCCGAGACCCAGCAGGATCAGGGAGAGGGGTGAGGCTGTACGGCGCATCCGGGCACTCCTGGGGCGTGGGATTGCGGAGTTCGGGCCGTTCTGGGCCCTGTCGTCACACTCCCGTCGTCCGCCCGGAGGGCGGGCCCGCGGCGTCTGGTGCGTGCAGCTGCAAGGCGGAGGAGACTGTGACATCAGCCGCTGGCGCGGCGGGCGACGCGGAGCGTCGGCGGCTGACGACAACGCCGCAGATGCGCGTGCCAGGCGTCGCGGGGCAGACGGGAGTGTGACGACAGGGCCCTTGGGCCGGGAACCGTAGGCGCCCCTTGACGGAGTGTCAATGTCTTGTCGACACTGGGGCCGACAGACAGGGTGGGACGCCCGGGTGGGGCGACCTCCGTACGGACTCGGACGACTCCGTACGGATTCCGGACCGATTCGGGACGGATTCCGTAGATTCCGGATGGATTCCGGACAGAGAGGCTGACCCTGCGATGTCCAGACTGCTTGCCGCCGCACTCACCGTCGCGCTCGCCGCCGTCCTCGCGGTCGGCGCCGCGCTCGGCGTCGTCGCGCTGCTCGAGGCGCGGCCCGACCAGCCGAACACCCCCTTGATCACATACGAGCAAGCAGGCCAGGGGAGTTGACCCAGTGACGAGCCGTCCGGCAACCGTCACCCGCTCGGCCTGGCACGACGTACCCCGCTTCCAGGTGCGTCAGTTCGCGGCGATCGCGATGGCCGAGGCACCCGCGCTCGCCGAGGAGATCCTGCGCGAGATCCGCCGCGAGTACCCGCATCTGCCCGTCGTCCTCGACGAGTCGGGCGAACCCATGGCACTGATCGGCATCCGCCGCGCCATCGAGGTCTTCGTCCAGCACCTGGAGACCGCGGAGGGCCGCCCGACGGTCCCGCCGGGCGTCTTCCAGGAGTTCGGCCGCGGCGAGGGCCTCAACGGCCGCAGCCTGGATTCCCTGCAGGCGATCTACCGGATGGGCGTACGGCTGGCCTGGCGCCGTTTCGCCGACATCGGCCAGCGCGTCGACATCCCGCCGCCGGCGATGTACGAGCTGGTGGACACGGGCTACGAGTACCTCGACGGCCTGGTCGACCAGTCGGTACGCGGCTACGCCGAGGCGGCGGCACGACAGGCCGGGGAACGCCTACGTCTCCAGCGCCGCCTGATGGAACTGCTGCTCGCCGAACACCACCGGGGCGACCCGGCCGACGCGCTGACCGAACGGGCCGCCCGGATCGGCTGGCCGCTGCCGGAGAAGGTCGCGGTGGGCGTGCTGCTGCGCCCGGCGCGGGAGGCCGTGGCGCCCGCGGTGGGTCAGGGTGTGCTGCTCGACATGGAGTACGAGCAGCCGCGGATGGTGGTCCCCGAGCCGGACGCCGCGGGCCGGCCCGAGCTGCTGCACCGGGCCCTGACGGGCTGGACCGGGGCGATCGGCCCGCCGGTCCCGCTCGCCGACGCGGCGAAGTCGCTGCGCTGGGCCGAGGCGGCGGTACGGCTGATGGAGCGGGACCTGCTGCCGGTGGGCGAGGTCCTGTACTGCACCGAGCACACGGAGGCGCTGGTCCTGCTCCAGCCGGAGGAACTGATCGACGACCTGGCCCTGCGCTGCCTGGCCCCGCTGACCCACTGCGGCCCCGCCCACGGCCGGCGCCTCGCGGAGACGCTGCTGGCGTGGCTGGAGACACGCGGCGGGGCCCCGGAGGTGGCGGCCCGCCTCGGCGTCCACCCCCAGACGGTCCGCTACCGCCTCCGCCAGATCCGCGAGCTGTGGGGCGACGAGATCGACGACCCGGACCGCCGCTTCGAGCTCGAGCTGGTGCTGCGGGCGCAGAGGTTGCGGGGGACGTTGGGGGAGATCCATCAGAAGGGCCCTAGGGTGTAGTCCGGCGGATCAGTTCGCAGGGGGCGGTGCCCCCGGGCATGGGCGTGCCAGACCCCGCGTCCGCAGCATGAACCCCCGGACAGGCCCTACGCGAAACGACCGGGGTGCGGGGCGCGATCGCAGCCCGCACCCCGGTCTGAGATCAACCCGGCGTCAGGAGATCAGCGGCGGTTCTGGAAACGCACCCGCAGGCGGGGCGCGAAACGGACCGCTGCCACACCCAGCGCGGCGAGGGCAGCCGCCGCGCCCAGCATCAGGCCGATGCCGCCCGCGCCGGTGCTGGCGAGGCCGCCATCGGTGAGCTGCGCCGAGTTGTCGTTGCCGGTGCCGCCCGTGCCGGAGCCGTTGTCGTCCCCGGTGCCGCCCGTGCCGTTGTCGGCGGAGCCGGTCGGGCTGGGGGTGGGCGACGCGGACGGGTCGGTCTCGTCCTCGGCCACGACCTCGACGGTGAAGGCGACGGAGGCGCCACCCCCGACCGTCGCGGTGACGGTGTACGTGCCGAGTTCCTCACCGGCGACCAGCTCCGGCGCGGTGACCTTGCCCTCGGCGTCGGCGGTCTCCTGGACGCCCACGAACTTGCCCTCGAACTCGGGGCCTCCCGAGCCGCTGCCCTCGACGCGGAAGTCCACCTTCGCGCCGACGGCCGGCTTGCCCGAGTCGGTCACCACGGCCTGCAGCGCCTCGGCGAAGGGCTGCCCCGGCTCGGCCTGCTGCTTGTCGCCCGCGACCGCCGTCACCTCGTTCGCGAGGTTCTTCAGGTGCACGGTGAAGTCCGTCGAGAGGCCGCCCGGCGCCGTCGCGCGGACGGTGAAGTCGCCCTTCTGGCTGCTGCTGGTGTAGATGGGCGGCGTCTGCGCGCGGCCCTGGGCGTCGGTCTCCACCACGACCGACTTGTCGGCCTCGAAGTCGCCGAAGTACAGGCCCAGCTTCGCCGGGTCGACGATCGCGAACTTCACCGAGACGCCCGGGACCGGGTTGCCGTCCTTGTCCCGGACCACCGCGGCGAACGGCTGGACCTCTCCGCCCAGCTCGACGGACTGCTCCACGGCGGAGGCCGCGCTCAGTTCCGCGGGTGCGACCGCGCCCTTCCACTGGATCACCACGCGGCCGTCACCGCCGGGCGTGGTGGTGATGCCGCCCTCGCCGATCCCCATGGTCACCGGGTCGGAGTGGGGCGACCAGAACGGGTCGTCCTTCGCGGCCGGCGTCGTCTTGTCGCCGCCCAGCAGCCGTACGTCGGTCACCCGGTCCGGGTCGGCGTAGCTGGAGCCGCCACCGCCGCTGCCGTCCCCGAAGCGGTCGGCCACCCCGGCGCCACCGCCGCCCCCCGCGTAGCCGGCGCCGCCGCCACCACCGCCGTCCGCCCCGCCGGCACCGCCGCGGCCCCCCGCGGACTGATCGGCGCCCGCGGCGCCGTTGCCGCCGCCCGCGCCGCCGGTGCCCTTGTCCGCGCCCTTGCCGCCGGCCGCCTCGAATCCGTCCTGGCCCTTCTCACCGCCGGCCGCGCCGCCGTAGGCCTTGCTGGACGAGTCGTCGTACGCCCCGCCGCCACCGCCGCCGGCGATGATCAGCGCCTCTCCGCCGCTCGTGCGGATGGCGCTGCTGGCGCCGCCGCGGCCGCCGCTGTGGCCGCCGCCGGCGCCGCCGAGCGCGTCGCCGAAGTTGCGGAGGCTGGCCACTGCCACGGACAGCGTCTCACCGGGGGCGACCTTCAGCGTTCCGGCGGTGTACCCGCCCGCGCCGCCGAACGCCAGGGCGGTGCCGTGCCCGCCCCCTCCCCAGGCCCGCACGTCCAGCGAGGTCACGCCGGTCGGGACCTGAAAGTTCTCCTTGGCCCCGGTCGCGTCGAACTGCCGGCAGCCGGTGAAGCCCGCCGTCGGCTCGCACACGCTGCCCGCGACCGCGCTGCCGGCCGCCGCAGCGGGCACCGCGGCCCAGCCGCCCCCGGCCCCGAGTGCCACAAGAGCGACCGCCGCCGCGCCGCGTCTCAGGCGGAAACGGCGCAGCTCAAGTGAATCCCGCTTCATCAACCACTCCATCGCTCGGGACAAGCTCCCCCCTAGGAGCCCGCGAAGGTGATGACCGAAGATCATCACACTTTCCTCCACGAGTAATGACGATGGAGTCGAGAAAAGGTTGTACTGATGCAACCGAAGTGACTCGCCTGCCCATTGCCCGGGCAAACCTCTATGACTAGCCTGGTGTTCGTCATGCCGATCGTCTGTTGAAATTTCGAACACGGACGCCTTAGACACAAAGGGAGGGGGCCGGTCGTGGGACGCCTTGTACCTGCCGTGACCCGAGCTCTCGACATTCTCGAGCTCTTCCTCGACGGGGACGGGACGCTCTCCGCCCCCGACATCGTGCGCAAGCTGCAGCTTCCGCGCACCACCGTGCACGAGCTGGTCACCACGCTCGCCGCCCGGTCGTACATCGTCCAGGTGCCCGGCCAGCCGGGACGCTACCGGCTCGGGGTGCGCCCGTACCAGCTGGGCAGCCGGTACGCCGAGCAGCTCGACCTCGCCGCCGAGGGCCAGCAGGTCGCCCGCTCGGTCGCCGAGACCTGCGACGAGACCGTGCACGTGGCGATCCTCGAGGGTACCGACGTCATCTACATCGCCAAGGTCGACTCCACGCACGCCGTACGCATGGTGTCGGCGGCCGGCCGGCGGCTGCCCGCCCACTGCACGTCCGTCGGGAAGATGCTGCTGGCCTCTCTCCCCGATCACGAGCTCAGCTCGCGCATCCCCGACGATGCCGACCTGGTCGCGATGACGCCCAACAGCATCACCGAACCGGGCGCCCTGCGCGAGGCCCTGACCGAGATCCGGCAGCGCGGCATCGCCGTGGAGAACCGCGAGTCCAACCCGGACGTCTCCTGCGTGGCCGCCCCGGTCCACGACCGCACCGGCCGGGTCGTCGCCGCGCTGTCCATCTCCGTGCCGATGATCCGCTGGAGCGACGAGCGCCGCGTCGAGCTGGAGCAGCTCGCCGCGAAGGGCGCCGCCGAGCTGTCGGAGCGCCTCGGCCACCGGAGCGTGGCATGACGACGTACTCGTACGAGGTGGCGGTACGCGCGGAGGCGGAGCTCGGCGAGGGCCCGACCTGGGACGCGGCGGCGGGGCATCTGATCTGGATCGACATCCTGGGCTCCCGGATCCACACCTACGACCCCGTCTCCGGCCGTCGTACGTCCCGTACGACCGAGCAGCACGTCGGCGCGGTCAAGCCGCGCGCGGGCGGCGGGCTGGTCCTCAACCTCCGCGACGGTGTCGGCCTGCTCGACCCCGACGACACCTTCCGCTGGCTGCACCACGAGCCGGTCCCCGGCCGCCGCGCCAACGACGCCGCCGTCGCACCCGACGGCTCCCTGTGGGCCGGCACCATGCGCTACGACGAGGCGCCCGGTGGCGGCACGCTGTCCCGGATCACCGGTGACGGCTCGATCGAGGTCGTCCTCGACGACGTGGCGGTCAGCAACGGCACGGGGTGGAGCCCCGACGGTCGGCTCATGTACTACGTCGACTCGCCGACGCGTCGCATCGACGTCTTCGACTTCGCGGACGGGCGCGCGCGGGGCCGGCGGCCGCTGGTGGAGATCGAGGAGGGCGCGGGCTTTCCCGACGGGCTGACCGTCGACGCGGACGGGTGCGTGTGGGTGGCGCTGTGGGACGGGGGAGCGGTGCGGCGCTATACGCCGGGCGGCGAGCTGGACCGGGTGATCGAGCTGCCTGTGCCTCGGGTTACGGCGTGTGCGTTCGGCGGTGCGGACCTGAGCGACCTGTACGTCACTACTGCTCGGGTGGGGCTTTCGGCGCCGCATCCGGTGGCGGGGTCGTTGCTGGTGGTGCGGGGCGTCGGGAAGGGGCTGCCGCAGCCGGCGTTCGCTGGCTGAGGCTTGCTGGTGCTGGGCGGTGGGTGGCTCGCGCAACCCGGCGTTACGGGGTGCCGCCCTTCTGTGGGTCGGGAGCCGCCCTGGGCGGCACGAATGCCCGCGGATTGCGAGCAGTGGTTTCCCACGGATCCCCCGCCCCCGCTCCGCCGTCGGGCTGCGGCCGCCCCCGCCCCGTCGTCAGGCTGCGGGCAGTCGTGCCGCTGGGGCGGCTCCCGACCCACAGCGGGCGGCACCCCGCCAGCGCCGGGCCGCGCGACCCACCCCCGCCGAGCAACAACCACCCTCAGCTCTGCAACCCCGCTCGCTTGAGTTCCTCAGCTGTCAGCGGCGGTCGGCGAAGCGCCGGTTTGAGCGGGCCCACTGCCGCCGCCAGCAGAACCGATGGTGCCAACAACACCTCCGCCCTCCGCTCCAGCGACGTCACATCGGTCACGCGGCGGGCGATGCGGCCGTTGCCGGTGGCCGTGTACATCAGGCGGCCGACATACGCGGCCACCAGACGGTCCCTGAGCGTCGGCCCGTTCTCCGTCGCCCCCGGATAGAACACGTCCTGCCCGATGGCCAGGTCCCAGGCCGCCCCGACCGGCCGGGCCACCGCCTTCTGGATACGACGGGACAGTCCCGGCGCGGCCCACCCCTGACTCCGTATCACATCCCGCAGGATCACCGCACTTTGCGCGCCGACCGCCAGCCCGTGCCCGTACACCGGGTTGAACGCGGCGAGCGCGTCGCCGAGGACCGCGAAGTTCTCGGGCCACACCGGCATCCGCTCGTAGAAGTGCCGTCGGTTGACGGTGGTGCGGGTGAACGACACGTCGGACAGCGGCTCGGCGCACTCGAGCAGCTCGCCGATGAGCGGATGCCGCAGCTCCTCGCGGGCGTACCGGACGAAGTCGTCGTTCGCCGCGGAGGGTTCGCCGCCACGGGTGCCGTTCAGGGTGACGATCCACCGGCCGTCCTCGATGGGCAGCAGGAAGCCCGCCCGGCCCGGCCCCTTGTCCCGCGGATCCGGCTGCACGTTGACGACCGGGAAGCCGTCCCGGGCCTGCTCGGGAGCGAGGTAGAGCCGGCTCGCGTACGCCAGGCCGGAGTCGACCTCGCGGCGCTCCACCTCGGGCAGTCCAAGAGCCGTCAGCCACCGGGCCGCACCGGAGCCGCGGCCGGTGGCGTCGACGACCATGCCCGCCTCGACGACCCGTTCGCGGCCGTCCAGCAGCCCGCGCACGCGGACCCCGGTGACGGCCGTCGAGTCGCCCTCCAGCCCCACCGCCTCCGTGCCCCCGAGCAACTCGATCCGCTCGTCCGCGAGGACCCGCGCGCGGATCGTCGCGTCCAGCAGATCCCGCCCGGCCAGGATCACGTGGTGGGACTCGGGCCACCGCCGGAACCAGCCCCGTGCTCCCAGGGCGACCATGTCCGTCGTCACCGGCAGCCGCCGCGCCCCGGCGTCCCGGAGCGCGCCGGTGACACCCGGCAACAGCTCCTCCATGGCCCGCACGCCGCCCGACCACAGCATGTGGGCGTGCCGCGCCTGCGGCAGCCCCTTGCGGGGCTCCGGCCCGTCGGGCAGCTCGTCGCGCTCGACCACGACGACCCGGTCGACGAACTCGGCCAGCGCGCGCGCCGCGAGCATGCCCGCATGGGATCCCCCCAGGACCACGGCGGTTCTGGCGGAGGTGGGACTGTCACTCATGCACGGACACGCTCTCTGCCGGGGCGGCCGCGCGGGCGCGTACCGCCTTGATGTCGTCGGGACGGCGCAGGGCTTCGGACACGCCCTGGATCTCGCGCAGCAGAAACGCGGTGTCCGGGGCGGAAGGGGCCGAAGGGGCAGAAGAGGTCGAAGAGGCCGATGGGGCGGAAAGCTTGGACGGGCCGGACTCGCCGGACGGGGCGGGGCCGGGCCCGGAGTCCCCGCGATCGGCCTCCGGTGACCGCTCCCGCGCCGCCGCGTCCAGGATCATCACCGCGGCGGCGACGGCCCGCGCCCGGTCGCGTTCGAAGCCGAGGGCCAGGGCCGCGTCGTACGACCGCCCGCGCAGGTCCTCGTCGAGGTGCCGGGACAGTTGCAGGAGGCCGTCGCGGATGAACGTCTCGCGGCGGATCAGGCGCAGCTCCGCGGTGGTGCGCAGCGCGAAGGGCTCGCGGCTGCCCGTGACGGTCCGCATCAGCCGGGACAGGGGCTGCAGGCTCCGGTGACGGCGGCGGACCAGCCAGCGCTCCTGGAGGTACTGGCCGGCGTGCGGGACGATGAAGCCGATCGCGACCAGTGTGGCGGCGATGCAGGCGGCCGACGGCGCCAGGTTGGTGGACAGCCAGTCCAGGTCGTGGCCGGTCCAGCGGGCGACGACGGCGGTGAGCTTGAACACGGCGAAGAACAGGTTCGTCGTGAAGCCGGCCCCCAGGAGCCTGAGCCCCCAGCGCAGCCAGGCGTCGAGGCCGTCGGTGCGGATCCAGTTCCAGACGAGCCGGGCCGTGACCGTGGAGGCCACCGTGTGCCCGGTCAGGTAGAGCACGATCTCCTCGCGCATGAAAGGCGTGTTGGCGTAGTACGTGTCCAGGTCCCGCAGCCGCTCCACGGGGGCGTCCGCGAGCGCGAAGAGCACCCACAGGGCGACGATCACCCCCGCGTAGACGGTGACGACCCAGCGGGTGGCGCGGCGTGTGTCGCCCGCGCGGTCGGTGAGGCCGTTGCGCCAGGCGATGATCAACAGCAGCCAGGACGCGCAGAGCGTGGAGAGCAGGGAGTACACCCAGGGCGACGAGATGTTCGGCACCCCGGTGACCCGGTTGGTCCAGGCGATGGTCCCCGGGGCCGCGAAGACGAACACCGCGCAGGCGAACACGAGCAGGCCGCCGACGGCGCGCAGCAGCGGGTCCCGCCACAGCTTGACGATGCTGGGCAGTTTGATCGCCAGGGCGGCGGCCAGCACCACCGTCGGCAGCCAGAAGGAGATGTACATCCCGCTGAGGGACGCCTCCAGGGCGAGCAGGGAGCCGGCCTCCGCTGCGAAGGCGGTGGTCACCGCGCTCTCCCTCCGCGTCCGCGGTAGCCCAGGGTGCGCTGCACCGGGTCGAGGGGCGCCTCGGTGCCCCCGCCGGACATCAGGGGCCGGAAGACGGCGGCGAGACGGTGGCCGAAGTCGTCGGCCTCGGCCTCGTCACGTGCACGGGAGCCGTCGCGGGCCGCCACGGTGAGGGCCACGTCCTTCCAGCCGGGCCGGCGGGCCAGGGCGTGCGCGGCCGCCGTACCCGCCACATGGTGGTGGGTGTGCGCGGCGTGCATGTGCCACAGCTCGTGACCGAGGATGACCAGTTGCTGCACGGTCTCGGCCCGCTCCTCGACGATGACGAGGTCGAAGTCCTGGAACTCTACCCACAGGCCGGTCACTTCGATCTCGTCGGGGAACCGCTCGAAGCGCAGTTCCACGGGCCGTCCGCCGCGGCGGACGCTCATCTCCTCGCACAACGCCCCGCACAGCTCGCGGACGTCGGCCGGCGGCCGGGGCCTGGTGCGCAGGGCGGTGGCGAGGTCGGCCACGAGGCTTCGCATCGCCGAGCCGCGCCGGGAGCCGCGCAGCGCCGTGGCGATCCGGGCCGCCGTCCCGCGCGCGCCCGCGATGTCCATCGTTCCCCCTTCTCACCGCCGTTCGAACGGCTCGTCCGAAGATTACTCACCCGGCTGAATTCTGTCCGACCCATTGACGTGCGGGAGCTTCGATTTTACGGTCCCGTTCGAAGTTACGAGCGCAATTCGATATATCGAACATCCTTGAAATAGATGATCTCGAACAGTTAGGGCAGGGCATGGGACGACCTGACCTGAACCGCAGGCAACTTCTGGCCGCGGCCGGCGGCTTGGCGGTCGCGGGCAGCTTCGGCTTCGCGGCACTCGGTACCGGCGCGGACGCACTCGCCTCCAACGCCCGCACCCGCGTGCGCTACTGGAACCTCTTCAGCGGCGGCGACGGCTCCAACATGATCGCGATGCTGGACGCCTTCCGTAAGGAGTACCCCGACATCGCGGTGAAGGACTCCACTCTCCAGTGGGGCAACCCCTTCTACACCAAGCTCGCGATGGCCGCCGCGGGCAATCGCGCCCCCGAGCTCGGCGTCATGCATGTGGGCCGGGTGGCGGGCTTCTCGCCGGGCCGCCTCCTCGACCCCTGGGATGTCGCACTGCTCGCCAAGTACGGCGTGCGGCAGGAGGACTTCAACCCCGCGCTGTGGAGCCGCGGTGTCATCGACGGCAAGCTCTACGCCCTCCCGCTCGACATCCACGTCCAGCTCTGCTTCTACCGCAAGGACGTACTGAAGAAGGCGGACCTGCTCGACGACGACGGCCGGATGATCCCGGTCACGTCCACCGACGAGTGGTTCGACGTCCTGAAGAAGGCCAAGCAGGTCCAGAAGAAGGGCCTGCAGACGATCGGTCTGTGGACCAACGACCAGAACTTCCAGTGGTGGTTCTTCGTCGCCTTCTACACCCAGCTCGGCGGCGAGTGGTTCAACGACGCCCGCACCGAGGTCCTCTTCGACGCCGACAAGGCGACCCAGGTCCTGGAGTTCCTCCGGCAGCACGTCACCGACGGCTACGTCATCCCCGGTGCCCCCACCGGCGAGCAGTTCGTCAACGGCGCCCCCTTCACCTGGGAAGGCAACTGGTCCGTGCCGGTCTTCTCCGGCGCCAAGCTGGACTACGGCGCGACCCCGCTGCCGCCCGTCTTCGGCAAGCAGGCCACCCACGCCGAATCGCACGCCTTCGTCCTGCCCCACCAGGCCGGCCGCGGCGGCGCCACCAACGAGGCCGCGCACGAGCTGGCCGCGTACGTCGTCCAGCACGCCCAGCAGTGGGCGGCCGGCGGCCACATCCCCGCCTACACGCCGACGCTTTCCACGCCCGAGTACCAGAAGCTCACCCCGCAGAACGAGTACGTGAGCGCCATGGACCACCAGGCCACCGAGCCCAAGGTGTGGTTCGCGGGCTCCACCGGCGTGCTCGCCCAGGACCTCGGCCCGGTCGTCGTCTCCTCGACGACGGGCTCCGCCAAGCCCGCCGCCGTCGCGCGGACGATGAAGAACCGTCTCACCAAGCTCCTCGCCTCGAAGAACCCGATGGACGGCAGGACCGCCGCGCAGGGAGGTGCGGTCGCATGACGACCAGTGCTCAGACCGTCGTCGCGCCGGCACGCGCGAAGACCGCGACCGCGGTCGCGACCGTCCGCCGCAAGCAGGGCTTCCAGCACGGGGGCTGGTTCATCGCCCCGTTCCTGCTGCTCTTCGCGCTCTTCGTGATCTGGCCGCTGCTGCGCGGCGTCTGGCTCAGCTTCACGGACGCCAACATCTCAGGCGAGGGCGCGAGCTTCGTCGGCCTCGACAACTACCGCGAGGCCCTGCGCGACTCGGCGATGTGGGACGCCCTCGGCCACAGCGCGTACTTCACGCTCCTCGTCGTGCCGTGCATCACCGTGCTCGCCTTCCTGCTCGCGATGCTCGCGCACAACATCGAGCGCGGGAAGTGGCTGTGGCGGCTGTGCTTCTTCGTGCCGTTCCTGCTGCCGTCGACCGTCGCCGCCAACATGTGGCAGTGGCTGTTCACCCAGGGCATCGGCCTGTTCAACGAGACCCTCGGGATCGACACGCCCTGGCTGACCGACAAGTCGTACGCGATGCTCGCCATCGTCATCCAGACCCTGTGGTGGACGGTCGGCTTCAGCTTCCTGCTCTACCTCGCCGCGCTCCAGGGCATCCCTGGCCACCTGTACGAGGCCGCCAAGCTCGACGGCGCCAATGCCTGGCACCGCATGGTCCACATCACGCTGCCGATGCTGCGCAACATCACCGGCCTGGTGATCGCGCTCCAGATCCTCGCCTCGCTCCAGCTCTTCGACCAGGCCGTCGTGATGATGGACTTCACTCCAGGGCCGGAGCTCAGCACCAGGTCGTTCGTGCAGTACACCCTCGAACAGGGCTTCACCAGCTACCGCGTGGGCTACGCCTCCGCGATGTCCATCATCTTCTTCGTGATCATCGCAGCCGTCGCCCTGGCGCGGATGTGGCTGCTGCGCAACCGTGAGGAGGGCGGCCGATGACCACCGCCGCGACGACCGTACGCACCAAGTCCCGCAAGCCCTGGACGCCCAGCCAGATCGTCCTCACGATCACCGGTGTCGCCGTCTCCGCCGTCTTCCTGGCGCCGATCGCCGCCGCCCTGCTCACCTCGCTCAAGTCCGAGGCCGAGGCGGCCGAGATCCCGCCGCACTGGCTGCCGAAGCTCTGGACCGGGCAGGCGTGGAAGGCCCTCTACGAGACCGGCAACATCACCGACTGGTTCGTCAACTCCCTGGTGGTGTCGGTCTGTGTGACCTCCATCGTGCTGACGGTCAGCGCCCTCGCCGGCTACGGCTTCGCCCGCACCGAGTTCCGCGGCAAGAACGTACTGCTGGGCCTCGTCATGGCGGGCCTGATGATCTCCCCGGCGGTCCTCGGCGTCCCGCTCTTCACCACCGTCCAGCAGATGGGCATGGTCGACACGTACTGGGGCATGATCCTGCCGCAGTGCGCGCCCGCCGCGATGGTCTACATCCTCTACAAGTTCTTCCAGGGCATCCCGCGCGAACTGGAGGAGGCCGCCTTCATCGACGGCGCCGGCCGCTGGCGCGTCTTCTTCACGATCGTCGTCCCGCTCGCGAGGCCGTCCCTGGCGGCGGTGGGCATCTTCACCTTCATCGCCTCATGGAACAACTTCCTCTGGCCGTACATGGTCACCAACAACCCCGACCTGATGACCATGCCGAACGGCATCGCGACCGTCATGAACTCCTACGGCATCCAGTGGGCCCAGCTCATGGCCGGCGGCCTGATGGCCGGCCTGCCCCTGATCATCGTCTTCGTCTTCTTCCAGAGGCAGATCGTGGCGGGCGTCGCCCACACGGGACTGGCCGGTCAGTAACCCCCTTGAGGAGAGCCTGAGTTGAAGCGATTCAGACTCGCCGCGCTGCTAGCCGCGGCAGTGGTCGCCCTGCTGCCGAGCACGGCGACGGCCGATGTGACCTACCCCGACCCCCAGCCCATCACCGGCCAGCAGATCATCCACGACCCCACCGTCATCCGCCTCAAGTCCGGCGACTACGTGGCCTATTCGACCGGTGGCGTGATCGGCGCCCGCCTGTCGAAGGACACCGAGCACTGGGACGACGCGGGCAACGCCTTTGCGGAGCCGCCGAGTTGGTGGTACGAGTACAACGACACCGGCGACCCGTGGGCGCCGGACATCTCCTACCGCGCAGGCAAGTACTGGCTGTACTACGCGGTTTCGTCGTGGGGCACCAACCACTCCGCGATCGGCGTCGCCACCTCCCGGACCGGCCGCCCCGGCACCTGGACCGACCACGGCAAGGTCTTCACCTCCGAGACGACCGACTCCTGGAACGCCATCGACCCGGCGATCATCAGGGCGGACGGGAGGCTGTGGATGACGTTCGGCTCGTACTGGACGGGCATCCGCATGGTGGAACTGAACCCGTGGACGGGCAAGGCGGTACCGGGAGCCACGGTCCACCACCTGGCGACCCGTCCCGACGCCCCCTACGCGGTGGAGGGCCCGTACGTGGTCAAGCACGGCCGCTACTACTACCTCTTCGCGTCCTACGACACCTGTTGCGCGGGCGTGAACTCCACGTACAAGATCAAGGTCGGCAGATCGACGAAGATCACCGGCCCGTACACCGACAGCACGGGCAAGCCGATGCTGGAGGGCGGCGGCGACCTGTTGCTGGAGGGCCACGGCCGCTACATCGGCACGGGAGGCCAGTCGGTCTTCCGTGACAGAGGCCAGGACTGGCTGGCGTACCACTATTACGACGCAGAGGACGAAGGCACACCGAAGCTAGGGCTCAACAGGCTGAGCTGGACAAGAAACGGCTGGCCAGTCGTCCTTTAGGGGCGCGGGGAACTGCGCGACCAGCCACAACCAACCCGCAGACAAAACCGAACCCCAGAAGGGAAGAAATGCGCACCGCCCGCTTCACCATCGACCCCGCGTTCACCATCGGCGAAGTAAACCCCCGCCTCTTCGGCTCCTTCGTCGAACACCTCGGCCGCTGCGTCTACACCGGCATCTTCGAACCGGACCACCCCACCGCAGACGACAAGGGCCTGCGCCAGGACGTACTGAACCTCGTCCGCGAACTCGGCGTCACAACGCTCCGCTACCCCGGCGGCAACTTCGTCTCGGGCTACAAGTGGGAGGACTCGGTCGGCCCCGCCGAGGCCCGCCCCCGCCGCCTCGACCTCGCCTGGCACTCCACAGAAACGAACCGTTTCGGCCTCTCCGAATACATCGACTTCCTCCGCAAGGTCGGTCCCCAGGCCGAACCCATGATGGCCGTCAACCTCGGCACCCGCGGCGTGGCCGAGGCCCTGGAACTCCAGGAGTACGCCAACCACTCCGAGGGCACCGCCCTGTCCGACCTCCGCGCGAGCCACGGCGACAAGGACCCCTTCGGCATCAAACTCTGGTGCCTCGGCAACGAGATGGACGGCCCCTGGCAGACCGGCCACAAGACGGCCGAGGAGTACGGCCGTATCGCCGCCGAAACGGCCCGCGCCATGCGGCAGATCGACCCGAACGTCGAACTCGTCGCCTGCGGCTCCTCCAGCCAGAGCATGCCCACCTTCGCCGAGTGGGAGGCGACGGTCCTCAAGGAGACGTACGACCTCGTCGACCACATCTCTCTCCACGCCTACTACGAGCCGCACGACGGGGACATCGACTCCTTCCTCGCCTCCGCCGTCGACATGGAGTCCTTCATCGAGAACGTGGTCGCCACCTGTGACCACGTCGGCGCGCGCCTGAAGTCCAAGAAGAAGATCAACCTCTCCTTCGACGAGTGGAACGTCTGGTACCTCTCCCGCTGGGAGCAGCACGCGAAGGACATCGACCCGCAGGACTGGCCGGAGGCCCCCCGCCTCCTGGAGGACAACTACAGCGTCACCGACGCCGTCGTCTTCGGCTCCCTCCTCATTGCCCTGCTCCGGCACGCCGACCGCGTCACCGTCGCCTGCCTCGCCCAGCTGGTCAACGTCATCGCCCCGATCATGACGGAGCCGGGCGGCCCGGCCTGGCGGCAGACGACGTTCTTCCCGTTCGCGCAGGCCTCGAAGTACGGCCGCGGCGAGGTCCTCGACGTCCGCGTCGACTCGCCGACGTACGAGACGAAGAAGTACGGCGAGGCCGACCTGCTGCACGCCACCGCCGTACGCGCCGAGGACGGCACGGTCACCGTCTTCGCGGTCAACCGCAGCCGGACCGGCGCGCTGCCGCTCGAAGTCGGTCTGAACGGCCTCGACCTGACGTCGGTCGTCGAGCACAGCGCCCTCGCGGACGCCGACCCGGACGCCCGCAACACGCTGGACGACCCCGAGCGGGTCGCCCCGCACACGGTCGAGGGCACGGCCCTCCAGGACGGCACGCTGAACGCCGTCCTGGAGCCGCTGTCCTGGAACGTCATCCGGCTGGCGTAGTCCGCTCCGCGGTCACCGCTCGATGCGGACCTGGGCGGGCGGATACGGCGAGGAGGACGTCGTACCGACCGCCCAGTAGCCGCCGCCCGAACCGGGCACGGAGACAAGGGAGCTGATCAGCACGGGAGTGTCGGCGGCCGGGCCGCGTTCGCTCACCCAGGCCGCGCCGTCCCACCGCAGGTAGTGGGCCCGCTTCTGGTCCCAGAAGTCCCAGCCCGCGATGCGGTCGGGCCGGCCCCGCGCGTCGCCGACGATCGCGGTGAGCATGCCGACGCCGAACGGCGCCGTGACGCTCCGCCAGCTGCTGCCGTCCCCGTGCAGGAGGCGGACGCCGGGGGGCTTGCCGGGCGGGCCGCCGACCCCGTAGTCGTAGCCGGTGAGCCAGATGTCGTCGTCGGCGACGGGGAGCAGGCCGGTCACGGTGGCGCGGATGCCGCCGGGTGCGGGCAGCTCGGTCCACGTGTCGCCGTCCCAGCGGGCGACGAGCTCGGTGCCGTAGACCCATACGTCACCGCACCTCGTACGGCACAGGCCCGACGGCGTGGCGGTGGCCCCGCTCGGGAGCGGTGGCAACCACGTCCAGCGGCCCCGGTGGCCGTGCAGCAGCACGCAGCCGTCGCTGTTCCGGCCGGAGATCCACACGTGGCCCTCGGGGCCGGTCGTGACGCCGGTGAGGGAGGTCCCGGCCGCCCCGCGTCCGGGGAAGTCGGCGTCCTGCCAGGTCTGCCCGTCCCGGGCGAGGAGCCGTGCGGCGTTGGGCGCCGCCCCGCCGACGGCCCAGGCGGAGCCGTCAAAGGCGCCGGCGACGGACCACAGCGAGCCGGTCAGGCCGAGGTGACCGAGGCCGGTGCGTGTCCATGCCGTGCCGTCCCAGACGAGGGCGAGGGGCGTGCCGCGGGTGCCGCCGTCGCGGCCCTCCTCGCCCACGGCCCAGGCGAGGTCGGGGCCCGCGGCGGCCACGTCGGCCAGGTAGGCGGCCGGGGTTCCCTCGGGCGCCGGTACGGCCTGCCAGTCACGGGGTTCTGCGACGGCCGGGCCGGCCCAAGCCGTACCGCCGCTCGCCGAGGCAAGGCCCAGCCCGGCCCCGGCACCGGCTAATCCGCTGATGAAACGCCGTCTTCGCACGAGGTTTCCCCCTTCTTCCCTCTTCTTCGGCGGTCTGAGGAGACAACACGGTTCACCAGCCTGCCGGAGAAGGCAATGCACGGGACGGGCCGTTTCGGTCATACGGGTTCTTCGGTCATATCGCTTCCACGGGCACTCCTCCCGCCGCGCTGCCCAGCAGCGTCAGCCGTACGTCCCGTGGACCGGAGGGGGTGGTGCCGTCGGACAGGACGGCCAGAGCCAATGTGTTGGCGCCACGTGTGCGGAGGATCCCGTTCGGCAGGACGAAGGTGTGCTGTGGGCCCACGTCGTTGATGTACTGGCCCATGTTCCAGCCGTTGAGGAAGATCTGGACGCGGTAGGCGCGGGCCGGGTCGTCGTCGAGGACGAGCCCGATCGAGGCGTCGACGCCACTCTCCACAGCGAGGTTGAAGGTCGTCCGGTACCAGGTCACGCCCTGTCGTCGGTCCGACCGCGGGAGGTCGACGCTCTGCCAGTCGCCGTCGGCGAACTCCGGCAGGTGCCAGCCCTTCCGCTCCCCGTACAGCCCGCCGTTGTTCAGCGGCCCGCGCACGGGATCGGGCGCGGCCGCGCCCCGCAACCGCCAAGTGGCCTTCGGCGACGCCCCCTTGAAGGTGACCGCCGTCAGCCCGCGGGCCACCTTGGGGGTGTCGCGCGCCATCCGCCGGACGAGGACGGACAGGACGTGCTCGGAGCCGCGCTCACGCACCTTCTCGGGCACGGAGAACGTGGCCGTCGCCGCCCAACTGCCCCGCCGTACCGTGCTGTCGTCCGGCACCGGCATCCGGTGCGTGCCCAGCGGCTCCCCGTCCAGCCATGCCATCAGCAGCCCCTGCGTGCCGGTGCTGTAGGCAAGGGACACGGACTCGAGGTCATCGGCGTCCGTGAAGCGCCCCCGGTACCAGACGTCGCCGTAGTGGAAGCCGTAGTCGTCCGCGAAGAGGACGGGCCCGCCCTTGGGCACAGGGGTGATGCTGTACGTCGTCTTCTTGTCGGCGACCGTCCAGTCCGAGTCGTCGAAGTCGGGGGCGGACTCGGGGTTCTCGGTCCGTCGCCGCCAGTCGCCGTCCAGCGCGGGCAGGGTCACCGGGCGTACGCCGGGCAGAAGCTGCTCCATCAGGAGGCTGCCCGTGGCGCTGGGCCGCGTCCGCAACGGGCGCTGGTTCCAGGTGACCTGGCCGATACCGCGCGGCCCCCACACCTCCAGCCCGGTCTCCCCGACCGTGTCACCGGTCACGTGCGCGGTGGCGCCGCGCAGGGTGACGTCGCGCACCAGCGCGGGGCCGTACACCAGCACCGAGCCGGACGGGGTGTCGTACGGCCACAACCGCAGGGTGGTGGCGTCGTCGGCGAAGAGCAGCAGCAGCGGCCGGTCGCCCCCGCCGCCCTCGACCAGTACCCGGGTCAGTCCGCCGGCGCCGAGCGGAGCGTTCACCCGCAGCACGCCGCGGCCGTACGCCCACGCGCCCTCGGGGTCCAACCGGGTCGTCGTCGGCTCTTCCGGGCAGTCGAGCGCGATCTGAGCCATCTCGCCGTGCGGGCCCGCGAACACCGCGATGTCCTGCCGCCCGGCGGTCAGGCACATCATGGGCTGCACGGTGGTGTACTTCAACTTCCGCTGTCCCAGGGACAGTCCGGTCGCCACCAGGCGGGCGTCCCGGGCCGGGACGGTGACGGGTACGTCGAAGTCGGTGCCGGGCAGCGTGGAGGAGACCTTCTCGGCGCTGTCGTTGCGCAGGATGTAGACATGGGCGTCGGTGTCCGGGTTCTTCAGGTGGTGCACCTTCAGCCGGTCGTCCGAGGCCTTGACCGCCGCCGCCCGGCGCAGCTTGGCGAAGTCCGGCTGGCGTTGCAGCAGATGCCCGATCTGGTGCGTCGGGGTGAGCTTCGCGGTCGGCCTGCGGCCCTCGTCGATGGCCGCCCCGTAGTCGTACGACGTGTAGACGACCGGCGCGGGCAGCCAGCCCCACGAGGTGCCGCCGAAGGTCATGTAGGCGTTGTGCAGCGGGCTGCCGCCTGCGAGGTCGGTGAGGTGGAGACGCCGCTCGTACGCCGCGTCCCGGATCCGCCGCGACTCCGCGTACCCCTCCCCGCCCCACGGGTCGGGCCGCCCGTCCCTCTTCCTCCACTGGTCGCCGTGGAGGAGGGGCACGTCGATGCCGTCGGCGCGCGCCTTGCTCCGGAACCGGTCCTCGAGCTCGTACAGCAGGACCGTGCCCCTGCCCTTGGTGAACAGATGCCGGGCGGCGATGGCGTTCACCCGCGTCAGCCACTCGTCGGCGTACGACACATAGGTCGGGTCGGCGGTGCCGGCCCGGCCCTCGGTGGCCGTCAGCCAGCCCGGGAGGCCGCCGCCGTCGACATCCGCGTCGATGTACGGGCCCGGCCGCAGGATCACGTACAGGCCGGTCTCGGCGGCCGTGCGCAGGAACAGGTCGAGGTCGCGGACGCCCGTGAAGTCGTACGCCCCGGGCGCGGGGGAGTGGTAGCTCCACGGCACGTAGGTGCTGACCGCGTTGTGGCCGTGCGCGCGCATCTTCTGCAGGACGTCCCGCCACAGCGACGGGCTCGGCAGCCGGAAGGGATGCATCTCGCCCGACCACAGCACCAGCCGCTTGCCGTCCACGAGCAGCGAGTACCGGTCGAAGCCGACGGTGTGCCCGAGCCCGTCGGCGGCCGGCGGACCCGGCGCGGGGCCGGTGGGCACACTGCGGGACGAGGAGGCGTTCGTCGGAGCGCCACCGCTGCCGCCCAGGGCGAAGCCGAGCGCCGTGGTGCCGACGAGGGCGCTGAAAGTACGTCTGCTGAGCCCCAAGGGAGCGCCTCCTGTGTTGCCTGTTCGTCCCGCGACCGCCCGTGGTGGGTCATTCTGTACGGCCGGACACCGCACAATTGTCATATGAGGATCTGGGCGCGGGCGGACCAGGCGGTACGAGCGGTGCTGGAGCTCGCCGTACGGCAGGACGACGGACCGGTGACGGCGGAGACCATCGCCACCATCCAGGACATTCCGCACCAGTTCCTCGAGGGGATCCCCGGCGACCTGCGGCGCGGCTGCGTCGTCGACAGCCGACGCGGCGGGGGCGGCGGCTACCGTCTCGCGCGCGAACCCTCGGCGATCACCGTAGCGGACGTGTGATCCGGGCCGTCGACGGCCCCATCGCGTACACCGGGACCGCACAGCCCCTGCTGCCGCTGCGGGCGGCTCGGGAGAACCCGTAGGCCCGGTGAGCGGTCTTCACCGTCGTCGGCTGGAAGGTCGTCGCGGAGATCGGCTCGATCGACACCAGCAGGGCATCGACTTCGTCCGGGTCGCCGCGTTCCTGCTCGGTGGGCTGGGTCATCCTCACGCGGAACGGCAGCCCCTCGGCGCGTGAGCGGCGCTGTGAATGGGCCGCTGTGAATGGCCGGAGAGCGACCTGGCCGCACGCGGTGGGGCTGCGTACGCTGCGAGCGCTCCGGCCTTCACGGTTTCTTCATGTTTCTCTCATGGGCCGGGGTGCGTGCACATGTTCTTGACATGTGCATGGCTGAATCAGCCCCCCACTGAACGGATGGGAGAACCATGGCCGGTGGCCTGCTCCTCGGCGGCTCGATCGCCGCGCTCCTCACCACCGCCCTGCCCGCGCAGGGCCCGTCCTCCGGGTTCGACGACCCGCCCCCGGACAAGATCGTCATCAAGGTCGCCACGGTGAACGGCTCGGGCTGCCCGCAGGGCACGACCGCGGTCGCCGTCGCCGAGGACAACACCGCCTTCACGGTGACCTACAGCGACTACCTCGCCCAGGCCGGCGGCAACTCCGACCCCACGGCGTCGCGCAGGAACTGTCAGCTCAGTCTGATCGTCCACGTACCGCAGGGCTTCACGTATGCCATCGCCAGCGCGGACTACCGGGGCTACGCCCTGCTCCAGCCCGGGGCGAGCGCGGTGCAGAGAGCCTCGTACTACTTCCAGGGCTCTTCCGGCACGGTGTACAAGACCCACAACTTCGCCGGCGCGTACAACGACAACTGGCAGGCCACCGACACCACGGACTGGGCCCAGCTCGTCTACGCGCCCTGCGGGGTCCAGCGCAACTTCAACATCAACACGGAGCTCCGGGTCAACGCGGGCACCCAGTCGCCCGGCAAGGTCAGCTTCATGACGATGGACTCGACCGACGGTGACATCAGCACGAAGTACCACCTGGCCTGGAAGGAGTGCCCGGGCAAGTGAGAAGGGGGGCCGTTCGCTCGGCGGGCGGCCCCTTCGTCCGGTGATCGGGGTAGCGTGAATCGGGTCAAAAGGATCAAAGGCGTCTAAGTGTGTGAAAGGGAGTGCGCATGGCGTTGACCGCGCGCATGGTGAAGCGCATCGCCCAGGACTTTTCCGGGCGGCACGGCCAGGTCGTGGAGGGGCTCCTCGCCGAGCTCGTGCACCACCTGACCGAGACGGGTGAGAGGGAGGACAAGGAGCGCATCGCCGCCGCCACGCTGCTGTGCGGCCGGGGGAGGCTGGACCGCCTTCTCGACGCGGTGCAGCTGGCCAAGGAGGACTGGCGGGACGTGCTGGTGGGGGCGGGGCTGGCGGACGCGGACTGGAGTGAGCGGCTGGAGGTGGAGCTCGGCCCGGCCGCGTGAAGATTTCCGGGCGCGTGGAGAGTTGGGGCTGCGCGGACCATTGACGCGCAAGGGGTTCGATTCTACGGTCCCGTCCGAACAGGCGATCACTGTTCGAAATCACGGACACTCAGACCCCCACACCTGCAAGGAGCGTCAGCGTGAGCCGCACCTCCCGCAGAACCGCCCTGCTCGCCGTCCCCGCCGCCGTCCTGCTCGCCCTCGTCCCGAGCACGGCGTCCGCGTACCCCAACCCCGGTCGTGTCACCGGCTCGGTCGTCGTGCACGACCCCACGATGATCCGCACCTCGTCCGGCCAGTACCAGCTGTACGCCACCGGCGGCGGCATCAGCAGCAAGACATCCGGTGACCGCACCGCCTTCGGCGCCGGCGCCGACGCCTTCGGCACCAGGCCGGGCTGGTGGCGGAACTACTCCTCCGTCCCGGAGGCCTGGGCGCCCGACATCTCGTACCACGGCGGCAAGTACCTGATGTACTACTCCGTCTCGAAGTTCGGCTCGAACACCTCCGCCATCGGGCTCGCCACCTCCAGCACCGGGCAGCCCGGCAGCTGGACCGACCAGGGCACCGTCTACACGTCGAGCTCGTCCAGCGACTACAACGCCATCGACCCGAACCTCTTCGTCGACAGCGACGGCAAGTGGTGGCTGTCGTTCGGGAGCTGGTGGACCGGCATCAAGATGATCCAGATCAATCCGTCCACCGGGAAGCAGCTCTCGAGCAACACCACCCGCTACTCGCTCGCCTCCCGCCCGACCGGGACCAAGGCCGTCGAGGCGCCCTACATCGTCAAACGAGGCAGCTACTACTACCTCTTCGCCTCCTACGACACCTGCTGCAACGGCACCAGCTCGACGTACAAGGTGAAGGTGGGCCGGGCCACCAGCGTCACCGGGCCGTACCGCGACAAGAACGGCGTCTCGATGATGAACAACGGCGGGACGCCCGTCCTGGAGTCCCACGGCAGCGTCATCGGCCCCGGCGGGCAGTCGATCATGAACGACGTCGACGGCGACCTGATCGTCTACCACTACTACGACGGCAACGACAACGGCACGCCCAAACTCGGTATCAACCTTCTGAACTGGAGCAGCGGATGGCCCGTCGCCTACTGACCCTGCTGGCCGCACTGCTCCTAGCCCTGTCGCTCGGGCAGTCCTCCGCGAGCGCGGCCTCGTTCTCCAACCCGGTCAAGGCGCAGAAGGGCGCCGACCCCTGGATCTCGTACCACAACGGCAACTACTACATGGTGACGACGAGTTGGACCGACGTCATCACCATGCGCAAGTCCGCCACCCTGGCCGGGCTCGCCTCCGCGCCCAGCGTGCAGGTGTGGAAGGGCGACGCGGCGAACCGCTGCTGCAACATCTGGGCGCCGGAGCTTCACTTCCTCAACGGCCGCTGGTACCTGTACTACGTCGCCGGGCAGAACGTCTCCGACTACATCCCGACACAGCGCACCCACGTGCTGGAGAGCGCGGGCTCCGACCCCATGGGGCCGTACACCTACAGGAACCAGCTCAACTCCGCCTGGATGCTGGACCCGACGGTCGCCACCATCAACGGCCAGCTGTATCTGTTCGGCAGCGCGAGCGGCGGGACGCAGAACCTTGTCGCCGCCCGGATGTCGAACCCGTACACCCTCGCCACCGGCTTCTCCACCATCTCCCGGCCGACCAACTCCTGGGAGACGTCCGGCGGTACGGTGAACGAAGGCCCGGAGATCCTCCAGCGCGGCGGGAGGACCTTCCTCATCTACTCCGCCAGCGGCTGCTGGACCCCCGACTACAAACTCGGGCAGCTGACCCTGACAGGCTCCGATCCGCTCTCCGCCTCCTCCTGGACGAAGAAGTCGACGCCCGTGTTCCAGCGGAACGACGCGAACGGCGTCTACGGGCCCGGTCACCACGGCCACTTCAAGTCGCCCGACGGCACCGAGGACTGGATCGTCTACCACGCCAACGACTCCGCCTCCGACGGCTGCGACAACGGGCGTACGGCCCGGGCGCAGAAGCTCACCTGGAACTCCGACGGCACGCCGAACTTCGGTACACCCGTCCGGCTCGGGGCGAGCTTGGCCGGGCCGTCGGGTGAGCCGTCGGCCGCCTCGACGACGTACACGATCACGAACCGCAACAGCGGCAAGTGCCTCGACGTCGCCGGGAGTTCGACGGCCGACGGGGCCAATGTGCAGCAGTACACCTGCAGCGGCGGCAACAACCAGAGGTGGCGCGTCGAGGACCAGGGGGACGACACCAGCCGACTGGTGAACGTGGCCACCGGCAAGGTACTCGACACCGCCGACTGCTCGTCCGCCGACGGTGCCGATCTGCGGCAGTGGTCCTGGCTGAACAACACCTGCCAGCGGTTCCGCTTCCTGGCCACCGACAGCGGTTACGTCCGGATCGTGAACCAGGCCACAGGCAAGGTCGCCGACGTGGCGAACTGCTCCACGGCGGACGCGGCAGACGTACGCCAGTGGTCGTGGCTGAACAACAACTGCCAACAGTGGCGGCTGAACCCGGTGTAGTGCAGCAGGCCCAAAGGGGTGCGGGGACTGCGCGACCAGCCACAACGGTCCCGCAGTCGCCCGCACACAGCACCCCCTACGGCGTGAAGGCGCATTACCCGGCCTGCCCCATCCCCGCCGCGTTCGGCCAACTCTGCGCATTGGGCCACCCGGTCGCCGGAGCCGTCTGCAGATCCGGTACGGGCACGGCAGCCGGAGCGGTCATACCGCGGACCTGCGCCGCAGTCAGGCCGCCCCGGGCCGGAACACCCGGCGGCGTCGGCCCGGGCATCGGGGCGGGCGCCGGCACGGCCGCGGCAGCCGCGGCCGGCATCGGAGTCGGCATGGGCGCCGGCGCAGGCATCGGTGCCGGCGCCGGTACCGGTGTCGGCGCCTGCATCGGTGTCGGCGCCGGTACCGGTGTCGGCGCCTGCATCGGTGTCGGCGCCGGTACCGGTGTCGGTGCCTGCATCGGCGTCGGTGCCGGGGCCGGGAAGCCCACCGGCTGCGGCCCCGCCTGGGCCGCCGCAGGCATCGGCATCCCGGCCCCACCGGTCTGCGTCTGTGCCGCCGCGGGCATCGGCATGCCGGTCCCGGCGGCCGGGGCGGCTGCGCTCCCCTGCCCGCCGGAACCCATGGCCTGAGCGGCAAGGCCCTGCATGCCGGAGCCGTTGGTGGAACTGACCAACCGGTCAACTGCCGCCGTACCCGAGCTGTAGCTGGTCCCTGTAGCCAGCTCGGGCACGGCGGCTCCCCTCCTGGTCCCGTAGAGCACCTGTTCCAGGGCGGACACCAGGCGACGCACGTCCACCTGGGGGCGCACCACGAGTCGCAGGAAGCGGCTGGAGGAGCCGATCTTGTTGCCGCACTCGCGGACCAGGATCCGGTGCTCGCTGAGCATCCGGTCCCGGACCACGGTGCCTTCGGCTCCCACGGGGAGGCGCACGAAGAGGAAATTGCCCTGGGACGGGTAAACCGTCAGGCCAGGCAGAGCGGCCAACTGACCGGCCATGTCCAGCCGGTCCCGTCGCACCTGCTGGAGACTCTGCGCGTACTCGGCGCCGTGCTCCTTGAGCATGAACACCACGTGCTCCGCGAAGGAGTTCAGGTTCCACTTGGGGAGCATGGAGCGGACGCGGCCCGCCAGGGCGGGGTTGGCGACGAGGTAGCCGAAGCGGATGCCGTGCAGACCGAAGTTCTTGCCGAGGCTGCGCAGGACGATGACGTTCGGGCGGAGCATCGCCTCCTGGACGACGGACGGCTCGGCCTCGGCGTCCGCGAACTCCAGGAACGACTCGTCGATCACGACCAGGTCCAGGTCGGCCATCGCGTCCATGAACTGCACGATCGCGTGCTTGTGCAGAAAGCCGCCGTCGGGGTTGTTCGGGTTGCAGATCACGGCGACCCGGGTGCCGCGGGCGCGGATGAACTCGGCGTACTGGGCCAGGTCCAGGGCGAAGCCGCTGGACTCCTGGAGGGGGTACATGTCGACCCGCTTGCCGGTCTCCATCGGCTGGTCGGTCCAGCGGCCGAAGGTGGGGACGGGGATGGCGAGGGACTCGCGGACCAGCAAGTGGTCGATCCAGGTGATGAGTTCCGTCGAGCCGTTGCCCATCGCCACGCACTGCGGCGGAAGCTGGAGCAGGCTGCACAGCTCGGCCGTGATGGTGTCGGCGCTGCTCGGGTAGTACGTGATGATGTCGCGCAGGCGGCCCGCCATGTCGTCGAACATGGCGGGCGTGGGGAAGTACGGATTGCAGGGAATGCAGAAGTCGACCGGACCGGCTCCTTCGCCGCCCTCCCGCGTCAGCGCCGCCATCGACGGGCTGTGCGCCGCGGTGCTGCGGAACAGCGAGGTGACGTTGTCAGCCAAGGGAGCCTCCGTATGGGGCGGGCTCGGCGGGGACGACCGGGCCCGTCGTCTTGGGTGGCCCGCGCGGGGGAGCACGGGCCGCCCTTACATACGGAGGCCGGGGTGGCGCTGTTCAGCCGCTGAGAGATCGGTGAGAACTTGTGTGCCACCTGTGAAGACGGTTCAGCAGTCGAACGAGTGCACCGTCGTCGTCCGGTACGTCTGCCCCGGCTTCAGCACGGTCGACGGGAACGACGCGTGGTTCGGCGAGTCCGGGAAGTGCTGCGTCTCCAGGCAGAGGGCGTCGCCCTGACGGTAGGTGCGGCCGCCGGGGCCGGTCAGGGTGCCGTCGAGGAAGTTGCCCGAGTAGAACTGCAGGCCCGGCTCGTTGGTGGCCATCTTCAGGGTGCGGCCGGAGGACGGGTCGCGGAGCGTGGCGATGTGCGCCGGCTGGGCCGTGATGCCCTTGTCGAGGACCCAGTTGTGGTCGAAGCCCTTGGCGGTGATCAGCTGCGGGTGCGCGGCCCGGATGTCCCGGCCGATCGGCTTGGCCTTGCGGAAGTCGAAGGGGGTGCCGGAGACCTTCGCCAGTTCACCCGTCGGGATCAGACCCGAGTCGGTGGGCGTGTAGCGGGAGGCGGCGATCTGGAGTTCGTGGTCCTCGATCGTGCCGCTGCCCTCGCCGGCGAGGTTCCAGTAGACGTGGCTGGTGAGGTTGACGACCGTGGTCTTGTCGGTCGTGGCCTCGTAGTCGATGCGCCAGTCGCCGTGCTTGGTGAGGGTGTAGGTGACCTTCACCTTGAGCGTGCCCGGGTAGCCCATCTCGCCGTCGACGGACGTGTAGTACAGGTACAGGCCGACGTCCGCGCCCTGGGTGAACGGCTCGATGTCCCACACGCGCTTGTCGAAGCCCTGGGCGCTGCCGTGCAGGCTGCTCCCACCGTCGTTGACGTCGACCTGGTAGGGCTTGCCGTCCAGGGTGAAGCGGCCGTTGCCGATGCGGTTGCCGTAACGCCCGATCAGTGCGCCGAAATACGGGCTGGAGGAGACGTAGTCCTCGATGGTGTCGAAGCCCAGGGAGACGTTGGCGTAGTGGCCGCGCCGGTCCGGGATCTCCAGGGACCGCACGATCCCGCCGTAGGAGAGGACCTCCATCCGCGTGCCGCCGTTGACCAGCGACCAGCTGTGGATCTTCGTGCCGTCGGCGAGCTCGCCGAAATGCGACTTCACGGTTCTCTTCCTGCCTCCCATGGCGTGTGCCGTTCCCCGTGCCGTTCTCTGTGCGGTTCTCTTGCGGTTCCCGCAAAGAAAATCGGGCCCTGGCGTTTCGCCAGGGCCCCGACTTACGAACCGACCTTGCGCTTGTTCCATACGTCGAACCCGACCGCGGCCAGCAGCACCATGCCCTTGATGACCTGCTGCCAGTCGGTGCCGATGCCGACGAGGTTCATACCGTTGTTCAGCACGCCCAGGACCAGGCCACCGATGATCGCGCCGAGGACGGTGCCGACGCCGCCGCTCATCGACGCGCCGCCGATGAACGAGGCCGCGATCGCCTCCAGCTCGAAGTTGAGGCCGGCCTTGGGAGAGGCCGCGTTGAAGCGGGCGGCGAAGACCAGACCCGCCAGGGCCGCGAGCATGCCCATGTTCAGGAAGACCAGGAAGGTGACCTTCTTGTCCTTCACACCCGACAGCTTGGCCGCGGGCAGGTTGCCGCCGATGGCGTAGATGTGGCGGCCGACGATCGCGTTGCGCATGACGTAGCCGAAGCCGACGAGCAGCGCGCCCAGGATGAGCAGCACGATCGGGGCACCCTTGTAGCTGGCCAGCAGCAGCGTGACGGTGAGCACGGCGGCACCGAGCGCGATCAGCTTCAGCATGAACAGCTTGAAGGGCAGGACTTCCAGGGCGAACTCCTGCTGGCGGCGGCGGTCGCGGAACTCCTGGAAGACCACGAACGCGATCAGGGCGAAGCCGAGCAGCAACGTGAGGTTGTGATAGTTGGTCTTCGGACCGACCTCGGGCAGGAAGCCGTTGGCGACCTTCTGCAGACCCTGCGGGAACGGGCCGAGGGTCTGGCCCTCGAGGAAGATCTCGGTCAGACCGCGGAAGATCAGCATGCCCGCCAGGGTCACGATGAACGACGGTATGCCGCCGTACGCGATGAAGAACCCTTGGGCGGCGCCCGCGACCGCTCCCACCGCCAGGCACAGGATCACCGCGACCGGCCATGGCAGATCGTTCCTGACCATGAACACGGCTGCCATCGACCCGATGAACGCCGTCAACGAGCCCACCGACAGGTCGATATGACCCGCGATGATCACCAGCATCATGCCCATCGCGAGGATGAGGATGTAGCTGTTCTGCAGCACCAGGTTGGAGACGTTGCGCGGCAGCAGCAGGTCACCGTCGGTCCACACGGCGAACAGCGCCACGATCAGGCCGAGCGCGAACAGCATGCCGTACTGCCGCATGTTGCGGCGCATGCCGGCCAGCATCAGCTGGAGCAGGCCGTCGCCCGTGGCCGAACCGCCCTTGCCGGGCGGCGCCGGGGCCGGCGTCTTGGCGGTCACATCCGTGCTCATCGGGATACCTCTTTGTCCTTCGTCATCTGACGCATCAGCGATTCCTGCGAGGCCTCGGCCCGCGAGAACTCGCCGGTCAGCCGCCCCGCGGCCATCGTGTAGATGCGGTCACACATACCGAGCAGTTCCGGCAGCTCGGAGGAGATGAAGACGACCGCTTTTCCTTCTGCGGCCAGCTGATCGATGACCGTGTAGATCTCGTACTTGGCACCGACGTCGATACCGCGCGTCGGCTCGTCCAGGATCAGCACGTCCGGACCCGCGAAGATCCACTTGCTGAGGACGACCTTCTGCTGGTTGCCGCCGGACAGCTTGCCCACCGGCTCGAAGACGGTCGGTGCCTTGATGTTCATGGACTTGCGGAAGCCCTCGGCGACCTGCCGCTCCTCGTGCTCGTCGACCACGCCCCGCTTGGCGACCTTGCCCAGCGCGCTGAGCGAGATGTTGCGGTTGATGGTGTCGATGAGATTGAGGCCGTAGTGCTTGCGGTCCTCGGTGACATAAGCGATGCCGTGCCCGACCGCCTCGGAGACGGTCTTCGTACGGATCTCCTTGCCGTCCTTGAGGACCGTGCCGCCGGCGTAACGGCCGTACGTCCGCCCGAAGACGCTCATCGCGAGCTCGGTGCGGCCGGCGCCCATCAGGCCCGCGATCCCGACGATCTCCCCGCGCCGCACGGACAGCGACACCTCGTCGACCACCTTGCGCTGCTGGTCGATCGGGTGGTGCACGGTCCAGTCGCGGATCTCCAGCGCCGGGGCCGCGCCCTTCTCGGGCTCGTGCGGCGTCCGCTCCGGGAAGCGGTGCTCCAGGTCGCGGCCGACCATCCCGCTGATGATCCGGTCCTCGGTGGTCTCCGCGGTCTTCACGTCGAGCGTCTCGATGGTGCGCCCGTCGCGCAGGATGGTCACCGAGTCGGCGACCTTGCGGATCTCGTTGAGCTTGTGGGAGATGATGATCGACGTGATGCCCTGCTTCTTCAACTCCAGGATCAGATCCAGGAGTTTGCCGCTGTCCTCGTCGTTCAGGGCCGCGGTCGGCTCATCCAGGATGAGCAGCTTCACCTTCTTCGACAGCGCCTTCGCGATCTCCACCAGCTGCTGCTTGCCCACGCCGATGTCGGCGACGCGGGTGTCGGGGTGATCGCTGAGACCGACCCGCCGCAGCAGTTCGGTGGCGTGCCGGAGCGTCTCGGTCCAGCTGATGATCCCCCGGGTGGCGTGCTCGTTGCCGAGGAAGATGTTCTCCGCGATGGAGAGATACGGAATCAGTGCCAGTTCCTGGTGGATGATCACGATGCCGCGTTCTTCGCTGGCCCGGATGTCCTTGAACTCGCAGACCTCTCCCTCGAAGAGGATCTCGCCCTCGTACGTGCCGTGCGGGTGAACGCCGGAGAGGACCTTCATCAAGGTCGACTTACCGGCGCCGTTCTCCCCGCAGATGGCATGGACCTCGCCCTGCTGGACGGTCAGTGTGACGTCCGACAGCGCTTTGACGCCGGGAAAGGTCTTGACGATCGAGCGCATTTCCAGGACGGGTCCCGCCATGGTCGTGCCTTCCAATCAGCTTTGGTTCGGGGTCAGTTCGGGAATTCCCGCCTTAGTTGAGGTCGCTTTCCTTGATGTAGCCGGAGTCGACGACGACCTTCTGGTAGTTGGCCTTGTCGACGGCGATCGGGTCGAGCAGGTAGGCCGGGACGACCTTCGCGCCGTTGTCGTAGGTCTTGGTGTCGTTGACCTCGGGCTTCTTGCCGTTCAGCAGCGCGTCGACCATGTTCGAGGACACCTTGGCGAGCTCGCGGGTGTCCTTGTAGACGGTCATCGACTGCTGGTCGGCGATGATCGACTTCACCGAGGCGACCTCGGCGTCCTGACCGGTGACGACCGGCAGCGGCTTGGCCTTCGAGCCGTAGTCGTCCGACTTCAGCGCCGACAGGATGCCGATGGAGATGCCGTCGTACGGCGAGAGGACCGCGTCGACCCGCTCGCGCTTGTAGGCCGAGGTCAGGATGTCGTCCATGCGCTTCTGGGCGGTGCCGCCGTCCCAGCGCAGGGTGGTGACCTGGTTGAGCTTGGTCTGGCCGGAGCGGACGACGAGCTGCTTCTTGTCGATGTAGGGCTGCAGGACGTTCATCGCGCCCTGGAAGAAGTAGCGGGTGTTGTTGTCGTCGTTGGAACCGGCGAAGAGCTCGATGTTGAACGGGCCCTTCTCGGACCCGTCCTTCAGGCCGAGCTTCTCGACGATGTAGTTGCCCTGGAGCTCGCCGACCTTCTCGTTGTCGAACGACGCGTAGTAGTCGACGTTCTCCGTGCCGAGGATCAGGCGGTCGTAGGAGATCACCGGGATCTCGGCTTCCTTGGCCTGCTGGAGCACGTTGTTCATCGACTTGTTGTCGATGGCCGCGACGATCAGCGCCTTCACACCCTGGGTGATCAGGTTCTCGATCTGCGAGACCTGCTGGTCCGGGTCGTCCTCGCCGTAGACCAGCGTGGTCTTGTAGCCCTTGGACTCCAGGTCCTTCTTGACGTTGTTGCCGTCGGCGATCCAGCGCTCGGAGGACTTGGTCGGCATCGCGATGCCGATGGTGGCGCCCTTGGTGTCGCCACCCTTCTCCTCGCTCCCGCCCTCACTGCTCTGGCCGCAGGCGGACAGGGTCAGAGCGAGGGAGGCGGCTCCGGCTACGGCGGCGAGGGCGGCTCTGCGGTTGCGCATGGTCATCATCCTTGATGTGTGTGCAGGGCTCGGTCTGGAGTGCGAAGTCGCCCGGAAGGTCAGGCCCGGAAGACCGAGAAGCGGTGCGTGGGATTCTGCGTGACTGTGTCGACTTTTGTCGCGGATGTTTCTGGAACGTTATGCCGAGTGACCGAACCGTGTCAGAGCGCCCGGCAGCCGCGAACCGAGCGGCGCCATGTCGCCGTCCGCGCCGTGCCGTGCCAGCAGGTCCAGGGCGAGCCGGCCGCGCCGCACCCGCTCCTTGGCGGTGGCCAGGGTCAGGTCCCGCATGTGGTTGCCGTACGGGTAGATGCCGGGCGCCTTCGACAGGCCGAACTTCAGGTAGATCGGTGCGCCGCGCCGGATGAGCTCGGCGACCTCGTACATCCGCACATAGCCGCCGAGATCGTCGGGGGCCTCGATGTACATGTCCATGGGGGCGGCGGAGACCCGTCGGATCTCCGTGAGGTGATCCAGCGTCAGATCGCTGGGCACGTTGATCGAGTCGGCGCCCAGGTTCTCGTACACCGCGTACGCGGCCGGGTTGACCGGACCGATCAGCGCCGAGACCTTCAGGGTGGTGTCGGCCGGGATGATCCCGGCGGCCCGCGCCCGGTGCAGCGTCCACAGCACGCCCTCGTCGGCGACGAGCAGGCACTGGACGCCCAGCTCCGTGGCTCGTACGGCGTCCTCGACGCACCCGGCGACGGCGTCGTGACCGCGGGCGCGCAGACCGGCCCCCCGCGAGTCGGTACGCGTGGAACCACCGATGTCCCACGTGCCGCGCGGCCCGGTGAACAGACAGAGCTCGATGTCGCGCTCACCCGTGGCCTCGACCATCTCGGTGATCTCGGCGTCGGACAGCATCCACACGCCGCTGCCCTGGCTGATCCGGTGGATCGGCACGTCGAGGCGCGAGGCCTCCTTGAGGACCACGGCCAGCGCTTCGGGACCCTCGCACGAGGGGATCTCGGTGCGCCAGCGGCCGCCGCCCGGGAAGGTGTGCGGCGAGGCGTCGGCGGGGGACAGGGCGGGCGCGCCCAGGCCGAGCGCGGCGAGCGCCTGCTCACCGGGTCGACGGGCTGCCGTGGCGGAAGCGTCGGTCACAAGCTGTCCTTTGTGTTCGAAATGTCGGACGAAGTTCGCGGCTCAGGGCGTGGGGGGCTTGGGTGTACGCCGGTACGGGAGCCGTCAGGTGCCCCCGTACCGGCGTACGTCTTAGGGGCGGAGCAGTACCTTGCCCACCTTCGGATCGCCGGACCCCACCAGCTCGATCGCCTCGGGGAACTCGGCGAGCGGCAGCTCGTGCGTCACCAGCGGCAGCGGATCGAGCAGTCCGGCCCCGAACACCCGCACCGTGTGCGCCCAGGCGTCCGGCGGCGCACCGAAGACGGTGTGCACCTCCAGCTGCCGTACGACGAGGTCGGTCGGGTCGAGCCCGTCGGCGCCCGCCGCCGGGATCCCGGTCAGGACCAGCCGCCCGCCGCGCCTGAGCAGCGCGGCGGAGGTGCGCGCGGCGTCCGCGGACCCGGCGGTCTCGATCACGACGTCGATGTCGTCGGGGAGCAGCTGGTCCTTGGTGCGGAAGTCGGTGGCGCCGTACTGCCGGGACAGCGCCTCCCGGTCACCCCGGGTGCCGACGACGAGCAGCTCGGCGGGGGAGACCGCCTTGAGGAACTGGATGGCGAACATGCCAAGGGTGCCGGTGCCGACGACGGCGACCCGCTCGCCGGGCTTGGCGTTCGCCTTGAGCGCGGCGGCGGCGATGCAGGCGGCGGGCTCCAGGAGGGCCGCCGCCGTCAGGTCGGCCTCGTCCGGCAGGACGTGCAGGAGCCGGGCCGGGAGGGTCAGGGTGGTGGCCATGGCCCCCGGCTGGGTGAATCCGGTCTCCTCGTAGCCTGCCGTGCACAGCGTGGTCTCGCCCGCGTGGCAGCGGTCGCAGACCTGGCAGTTGCGGAAGCCCTCCCCGACGACCTTGCGGCCGGTCAGGGACGCGGGGACGCCCGCACCCACCGCCTCGACCGTCCCGGACCACTCATGGCCGGGCGTGAGCGGGTAGCGGACGTACCCCTCGGGCCGGTTGCCCTGGTACACCTCCCGGTCGCTGCCGCAGATGCCGACGGCGTGAACGCGGACGAGGGCCTCGCCGGCGCCGGGCTCACGAGGCGTGTGCTCGGTGAGCCGGTGCTCGCCGGGCGCCTCGATGACGACGGCGGTGCTCACCGCTGGGTGCCCTTCGGCTTGCGCTGCTCCCAGCCCTCGGCCCACAGGTCGAAGCGGGCCTGCTGCTGCGGGAACTCGGCCGCCGCGTCGGTGTCGAGCTCGACGCCGAGGCCGGGGGCGTCGGAGAGGTGGAAGTAGCCGTCGACCACCTGCGGAGCGCCCTTGACGACCTTCTTGATCTCCGCGTCCGCGAAGTCGTTGAAGTGCTCCAGGATCTTGAAGTTGGGGGAGGTGAAGCCGACCTGGAGGGAGGCGGCGGTCAGCACCGGGCCGCCCACGTTGTGCGGGGCGACCAGCATGTAGTGGGTCTCGGCGGTCGCGGCCAGCTTCCGCGTCTCCCAGATACCGCCGATGTGGCCGACGTCCGGCTGGATGATGTCGACGGCCTGGCTCTCGAACAGCTCACGGAACTCGATGCGGTCGTGGATGCGCTCACCGGTGGCGACCGGCATGTCGACCTTGGCGGCGACCTTCTCCAGGGCCTTGAGGTTCTCCGGCGGCACCGGCTCCTCCAGCCAGGCCGGCTTGAACGGCGCGAGCTCGTGCGCGAGCCGGACCGCGGTGGCGGGCGAGAAGCGGCCGTGCATCTCCAGCATCAGCTCGGAGTCGGGGCCGATGGCGTCCCGTACGGCCTCGATGAGAGAGACGGCGTACATGGTCTGCTCGTGGTCCAGCTCGAAGTGGCCGGTGCCGAAGGGGTCGATCTTGAGCGCCTTGTACCCGCGCTCCATGACTCCCTGGGCGGCCTTGTGGTAGGCCTCCGGGGTCCGCTCGGTCGTGTACCAGCCGTTGGCGTACGCCTTGACCTTGTCGGTGACCTTGCCGCCGAGCAGCTGCCAGACGGGGACGCCCAGGGCCTTGCCCTTGATGTCCCAGCAGGCCATCTCGATCACGGCGATGCCGGACATCACGATCTCGCCGGCCCGCCCGTAGTCGCCGTACTTCATACGGCGGACCAGATCCTCGACAGCGAACGGGTCCGACCCGAGAATGTGGTTGGTCTCCGCCTCGTGCAGGTAACCGAGCAGCGCGTCGGTGTGGCCCAGCATGCGGGTCTCGCCGACGCCGGTGAGTCCCTCGTCGGTGTGCACCTGGACGTAGGTCAGGTTGCGCCACGGCGTCCCAACCACGTGTGTGCTGATTCCCGTGATGCGCACGGTAGTTACTCCCTGTACTCGTCAGGTTTGTTCGAAATATCGTCACACGTTCGAAATGCTGACGCGACATTAAGGATGGCGCGGTCGAAGTGTCAATGGGTCGAACGGACAACGGTTCCGACGCGATGGCCGCGATGGCCGGGATGGCGGGGAATGGTCCGGGCCGTCCTTGCCGCATTACACCGGAACACGGGATTCCTACACAACTTTCACAGCCTCGCCCGGGAACGTCACCGGTGCGGAACTTAATCTTCCCGCGTCATGGACTACTGCCACCCGTGCCAACGGCACCTCAACGGCGCCCTCGCCTGCCCGGGGTGCGGCACGCCGGCCGAAGCGTGCCGGGCGCATGCGGATTCCGTGCTCGATCGGGACGACGCGGTCGCGGACGAACGCGACGACACGTACGAGGGCGACGAGCCGGAGGCCGGCGGAGGCCGAGCCCGGTCCCGGGGCCGGTCCCGGTCCCGGGACCGGGGCGCGGGGACCAGCCGGCGCGACCGGAAGGCGGCGCTGCACCGGCGCCGCCGCCGACGGGCCCTGATGCTCGGGGCCGGGTTGCTGCTCGCCGCGGGGGGACTGAGTCTCGCGGAGCTCGGCATCGAGGCCCCGTCGGGGGAGCCGAACACGGCGTCCGCGGGTGACGCCGGCACCGGTTCGCCGACGCCGTCGGCGGAGGGAGCCGCCGCGTCCGGCGGTGGGGCGGGGGGATCGACCGACGCGGGGCGGGGTTCGCCGGCCGCGTCGGCGTCTCCCTCGGCCTCGGAGACGAAGAAGCGCGAGAAGGAGGACCGGGACAAGTCCGAGGACTCCTCGGGCTCCAACGCGTCGGCGACGCCCGGGATCTCGGCTCCCGCCGCGACCTCCCCGCCTCCGGGCGCCGGCGCTCCGGATCCCGGTTCGCCCCCGGAGCCGACCGCGGACCCGACGGAGGATCCGGCCCCGGAGCCGACCCCTTCGGAGTCGTGCACCCGCTTCCTGTGGTGGTGCGCGTAGGGGTTCCGGTCGTACGGGTGGGGCGCCGTCTCCTCGGCTCCCGCCGCCTGCCGCGTTATTCAACCGTGACGACTTCCCGTTGCAACCCTCTTGACCGCCATGAATTGTTAGCGCTCACAATGACGTCCGCGTTCATCAGTCGTTTTCGACGACAGCCAAGGAGGTGCGGTCGTGACTTACTCGCAGCTTCGGCCGCCCACCATGGCCGATGTGGCACGCCTGGCCGGTGTGTCCCACCAGACCGTGTCCCGTGTGCTGGGCGAGCACCCCAACGTGCGGGACGAGACGCGGGCCAGGGTGCTGCGCGCGATCGAGGAGATGGGCTACCGCCGCAACTCCTCGGCACGGGCCCTGGTCACCCGGCGCACCCGGACTCTGGGTGTGGTCGCCTCCGACACCACCCTCTACGGGCCGGCCAGCACGTTGTTCGCGCTCGAGGAGGCGGCACGCGCCGAGGGGTACCTCGTCTCGACGGTCAGTCTGCGCAAGCTGACCGTGGAGAAGCTGTCCGAGGCCCTGGACCACCTCGGCGAGGGCGGCGTCGAGGGAGTGGTCGCCATCGCCCCGCAGCGGTCGGCGGTCGAGGCCCTCGCCGAACTCCGCCACCCCTTCCCGGTGGTGACCGTGGGCAGCGGGCCCGGAGCGGGGATCCCCAGCGTCAACGTGGATCAGCATCTGGGCGCGCGGTTGGCCACCGGCCATCTGCTCGCCACCGGCCACAGCAAGGTCTGGCACCTCGCCGGACCCGAGGACTGGCAGGAGGCGGCCGACCGGGCCGCCGGCTGGCGGGCGACCCTCGAAGCGGCAGGCGTGGAGCCGCCGATGCTGCTGCGCGGGGACTGGAGCCCGCTGTCCGGCTACCGGGCCGGCCAGGAACTGGCCGGCTGGGTGGGCCGCGGGCTGACCGCCGTCTTCGTCGCCAACGACCAGATGGCACTGGGGGTGTTGCGGGCCCTGCGTGAAGCGGGTGTGAGAACTCCCCAGGACGTCGCGGTGGTCGGCTTCGACGACATCCCGGAGTCGGAGTTCTTCGCTCCACCGCTCACCACCGTCCGGCAGGACTTCTCGGCGGTGGGCCGGCGGAGCATCGCCCTGCTGCTGGATCTCATCGAGGGCCGGGGCCCCTCCGGGACGCCCCGGTTCGCCATCGAACCCCAACTCGTCGTCCGCGCCAGTACGTGTCCGTCCACTCCGCAGGCGGAGGGCGCACCCGGCTGACGCGGCACCAACCGGCCGCCTTCCACTCATTTGTGCGGCCGACATTTCGAACAATGATCGACAGGCTGGACGTAGTGCGGCCGGTCCCATCGAGTACCAGCAGGTCCGGCCCCGGACCGGCTCTTCAAAGGAGAAGAAGCATGCTCAACAGACGGAACTTCCTCACCGCGGCGGTCGGCGTGGCGGCGGCGGGCGGCCTGGCCGCCTGTGCCAAGGAGGACGACAGCTCCTCCAGCTCCTCCTCCTCGGGCGGCGGTGGCAAGAAGATCACCCTCGGCTTCTCCCAGGTCGGCTCGGAGAGCGGCTGGCGCACCGCCAACAGCGACTCGGTGAAGGCGTCGGCCAAGGAGGCCGGCTTCAACCTCAAGTTCTCCGACGCCCAGCAGAAGCAGGAGAACCAGATCTCCGCGATCCGCAGCTACATCGCGCAGAAGGTGGACGTCATAGCCTTCTCGCCGGTCGTCGTCACCGGCTGGGACGCGGTGCTCACGGAGGCCAAGAAAGCGAAGATCCCGGTCGTCCTCACCGACCGCTCGGTGGAGACCTCCGACGAGTCCCTGTACGTCACCCTGGTCGGCTCCGACTTCACGGACGAGGGCCGCCGCGCCGCCAAGATCCTGGAGAAGGTCCTCGAGAAGGCCGGCCACAAGGGCCCCGTGAAGATCGCACAGCTGGAGGGCACCACCGGTGCCGCCCCCGCGATCGAGCGAGCCAAGGGCTTCAAGGAGGTCATGGACGCGGATCACAAGGACGACTGGAAGATCGTCGTCAGCCAGACCGGTGACTTCACCCGCGCCGGCGGCAAGCAGGTCATGGCGGCCTTCCTGCAGTCCAACCCGGACATCGACGTGCTGTTCGCGCACAACGACGACATGGGCATCGGCGCCATCCAGGCCATCGAGGCGGCCGGCAAGAAGCCCGGTAAGGACATCCTGATCGTCACGGTCGACGGCGTGAAGGACGGCTTCGTCGCCATGTCCGAGGGCAAGATCAACGCCATCGTCGAGTGCAACCCGCTCCTCGGCCCCCAGCTGATGGACGTCGTGAAGAAGGTCCACGCCGGCGAGACGGTCGAGCGGTGGATCAAGACCGAGGAGAGCGACTTCATGCAGGACCAGGCCAAGGAAGCCCTCCCGAACCGCAAGTACTGACCGACCGCACCCACCGGCAGGGAGCCTTCGGCAGGCCGGGAACGCCTCGGTCGAGGAGGCTCCCTGCGGGCCTGAACCCATTTCATGAGGAGCGCTGCCATGGCAGAGCCGCGGCCCGTCCTGGAGATGACGGGCATAGTCAAAGAGTTTCCGGGGGTACGGGCTCTGTCGGGCGTCGACTTCCGGCTCTACCCCGGCGAGATCCACGCCCTGATGGGCGAGAACGGCGCCGGGAAGTCCACCCTCATCAAGGTGCTGACGGGGGTCTACTCCCTGGACGGCGGCACGATCACCCTCGACGGCAAGTCCGTGCGGTTCGGCAGCCCGCTGCAGGCGCAGCAGGCCGGCATCAGCACGGTCTACCAGGAGGTCAACCTCTGCCCCAACCTGTCGGTGGCGGAGAACATATTCATCGGACGCGAACCCACCCGCATGGGCCGCATCCAGTGGAAGCAGATGCGGCGGGACGCGGCGCAGCTGGTGGACCGGCTCGGCCTCGACATCGACGTGACCGCGCCCCTGTCCTCGTACCCTCTGGCGGTGCAGCAACTGGTCGCGATCGTACGGTCGGTGGGCACCGGCGACAGTGACGGCGAGGGCTCCGGCACCAAGGTGCTGGTCCTGGACGAGCCCACCTCCAGCCTCGACCGCGACGAGGTCCTCGAACTGTTCCGCCTGATGCGGCAGCTGAGGGACGAGGGCGTCGCGATCCTGTTCGTCTCGCACTTCCTCGACCAGATCTACGAGATCTGCGACCGGATGACCGTCCTGCGCAACGGCACCCTGGTCGGCGAGCACATGGTGCGTGACCTCGACCAGGTCGGGCTGATCGAGCTGATGATCGGCAAGGCCCTGGACCAGCTGGAGGAACTCCACGACCACCAGCTGCACTCCGGCGTCGGCGAGACCCTGCTCAAGGCCGAGGGCCTGGGCCGGACCGGCGGCATCGCACCCTTCGACCTGGAGATCAAGAAGGGCGAGGTCCTCGGACTCGCCGGCCTGCTCGGCTCGGGCCGCACCGAACTGGCCCGGCTGCTGTTCGGCGCCGACCAGCCCGACAGCGGCAAGATGACCGTCGGCGGCGAGCAGGTGTCGATGAGCGCCCCGAACGACGCCATCGGCGCCGGGATCGCGTTCTGCTCGGAGAACCGCAAGGCCGAGGGCCTGGTCCCCGATCTGACGGTGCGGGAGAACATCATCCTCGCCCTCCAGGCGACCCGCGGCTGGACCCGGCCCATCCCGGTCGCCCAGCGCGACGAACTCGTCGCCAAGTACATCAAGGCCCTCGACATCCGCCCCGCCAACCCGGAGGCCCGTGTCGGCCAGCTCAGCGGCGGCAACCAGCAGAAGGTCCTGCTCGCCCGCTGGCTGATCACCCAGCCGAAGCTGCTGATCCTCGACGAGCCCACGCGCGGCATCGACGTCGGCGCGAAGACGGAGATCCAGAAGCTCGTGGTCTCCCTCTCCGAGGACGGCATGTCCGTGCTGTACATCGCGGCCGAGCTGGAGGAGGTCCTCCGGCTCAGCCACACCATCGGAGTGCTGCGCGACCGCCGGCTGGTGGCGCGGATCGCCAACGGGCCCGAGATCACTCCCAGCCGGATCCTGGAGACCATCGCGAGCGGAGAACACCAGTGACCACCACGTCCCGCTGGCGAGCGCTGACGCACCACCACCTGTTCTGGCCGGTCGCGGTCCTGGTCGTCCTGCTGCTCGTCAACGTCCCCTTCACCCCTGACTTCTTCTCGATCCGGATGTCGAACGGCCACCTCTACGGCAGCCTCGTCTCGATCGTGCTGTTCGGCTCGCCCCTCATCCTGGTGGCGGTCGGCATGACCCTGGTCATCGCCACCGGCGGAATCGACCTCTCCGTCGGCGCGGTCGTCGCCATCACAGGGGCCCTGGCCTGTTCCTACATCAGCGACCAGGCCGACCAGAGCGCCCTGTCCGGAGTGCTGCTCGCCATGGGTCTCGGACTGCTGGCCGCGGTCGTCTGTGGCCTGTGGAACGGCTTCCTGGTCGCCAGGATGGGCATCCAGCCGATCATCGCCACGCTGATCATCATGGTCGCCGGACGCGGTGTCGCCCAGCTGATCACCGACGGCCAAATCATCACCGTCAACAGCGAGCCGTACAAGCTGATCGGCGGCGGCTACTGGCTGACCCTGCCGTTCTCCATCTTCGTGGTGGCTCTGGTCGTGGCCGTCACCGTGGCACTGACCCGCCGTACGGCGCTCGGTCTGCTCGTCGAGTCGGTCGGCGGCAACGCCGAGGCCAGCCGCCTGGTCGGCATCAGGTCCCGGCGCATCAAGATCATGGTCTATATGTTCTGCGCGCTGTGCGCGGGCATCGCGGGACTGATGATCAGCTCCAACACCTCGGCCGCGGACGGCAACAACGCCGGCCTGTGGATCGAACTCGACGCGATCCTCGCGGTGGTCATCGGCGGCACCTCGCTGCTCGGCGGACGGTTCTCCATCGGCGGCACGGTGATCGGTGCCCTCGTCATCCAGACCCTGACCACCACGATCTACACCATCGGCGTGCCGACCCAGACCAACCTGGTCTTCAAGGCCGCCGTCGTCATCGTCGTGTGCCTGCTGCAGTCCCCGAAGTTCCGGGCCAAGGTCTTCGGCGCCGGGCGCGGCGGTGCCACTCCCCAGGCCGCGCCCGCCCCGGCCGCCGAGTCCGCCCCGAAGATGGAGGTGTCGCGATGAGCGCGACCACCCGGACCCGTACGGAGCCGGAAAGCCGTGCGCCGTCCAAGGCCGCGCGCCTGCTCGGCGACCGGCGGCTGCCCGTCCTGGTCACGGCCGCCCTGTTCCTCGCGATGTACATCGCCGGTCTCAGCCGGTACCAGAACTACGGGTTCGCCGAACCCCAGGTGTTCCTCAACCTGTTCATCGACAACGGCTATCTGCTGGTCGCCGCCGTCGGCGCCACCTTCGTCATCCTGTCGGGCGGCATCGACCTGTCCGTGGGCTCGCTGATCGGCTTCACCACCATGTTCACGGCGTGGCTGGTGGAGGGTCAGGGAGTGCCGCTGGTGCTGGTCGTCCCGATCGCGCTGCTGGTCGGCGCGTTCGGCGGCTTCCTCATGGGCTATGTGATCCAGAACTTCGAGATCCAGCCGTTCATCGTGACCCTCGCCGGGCTCTTCCTCTTCCGCGGACTGTGCCTGGTCATCAGCAAGGAGTCGATCGCGATCAGCGACTCCTCGGTGAGCAGCCTGGCGCAGACCCGGGTGCCGCTGGGCCTGGGGGAACTGTCGATCGGCGCCGTCGTGGCCCTGGTCGTCCTCGGTGTCGCCTTCTACGTGCTCCACTACACCCGCTTCGGGCGCCGGGTGTACGCCATCGGCGGCAACGAGCAGTCGGCGCTGCTGATGGGTCTTCCGCAGGGCGGCACGAAGATCGCCGTCTACACGGTGAGCGGCTTCTGCTCGGCCATGGCCGGGCTGCTGTTCATGCTGTACATCCAGTCCGGTGACCCGCTGCACGCCACCGGCATGGAGCTCGACGCGATCGCCGCGGTGGTCATCGGCGGCACGCTGCTGACCGGTGGTTCCGGTTATGTGCTGGGCACCCTGTTCGGCGTGCTGGTGCTGGGCCTGATCAAGAGCATCATCCAGTTCGAGGGCACGCTCAGCTCCTGGTGGACGAAGATCGCCACCGGTGTGCTGCTGTGCGCGTTCATCCTGATCCAGCGCGCCATGACGACCCGTAGAAAAACCTGAGCCGAACGGGCACTTCCGGACCGGAGCGGTCCGTCGCACACACCGTGCGACGGACCGCTCCGCGGTTTCCGCCCGCGTTCTCGAACGCGGGAAACGCGGGACGACGGACTCACGAGTCAAGCATGCGCAGGAGCAGGTCCCGGAGGGAGAGCCGCTCGGTGTGGGAGAGGCCCGCGAGCGGTTCCCGGGCGAACCGCAGTGACTCCCGCAGGTTCCGGGCCACCTGCCGTCCCTCCCGCGTGGCCGCTGCCAGCTTCACCCGCCGGTCGAGGACGCCGTGGGCAGTTGGGTCAGTACGTCGTTGCCGTACCTCACACCCCGCGCGAAAGAGCAGGGGGATGCCTGGGGAGCCGAGGCCGCGGCCCAGGGTGGACGGGGGACCCAGCGGATCGTGCACGCCGGCGAGGTACCGGCTCCGGGTGACGTGGCAGCGCTGTTCGGAATCTCGGAAGGGGAGGCAGTCGTTGTACGCCGCCGGCTGATCCTCCTCGACGACCAGCCCAACGAACTGACCGACACCTACTACCCGACCAGCGTGGGCAGGGGGACCGCACTCGCCCGAAGCGCCAAAATCCCCGGCGGAGCAGTCACGTTGCTCGCCGAGCTCGGGTACGTCGGCGCCCTCGTGCGTGAGGACGTGACGGCCGGCATGCCGGACGAGGAGGAGCGGCAGGCCCTGAAGACCGATCCGGGGGAGCCGGTCCTGCGGCTCACCCGTCTCACGCTGGACCGCGATGATCGCCCGATCCAGGTCGACCGTATGGTGATGCCTGCCCTCCGGCAGAGACTGCGCTACGAGATCAGGATCGGATGACCGTGCCCAAGGCAGACCCGGAAGCCGCCGACCGCCGCTCGCTGCACGAGAGGATCGCGGCCGATCTGCGCGACGCCATCATGAGCGGAGACCTGGCGCCCGGCACCAGCCTGCCGTCGACCGCGCAGCTCAAGGAGCGATTCGACGCGTCGAGCGCCACGGTGCAGAAGGCCCTGCAACTCCTCAAGGAGGAAGGTCTCGCGGTCGGAAGAGCGGGCGCCGCCGTCACGGTGCGGGAGCACCGTCAACGCACCGTCCGCCCCGCCGCTTTCATGAGGCCGGGCCGCCCCGAAGAGCCCTACCGCTGGCTCACCGAGGCGGCCAAGCACGGAACGCACGCCCGTAGCGCGCTTCTCGACGTGGCGGAGACCCGCCCACCCGCCGATGTCCGAGCCGCCCTCGGCCTGCCGGCGGATGGCACGGCCGTGCTCCGCAGCCAGATTCTCCTGATCGACGACGAGCCGGCCGAACTCGTCGAGTCGTACTACCCGTTGGACATTGCCAGAGATACGGCCCTGTTGGACCGGCGCAGGATCAGGGGCGGAACTCCCGTGCTGCTGACGGAACTCGGCCACCCGCCTCGCCGGAGTGTGGATCGGGTCTCCGCGAGAATCCCGACCCAGGCGCAGTACCGAGCACTCCACCTCACCAGCAACATCCCGGTGTTGCGTACCCTCCGCGTCGTCCACAGCGACCGGGAGGACCCTGTCGAAGTGACGGTCATGGTGAAGGCGGGGCATCTCTATGAGTTGCAGTACGAGTTCTTGGCCGAGTAATCCGTTGCGATGATCGGCGGTTGTTCTCCCGCGGCGAATTGCTGCCGCGGCCCTCACGGGCCCTTCCGGCACCTTGCCGCGACCTCGGGCACGTTCTGCACTGGTCCGCCTGGCGCCGCCATCACCAGCGCCAAGCCGTCCAGGTCCACCGCCGCTGGAACAGCGTCATCGCAGAAGCGACAACCTGACACCACTGCGAAGATCACGAGCTGCCGTGACTGATCAGCAACTTCAGGCCAAACCTTGTTCGCATTGACTGCATTGCGTGACGAGTGTTGACGCAAGTTGACAGTAGGGATTGGATGATTTCGATTTTTGAAGATCGTGCGACCACGGGGGCGGGATTCTGTGTCGATATGGTGCGTGGGTGGCAACGGTGGACGACGTAGACGGGGGCGGGACGGAGTCGTTGGTCCGGCTGCCGCTGTGTTGGTCATGTTGCTCGCGATGGGGGCGCTTCCGGGGCCGGTGCTTGCTGCCGCCGCTGCGGAGCACGATTCTCCGCCCTTATCGGAAGGGCAGAAGGCTCTGCATGAGGCTCAGCAATCTGGTCAACGGGTTGAGGTGACCGCAGAGCGTACGGAGCGGACCACGGTCTACGCCAACCCCGATGGCTACACATTCACCCTTGAGGAGTCTGTCGTTCCGGTCCGCGTCGCCACGGCTGACGGAGGCTGGCAGGCGCCGGATGCCACGCTGGCAAAGCGGGCTGACGGAACGGTGGCGCCCAAGGCGGCTGCTGCGGAGATGGAGTTTTCCGGTGGGGGGAGCGAAGACGCCCTCGTCCGCATTTCCGATGCGGGTCGGTCATTGGAGCTTGACTGGCCCGGTACATTGCCCACTCCGCGTCTGAATGGGCCCAGTGCCGTGTACTCGGAAGTCCTGCCCGGAGTTGATCTCAAGGTCACGGCCACTCCGGAGAGTTTTCAGAACGTTCTGGTCGTCAAATCGCCCGAGGCTGCTTCGAGTGACGAGTTGAAGAAGCTTACTTTCGGGCTGAAGACAAGCGGCCTTTGGGTCCAGGAGGGGGCTTCCGGGAACCTGGTGGCGGTCGACGAAAACGGTCGCACGGTGTTCAAAGCGCCGCCTGCCCGGATGTGGGACTCGGCGGGCGAGGCGGGGCCGCAAGCGCAGCTGGCGGTGTTGGAGGCGGTCGACGCCGATGAAGCCGAGCCTTCGGACCCCTCGGAATCGGCGCCGTCGGGTACTGGCCTGGAGCCTGGCCAGGGCGACAGGGTTGCCCGGATGGACGTTGAGGTCGACAGCGACTTGCTGTCGGTGATGCCGGATCAGGAGATGCTGTCGGCGACAGAGGCCTCGGCGTTCCCCTTGTTCATCGATCCGACCGTGACGTGGGGTGAGTCGGAGCGCACGCTGCTGCGCAGTGACGGCTACGAGTCCTACGGGTGGGGCAACGGGGAGGACGATCGGGGCAAGGGGGTGGGCAAGTGCGGCACCTGGGGCGGTTACTACTGCGGACCGGGATATGTCCAGCGGCTGTACTTCGAGTTCTCGCCGGCCAGCCTGAAGGGCAAGAGGGTACTGGATGCCACGTTCCGGGTGACCGAGCCGTGGGCGTTCCAGTGCGACCCACGCTGGGTCGACCTGGTGCGGACGAACAACATCTCCTCCTCGACCACATGGTCGTCCCGTCCAGCGAATCTCGACTTGATGGTTGACCGGAATGTGTCGGCAGGGCGCGGGTCGCTCTGCGATCCGGACTCCCCGAATGCACCAATCGAGTTCAACGACAACCCGGACGAGTCGAACGAGAACCTCACCCCGACAGTCAGGGATTTCGCCGCGGGCAAGTTCTCCCGGCTCACACTGATGCTCAAGGCGCATGACGAGTCGGACACGGCAGCGTGGAAGCGATTCAGGAACGATGCAGTACTGGCCGTGGACTTCGTCGGTCTCCCCGACAGGCCGACTGGCGTCGGCCTGGTGACGGGCTCGGGCACGGTGTGCCCGAAAGACGACGCAGATCCGGCCGTAGTGTCGGATCCGACGCCCACGCTATCGGCGACGGCCCAGACCAAGCCGGGTGGCGAGAAGGACGCGCGACTGCGTGTGTACTTCGACATCGATGAGCGCAGGAACGGCACTTGGGCGGATGCGCCGGCGGGCGCCGGCGACCTGCGGCCTTCCACCGGTTACGTCGGTGACGGCGTCAAGGTGACCATGTCCTGGTCGACGCTCGCCGAAAACACCCTGCACCGGTACCGCGCCTTCGTGCGCTCGTACTACAACGCAGGCAAGAGCTATGTATCGGGGCCGTCCAGCAGCGGTTGGTGCTACTTCAAGGTCGACAAGACCGCACCGAAGGCGCCGAAGATCACCATCGGCAGTCCATACTCGGAGTGCACGACCAACGCGTGCGCGGCGGGCGGCGGCCCCGGCATCAAGGGCACTTTCAGCTTCGCCCCCGACCCGGCCGACAGCAACATCAAGTCGTACCAGTACACCGTCTCGGGCATGACCACATGGCCGACCGCAAACGGCTCAAAGGCCAATGTGTCGGTGACGCCGGAACGTTCGGGCAGCCTCACGTTGTGGGCGCGGGCCAAGGACGAGGTCGGCCGTTACGGCGCGTGGAATGCGGTGGATTTCCTGGTCGCAGCAGGCGATGGCCCGGCGGCCCGTTACCACTTCGATGAGGCTGATGGTGCGGCGGTGGACAAGGCGACGGACGACGGCAAGGACGACGCGACGCTGGCCGCCGGAGCAGTGCGCCATCACAGCGGGCGGCGGGGCCTGCTCACGCACGACGCTCAGGGGCAGCCGCTGGAGCAGGCCGTCACCGATCGAGGCTTGCTGCTCGACGGCAGCAGTAGCGGCCATGCCACCACGGCAGGCCCGGTCCTGGAAACCCGATCGTCGTACACGGTCTCGGCGTGGGTGCGGGTGGACCCGGGGGTGACGGGAACGGTCTCGGTGCTGAGCCAGACGCCGACGACCGCGAGCCCATGGTCGAAGAAGTACAGCCCGTTCGTCATCTCCTACGGCGGCAAGTGGAGTATCCGGGTCTTCTCCACCGAGGGCGTCTTCCAAAGGGAAGCGGCATCCTTGGTCTCCCACCCCAAGGGTGTATGGACACACGTGGCAGCTGTGCACGATGCGCAGCTCAAGAAGGTCCACCTCTATGTCAACGGCATCCGGGAAGCCTCCGTGGATGCCGGCACGCCCTGGTCGGCCGAGGGAAGTCTCGAAATCGGTCGGCTGATGTACGGGGACAGCTACCTGGACCACTTCAAGGGCTTCGTCGATGAAGTGGCCGTATGGCAACGCGTATTGACCGACAAGGAAGTCAGCGATGAGGCCCGGCTGCTGACGTCCGAGAGATTCGCGGGCGTGGAACTGGTGGGAGGCTGGCGGGCCGAGCAGGGCAGCGGTACCACCATCCCCGACACCCTCTCCGGATACGGTCGGAAGATGACCCTGGCCGGTGACGCCTCGCTTAACGGCGAGGAGATCGTGCTGGACGGCGTGGACGACGCGGCGTCGGTGGCCGGGCCACTGGTGGACGGCACCGGCTCGTTCACGGTGACCACCCAAGTGGCGCTGGAGGGGGCCAAACTGCTGGCCAAGGACACTGGTTACATTGGGCAAGTACTGGGTCAGCGCACAGCGGACGGTGCCGCCTGGGGCCTGTGGTACGAGCTGACTGGCAAGAACACGGTTGTCGACGACGACGGCAACGAGACGACCGTGGCGGTGGGCCTGTGGCACTTCGGCCGCCTGAACGCCGACGGCACCTTCTCCTCGGTGGTCTCCGAGGAGATCGCTGCCCTGGACAGCGCCGTGAGTCTGACGGGGATCTTCAACGCTCAGGCAGGCACCATCGCCCTCTATCTCGGTCATACCCCCAACGACGCTCCCAAGGCGTTCGTGGCCAAGGTGGGCGAGGGCGAGTTCTCACTTGGCCGGGCCTTTTCCAAGGGGAGCTGGCAGCACTATCTGCCGGCCAGGATCACGGAGGCCCGCGTGTGGGTGGGGGCGATGGCGAGCGCCGAGCAGGTCGAGACCCACGTGGGTGACTAGGGCCGGCTCGGTGCGGGCCATGGTCATGGCCTGCCGTGGGCGACGCGCGTCTCCCTTCTTCGTGACTTTGTGAATTTCTCCTTCTGACCTTGAACGGGACGGACCTGATCAATGGCGTTTGGCATAGGCACTACAAGAAAGGGCTTGCGTGGAGCGCGGCGTCGGGCGGGGCGGCTCCTGGTGCAGTCGCTGTCGCTGGCGCTGATCGCGCCTCTGCTGAGCGGGGTTTCGGCAGCTACGGCAGCCGAGAAGGAGGGCCTCGGACGACCGGAGCTGCCGGAGCCGCGGGTGAGCAAGGTCAAGGAGGTCAAGGGCCCGGGGGCGAGGAAGGCCCGCGAGAGGGTGGCCGCGACTCGGAAGGCCAACGCCGCTCAGGCCGATCGGGGCAGAGCGGAACAGCGCGGATCATGGCCCAAGCAGGGCTCCGCGGATCTGACCTTCGCCGGGGACAAGCCGGATACGGTCAAACCTGGTGGCATGCCGGTGTCGGTACGCCCGGCCCAGGGCAAGCAGTCGAAGGCGGCGGAAAATTCCAGGGTCTCTGAGGCTCGGGTCACGGTGCTGGACCAGAAGGCAGCCGCGAAGGCGGGCATCATCGGTGTCCTGCTGACCGCCGAGGCCGACGCCTCCGACTCGGCCGAAGTCGACGTCGACTACTCGGGTTTCGCCTCGGCGATCGGCGGCAACTGGGCGCAGCGGCTGCGTGTGGTGCAGTTACCGCCCTGCGCTCTGACGACCCCGCAGAAGACCGAGTGCCGTCAGCAAACACCGCTGCCGTCGGACAACGATCTCGCCCAACAGACGGTCTCGGCCAAGGTGCGCCTCGGCCGGTCGGCGCCGGGTGGGACGTCCACTCAGCTTCTGGACAAAGCGGGCAGTGCCGCATCCGGAGCGACGGTGTTGGCCGTCACGGCTGCCCCGGCTGGTACAGGCCAGTCGCCCAAGGGAGCCGGCGACTATTCGGCGACGCAGCTGTCGGCGTCCTCGGCTTGGCAGGCGGGCGGCAACTCGGGCGCGTTCACCTGGTCGTACGACTTCACGCTGCCGCCGGTCGCGGCAGGCCCGGTGCCGCCACTGACGCTGTCGTACGACTCGGGCAGCGTCGACGGACGGACCGCCACCACGAACAACCAGACAACGACGGTGGGCGAGGGCTTCGCGCTCACCGAGTCCTATATCGAGCGGTCCTACGGCAGCTGTGACGACGACGGTCATGACGATGTCTTCGACCACTGCTGGAAGTACGACAACGCACGCCTGGTCCTGAACGGCAAGTCGACGCGTATGGTCAAGGACAAGGACAGCGGGCAGTGGCACCTGGAGGACGACGACGCATCGCAGGTGAAGCGGTCCACCGGAGCCGATAACGGTGACAACGACGGTGAGTACTGGACCGTCATCACCGGCGATGGCACCAAGTACGTGTTCGGCCTGCACAAGCTTGACGGTGCCGCCGATCAGCGGACGAACTCGACCTGGACCGTCCCGGTCTTCGGCGACGACTCCGGCGAGCCCGGCTACTCCGGCGGAGATGCTTTCGCCGAGCGGTCGCTGACCCAGGCCTGGCGCTGGAATCTCGACTACGTCGAGGACACGCGCGGCAACGCGTCCACGTACTGGTACACCAAGGAGTCGAACTACTACAAGAAGAACAAGGCAACCAAGGCCAGCGCCTCCTACACCCGCGGCGGCTACCTGAACCGCATCCAGTACGGTCTGCGCAAGGGAGCGCTGTTCACGGACAAGGCGGATGCGAAGGTCGATTTCTCCTACCAGGAGCGCTGCACTGCCTCGGACTGCCCCAGCCTGACCAAGGACACTGCCGAGAAATGGCCGGACGTACCGTTCGACGCGATCTGCTCCAAGGACGACGACGAGTGCAACTCGGCCGGCCCCTCTTTCTTCATCCGCAAGCGGCTGACCGGGATCGACACCTCCTCCTACAACGCCACGAGCAGCGCGTACGATCCGGTGGACGCTTGGGATCTGACCGGGGAGTACCTGGACGGTGGTGACATCGGCGACAGCTCCGACCAGGTCCTCACCCTCAAGTCACTGAAGCGGACCGGCAAGGCCGGTGACACTGCCGTCGGGCTCGACCCGATCTCGTTCACCTACCAGATGCGGCCCAACCGCGTCGACGCGACCGACGACATCCTCCCGCTCACCCGCCCTCGCATCTCTACCGTCACCAGTGAGACCGGTGCGATCACTGCGGTGACGCTGTCGTCCCCGGAGTGCAAGCGCGGTGAAGTGCTGAGCGCGGCGCCGGACAGCAACACCCGTTCTTGCTACCCCCAGTACTGGCACATCAACGGTGCCGAGGACGCCTCGATCGACTGGTTCCACAAGTATCGGGTTCTCGCGGTCGGCGCTCATGATCCGGCGGCAGACAACCCCGCAGTGGAATACGCCTACGACTACAGCGGCGCGGCCTGGCACTACAGCGACGATCCCTTCGTCCCGAAGGACGAGCGGACCTGGTCGGACTGGCGCGGCTACCGCCAGGTGACGGCCTTCACCGGGGCGACCGCTGTGACCCGGTCCAAGACGGTTTCGCTCTTCCTGCAGGGCATGGACGGTGACAAGAAGAAGGATGGCACCACCAAGAGCGTGACCGTCGACCCTCTGCTGGACACGGACATCGACTTCTCCGGCATGGCCGACAGCGATCGCTACGCGGGAAGGCTGCGACAGCAAGTCACCTACAACGGCAGTCAGCCCATCAGCAGCGTCCTCACCAACTACACGTACAAGCAGACCGCCGCCCAAGTCGTCCCGGACGCGGCCGACCATGTCGCCCAGTGGGTCCGCGACACCGTAACGCACACGAGCACCTACCTCACCGCGTCCAAGAGCTGGCGCTCCCACGTCGCCACCAAGCGGTACGACGCGCTTGGCATGGAGTATGCGCTGGACGACTACGGCCAGAAGGGCCTGGGCGGCGACGAAACCTGCACCCGCACCTGGTACGCCCGCAACCCTGACCTCGGCATCACCAGCCTGGTCTCCCGCACCCGCACTGTCGCCCGGGAATGCTCCATCACGGACACCAGCCTCGACCTGCCCACTAACAGCAGCACCCGTGGTGACGTGCTCGCCGACACCGGCGTCGTCTACGACAAGGCCGGCGCCACCACCTGGCTGGCCACCCAGAAGCCCACCAAGGGCGACGCCACGTGGACCGGCCGCGCCACCGGCTACACCGCCACAGCCGGCGGCGACGGAGAACGCCTGCCCTCCGGCTGGCAGACCGTAGCCACCACCACCTACGACCCCCTCGGCCGCCCCCTCGACGTCACCGACGCGGTGAACCACACCACATCCACCGCCTACACCCCGGCCGACGCCGGACCACTGACCAAAACCATCACCACCCAACATCCCACCGAGTTCCGAACGGTCAGCTTCCTGGACCCGCGCCGCGGCCAGGCCCTGCGCACCTACGACTACAACTCCAAAAAGACCGAGCAGAACTACGACGCCCTCGGCCGGTTGACCGACGTATGGCTGCCCAACCGGGTCCGCGGCAGCCAGGCACCGAACTCCAAGTTCGCCTACCACCTCGACAACGCGAAGCCGTCCTGGGTCTCCACCTCGTCCCTGAAGAAGGACGGCGAGACCTACAACACGACCTACGCCCTCTACGACTCCCTGCTGCGCCCCTTGCAGACCCAGACGCTCACTCCGAAGGGCGGTCGGCTGCTGACCGACACCCGTTACGACACCCGCGGCCTGGCATACGAGACCTACACCGACATCTTCGACACCACCAGCACGCCCAACGGCACCTACACCCGTGCCGAATACGGTGAGGCACCCGCACAGTCCGAGACGCTCTTCGACGGCGCGGGCCGCCCGACGACCAGCACCCTGTACACCTTCGGTGACAAGAAATGGTCCACAACCACCAGCTACACAGGCGACTCCACCGCAACTACGGCAGTGGAGGGCGGCTCGGCCCAACGCACCATCACCGACATCCGAGGCCGAACCACCGAGATGCGCTCCTACGAGTCGACCGGCCCGGCCGACATCGACTTCGGGGGCACCTCCGGTGCGCCGTACGACACCACGCCCTTCACCTACGCACTGGACGGTCAGCCGGCCTCTATCACGGGCCCGGACGGTGCGAAATGGGCGTACATCTATGACCTGTTCGGTCGGCAGAAGACTGTCAGCGACCCGGACAAGGGCACGACCCGCACTGAGTACAACACCCTCGATCAGGTCATCAAGTCCACGGACTCCCGCGGTCAGTCAGTCCTGACCGACTACGACGAACTCGGGCGCCCCACCGCCACGTGGGCAGGTTCGAAGACAGACGCCAACCAGCTCACCGCCCGGACCTACGACACCCTCCTCAAGGGCCAGCCCGCGGCGTCCACTCGCTACATCGGCGGCAAGACCGGCGCGGCTTACACCAAGACGGTCACCCAATACGACAGCCTTTACAACGCCACCGGCACGAAACTGCAGCTGCCCGACAGCGACCCTCTGGTGAGAGCAGGGGTCCCGGCCACGCTGGAGTACAGCAGTGACTACAACGTGGACGGCACACTGAACATCTCCAAGGAGCCCGCCGTAGGCGGCCTTTCCTCAGAGATCATCGACCACACGTACAACGGACTCGGCCAACTCACCGCCCTCGGCGGCGCCACCGGCTACCTCCTGGCAACCGACTACTCACCCATCGGCCAGCCCCAGCAGCTCACCCTCGGCACCGCCAACACCGAAGAGCACAAGAAGCTCTACCTTGCCAAGCGCTATGAGACAGGCACCAACCGCCTGACCCGCAGCTATGTGACGGACCAAACCCACCCGTACATGCTGCAAGACCTCAACTACACCTACGACCAGGCCGGCAACGTCACCGCCATCAGTGACCCCACCACGCTCGGCGGCACCAGCTCGGCCGACACCCAGTGCTTCATCTATGACGGCCACCAGCGCCTGACCGAAGCCTGGACACCCTCCTCACAGAAGTGCACCGACACCCGCAGCGCATCCGCGCTGTCGGGCCCGGCCCCGTACTGGACCAGCTACACCTACAACAAGGCAGGCCAGCGCACCAGCGAAACCCAGCACACCGGCAGCGCCGCCACCAAGACCACGTACTGCTACACCGGCGCCCAGCCGCACACCTTGACCGGCACCACCACCAAGAACGACTGCGCCAGCCCTGAGCGCGCCTACGCCTACGACACCACCGGAAATACGCTGCGTCGCCCCGGCAAGACCACAGGAGCGGCACAGAGCCTTATCTGGTCGGAAGAAGGCAAGCTCGCCCGCCTCACCGAGGACGCCCAATCCACCGACTACCTGTACGACGCCGACGGCGCCTTGCTGATACGGGCAACCAAAAACGGTGAACGCGTCCTCTACGCCGGAGCCACCGAACTGCACTTGCGCGCCGACGGCACCACCTGGGCTCAGCGCTACTACGGGGCCGGCGACCTCTCAGTGGCTGTCCGCACGAACGAATCCGGCAAACAGAAGCTCTCGTACCTGGCCGGCGACCACCACGGCACCTCCACCCTCGCCATTGCCGCAACGTCCGACCAGACCTACACCAAGCGATACACCACTCCCTTCGGCGCGGACCGAGGCAAGCCCGCCTTCGGTCCCTGGCCCGATGACAAGGGTTTCCTCGGCAAGACCCGCGACGCCACCACCGGCCTGACTCACATCGGCGCCCGCCAATACGACCCAGCCATCGGTCAGTTCATCAGTGTCGACCCTCTGCTGGTCCCGACCGATCCGGACAGCCTCAACGGCTACAGCTACGCCGGCAACAGTCCCGTCACAATGAGCGACCCGAGCGGTCTCATGGCCTGCGCCACGCCGGTCGAGTGCGGCGGCGGAACCCAGTACGGCAACAACACTCCCACCAAGAACAGCGGTGGCAAGTCGCTCAACGACCCCTCTTGGGGCTGCAACGGCTGCGACGGCGACAGCTATGACGACGGTGCGTGGAGCATCAGCGGATGGAGTGACTGGTACTCAGGCACCAGCGGGGGCACCTCCAGCACGAGCAACACGAGCCCCACACCCGCGCCCAGCCCCGGACCTGCCCCGGACCCCGACCTCTATACGCAGGCCGGGATAAACGACCCCGCTCTGAACGCCATCAAGCTCATCTACTCGGTGTTTGGGCCGGACATCGGCGAGTGGAAGGCGTGTGCGAACGATGTCGGAGTCAATTCCCACTGTGGCTGGGCTGTCGCGGACCTGCCAACCCCGGCCAAGATCCTCAAGCTCGCCAAGCTCGGCAAGCTGAAGAAGGGGGAGGACGCACTGGGTGCAGCCACGAAATGCACGAAGTGCTTCCTCGCCGGCACCGATGTCCTAATGGCGGACGGCTCGACCAAGGACATTGAGGATGTGGAGGTCGGGGACAAGGTCCAGGCCACCGATCCGGAAACCGGTGAAACGGGCCCCAGGGAAGTAACCCGCCTCATCGTCACTAAGGACGACAAGCACTTCAACGAGCTGTCCATCGCCACAGAAGACGGCATCGAGAAGCTCACCGCCACCCATGAGCACCCCTTCTGGTCGCCAACTGCTCGCGACTGGGTGGAGGCGGCAGACCTCAAGCCAGGCATGACCTTGCTCACCGACGATGGCGACACCGTCATCGTCACTGCCAACACGGCCTACACCCAGCACGCCACCACCTACAACCTCACGGTCTCCGACCTCCACACGTACTATGTGCTGGCGGGCGAGACTCCGGTACTCGTTCACAATTCCGGTCCCAATTGTGGAGTCCCAACTGGCGGCAGGAATGGAGACCGTCTCGGCGGCGAAGATTTCCACGGAAGTGACTACAGTCTCGACGAGATGGTTGAGTTCGTGAACGGACACACGGGTGACGGGAACCCGGCAATGGGGCGTCCGTCCGCTGCGGAAATTGAGACGACACTTCGGCAGGCTGGCCCGCGCCAGTTGGATGGCCAGAACTCGTCGAGATTCGACCACAATGGCGTCCGCGTGATTGTCAACTGGGATATGCCATGGAAGTCCACGGCGTACTACCCTGGCAGGTGAATGAATGAACATAAGCGAACGCGACGAATGGCTTGGGTGCTTCCTGACGGAATTGGAACTCTCTCGACTGGAGAGAGTCTCCGTTCCAATTGCCCCGGAGCGGACTTTGGGGCTGGTCACGCTGCTGGGGAGCTGGCGCAGTCATGTTCTCAGGATTGAGTCAGAACTTGAGCTTCCCGATTCCGACAGGACAGTATGGGGCGTCTATGACTTGATTGCTGCACTCGTGCTCAGGAGCTTCGTCGCCCGTGGTATGAAAATCGCCGACTCGAATTCTCTTGCGGGATTCAGACGGGCACTCGGTGATGTTGACTCTAGGTTTAGAGAGTTCACCGAAGATGATGAATCTGGAATCGTTCGTCGTATCGACGAGGGTGAGCGATTGAGTGGTGAATGGTGGTGGGATAGAGTTCCGCGGATTGGCCCGATCCGTCGAGAGATCGAGCGAATCAAATCACCGTTGTGACCCCGGTTGCGACTGGCGAAGCGAACGGAATTCGGTAGCGAACCTAGAGTTTCACCAACAAATCTGAAGCCCCGTCGGAGTACCTTCCGGCGGGGCTTCTGCGGCACTTGACGGCAACGCTGACGGCAACGTCAGCGGACGACGGCTGCGGCGGGTGGATCGTCGTTGCTGTCGTTGGCCCGTCCGAGGGCGTCGTTGAGGGTGTCGATGGCTTGGCGCTGGAGCCGAAGTCGGACGTGGGCGTATACGCCGGCGGTGACACCGATGTGCGCGTGGCCGAGGAGTTCTTTGATCACGACGAGGTCGACGCCTTGCTCCAGGAGCAGGGTGGCCGTCGAGTGGCGTAGGTCGTGGAAGCGGATGCGACGGAGCCCGGCCCGGTCGAGGAATCGGCCGAACCGCCGGGTCATGTTGGCCGGGTCGATCGGTCCGCCGGTCGGCGTAACGAAGACGAGACCGCCGTCCTTCCAGCCCACCCCGGCCACCTTGCGTTCTACTTCCTGACCTTCCCGGTGGCTCCTCAGGGAGTGGACACACTCGCTCGGCAGGGCGATGCGGCGTTCTGATGCGCGGGTCTTGGTGGGAAGGGTGGTCAGACCGCTGCTGCCGGTGCGTTGGAGGGATCGGCGGATGGTGGCGGTGCCTGCGTTGAGTCGAGGTCTTCCCAGTGGAGGCCGAGGAGTTCGCCTTTGCGGAGTCCGGTGCGCAGGGCGAGTTCGTAGAGCGCATGCAGCCGGTCGGCGCGGGCAGCATCGAGGAACTGGCGGGCTTCGGTTGCGGTGAGTGGCCGGAAACGCCTGGGCTGGTGCGTAGTGGTCTTGACGTTCCGGGCGACGTTGCGGGGCAGTTCGTCTTCCCGGACGGCGCGTTCCAGTGCCGACTTGAGAACCGAGTGCACGTACGTCACGGTCAAGGGGGACAGTCGCTTCTGACAGCACTCGCCGACCGCACAGCACTTCTTTCGCTCGGTGTCGAGTCCCTGGGTGCAGCATTGGCAGGTGGTGCGAAGCCGGTCGAGGAAGGTGCGTACGTCGCGTGCGGTCAGCCGTGCGACCTTCTTGGTGCCGAGGCCGGGGATGAGGTGGAGTCGGATGCAGGCGGCGTAGCGGGTGTGGGTGTTCTCGCGGAGGCGATGGATGGCGACGCTGTTCAGCCAGTAGGTCAGGTAGTTGCCCATGGTGCTGTCGGCGGTGGCGACGGGGAGGCCGCGGTTGCTGTCGGCGATCTTTTCGGTGAGTTTGTCGGCAGCCTCTCTGCGGGTGGTGCCGTAGACGCGGACGCGTTTGTGGGTGCTGTCGGCGGCGAGGACGTATCCGGCGGCTTCCCAGCGGCCGTCCTTGCGTTGGTAGATGGTGCCTTCGCCGTTGGCGCGGGCCTTCTTGCGCTGGGGGCGGTCATCGGGCGGCCTCTTCCAGGTGGCGCTGGACGTAGTCGTCCAGTGCGTGGGCGGGGATGCGGCGGGCGCGGCCGATGGTCAGCGAGGCCAGGCGCCGGGTGCGCAGGAGGTCGTAGAGGGCGGAGCGGCCGATCTTGAGGCGGGCCATCGCCTCGGGGACGGTGAGGAGTTCGTCGTCACGCATCGGGCGTCACCGCCTCGGGGTGCGCCGGGCCTCCGATGAGTGCGGCGAGGCGTTCGAGGTCGGGGGTGAGGCCGGTGCCGTGGTAGGCCCAGTGGGCGAGGACGAGGGTGGTCGGTGAGGGCGGAGGGGTGTGGCGGCGGCGCCAGGCGGCACGGGCGGCCCGGAGAGCGCCGAGAGTGGTGGAGTAGGCGCGGGTCTTGGTGGAGAAGTGGCCGCGGAAGCCAAGCATGTGGGCCCACTTGCGCAGGTTCAGGTGTTTGAGGTCGTCGCGGGCGCCGAGGGCCCAGGCGGTGCGGATCATCCGGGCGGCGTGCTCGGGCACGGACTCCGACCAGAGTTCGGTGATCTTCTTCAGGCGGTGGTCGAGGGTGCCGGTGGCGGCGTCGGTGCCTTTGGTGGCGTACTTGGCGACGTATCCGGCGACCTTGCCCTCGGTGATCGTGGTCCCGGCCTGAAAGGCGGAGGACCGGATGATCCTTGTGTCGTTCTGCTTACCGAAGGCGAAGGAGCGGGTGCGGCCGTTGATCTCCGGTCCGTCGATGTGGGCGCGGGTGGTCGCGTGACGGATGGCGTCGGCCAGCAGCTCCGGGGTGGCCCATGCGGGTGGTGGGGTGTAGGGGCCTGCGGGGCCGTCGAGGCGGATCACGGCGTGGAAGTGGATCAGTCCGCGTTGCTGGTACTCGGCAACCTTGGCGTACGAGACGCGGACGATCTTGGAGAGCAGGCGCTGCGGGACGCCGGCTGCGGCGGCGAGGGCGCGGCGCAGGTGGAGCATGAAGCGGGCCCACAGGGCCGGGGCGTGGGCGTTCCACAGCACGGCGCCGGTGTAGTCGTACCGCTCGGGGTCGAGCGGGGTGCCGAGGAGCGGGTCGCCCTTGGTGTGGGTGCGTCCGCAGCGGCAGCGGGCGGAGCCGTTGACGCGTCGCCCGTGGACCGGGCCGTACGAGGGCGCGGTGAGGGTGGCGAAGACGCGTGGATGGGTGGCGACGTGGTCGGGGATGTTCTTGCCGCCGCGCAGGCCGGCGGCGATGAGGTGGTAGGTGTCCTGGCGGTAGAGCTCGGCGCAGGAGGGGCAGCGGGTGGTGCGGCGGTTGCCGCAGCGGACCAGGAGGTGTCCGGCGGGAAGTTTCTTGGATTTCAGTTCGCGCAGGATCTCGCCGGTGAAGGCGTTGATCTCGGTGCGGTGGCCTTCGAGCCGGATCGGCTGGGCGCAGCCGCCGAGCGAGGACAGCTGCCGGACCAGGCCGAGCAGGTCGCGGTACCCGGTGAACGTGGGCAGCGCGGCCGTGGCGGGTTCGGGGTGGGGGATTGTGGTGGTGGGCTTGTGCGGTGGCATGCTGGCAGGACCTCTCTGCGCGGCGGCACACGCGTGTGCCGTGGACGGTAAGGGAGGGAAGCCCCGGCAGGGGCGAGGGTTTGGCGACTACACGCCCTTGCCGGGGATCACTACGGAACGGGACCGGGAGCGGCCGGTGGGGTACGAGCGGGTGATGGCCGAAGGGTTTCTTCCAGGTCGCGGTGGCGTCCTGCTTCTCGGAGTGTGAGAGGACCAGCACGCCGTCGATGTCCACGATCACGCTGCCACCGGCGGCCGGACCGTCCGCGCCAGCCAACTCCCGGACCCGCGACCGCACTTCGGCTCGCGCCGTGCGGATCGCGGTGAGCGCGTTCGGCCCGGCTGCGGCGAGGACGTCGATGAGCCGGGGGACCGTGGGGTCGGATGCCACCGGGCCGAACACGGCCGGCTCGGCCCGCAGCATGGCGACATCGGCGAGGCAGTCCCCGCCCAAGGCCGTCGCGAGCGCGACATCCAGCAGGACCTTGCCCGGGTCGTGCACCGTCCGCGGCTTGCGCCACGGCGCCATTGCCGCCGATATCGCAGTGTCCAGGCCCAACTTGCGGACCGTCTCGACCAGCAGCACCGCCCCGGCCTGCGAGACCGCCCCTCTGCCACCGCCCTCGACGCGGACACGCGGGTACAACCCGATACGCTTGCTCACCTGGAGAGTGCTTCTTTCCGTGCAGCCAACAGGACCCTAGACAAGTCCCATCGTTGCAGGTCAGAAGCACTCTCCGCTTATTTGATCAAGGCATGGACGAACACGCTTATGAAAGCGCGAGGCTAGTGCGCAGGCCGACCCGAGACCGAATGGTAAGAGCCGGACGGTGGGTTCCCCCCGTTCGTTCCACGAGCTCGTGGTCAAGGGCGCTGGAGCCGCGCCGGAGATGAAGGGCGCGGTCAAGCGGGACCTGGAGGCCGTGGCCAGGGATTCCGGCAAGTCGCTGGACGCCCTGGAGCGCAGGCACCGCGGGCAGGAGAAGTTCGACGACCTGACCGCCGAGTCGGCCGCTGAGGACGGCCTCGGCTATGTCCAGGCCGGATACGTCGCGGATGACGATCCTTCCGCCGATGGCGCCGAGCTGTGGATGCGCTTCACCGAGAAGCCGCCGCAGAAGGTGCTCGATCGGCTTCAGGAGTTGCCGTACGCGGTGCGGGTGCAGTACGGCGCCCCGCTGAAGTGGAAGGACCTGGAGAAGGTTCAACAGGCCCTGTTCGGGGCGGCGACCGACGTCGCGGGCACGGCGGAGGTTGTCTCCGAGATCGACCCGGAGACCGACGGGATCGCGATCTCCTACAGCGTGGAGCCGGGCTCGCAGGTGGACCAGGACGCTCTGGTGACCGCGGCTATGACGGCCGGCGCCGCGTCCAGCCCCACCGGCAGCGTCCCGGTGCAGGTGCGTTTCACCGAGGACTCCACGGTTGGGTCTGGGACCGAAGTAACGGTCAAGGGCGGCCATACGCTCAATGCGACCGATGGCAGCGGCTCTTGTACGTCGGCGTTCACCGTCCGCGTCGGCGGCGTCAACGGGGTCGCGACCGCGATGCATTGCTACAACTACATGGGCGAGTATGTACTGACCGCTCGTTGAGGCGGAGGGCCCTGGTCTCGGCCAGGGTCCTCCGCCTCGTCTGGTCGTTCATCAGGGCACCTCGCGCGGCCGAGGTGGAGCCGGTCCCCGTTGTCAGATCATGGCACGGAGATGGCCAAGCGGGGCCTGAAAGACGGCCACCGATCGGCGGCCCACTCGAGCCGGCCCGGCCAACCAGGAGGCGGGCCGATTTCGTGCCCCTCGAGTTCCGCGGCGTCGGGCTCCTCGAACAGCACAAGCTAGTGGGTCGCCCCCACCATCCGCCGCAGCAGATCCCGCAAAGCCAGTCGCTCCCCCTCGGACAACCCCGCAAGCGGCTCCCGCGCGAAGCGCAAGCCCTCCCGCAACTCCCGGGCCACCCGGCGCCCCTCCTCCGTCGCCGCGGCCACCTTCACGCGGCGATCCGCCGGGGCCGCGCGCCGCTCCACCAGGCCCCGTGACTCCAGCCGGTCCACGATCCCGGTCACGTTCGACGGCTCACACTTCAGCTTCTGCGCCAGCTTCCGCATCGGCAGCGGTTCCAGCGACAGCAGGCTCAGCAGCCGCGCCTGCGCGCCGGTCAGCGCGTGCTCGGCAGCCGCGTCCTCGTAGTCCTCGTAGAAGCGCGCCACGACGTCACCGATGAGTTCTACGACCTCCATGGTCAGCGAGTCGGGTCGGCGGGTCTTCTCGGGTGTGGCCATGGGATCCAGGGTACCCGGTTACTTGACATCCTGAAATATTTAGAGGCATGGTTGTTTCAGGTACTGAAGTAAATGGAAAGGCTCCGTCATGCTCAACCGCGAATGGCACCTGCTCAGCCGTCCCGTCGGCTGGCCGAAGCCCGAGGACTTCGCCCTGGTCGAGGCGGAGGCCCCCACGCCGCGTGAGGGTCAGGTGCTGGTGCGGAACAAGTACCTCTCCGTCGACCCGTACATGCGCGGCCGCATGAGCGACGCCAAGTCCTACGTCGCCCCCTTCGAGCTGGGCAAGGCCATGCAGGGCGGCGCCGTCGGCGAGGTCGTCGCCTCCGACGTCGAGGGGCTGGCCGTCGGCGACCACGTCCTGCACTTCCTCGGCTGGCGCGAGTACGCGGCCGTGGACGCCAAGCAGGCCGTCAAGGTCGACCCGGAGGCGGCGCCGCTGAGCACGTACCTCGGTGTGCTCGGCATGACGGGCCTGACGGCGTACGCGGGTCTGCTGCGGGTCGGTGCCCTCAAGGAGGGCGACGCCGTCTTCGTCTCCGGCGCGGCCGGTGCCGTCGGCAGCCAGGTGGGCCAGATCGCCAAGCTCAAGGGCGCCTCGCGGGTCATCGGCTCCGCCGGCTCCGACGAGAAGGTCAAGATCCTCGTCGAGGAGTACGGCTTCGACGCCGCCTTCAACTACAAGAACGGCCCGGTCTGGGAGCAGCTCAAGGAGGCCGCCCCGGACGGCATCGACGTCTACTTCGACAACGTCGGCGGCGAGCACCTCGAGGCCGCGATCGGCGCGCTCAACCTGCGGGGCCGGGCCGTGATCTGCGGCATGATCTCGCAGTACAACGCCACCGAGCCGACCCCCGGCCCGCGCAACATGGCCAAGATCCTGCAGAACCGGCTCCGCGTCGAGGGTGTGCTGGTCGGTGACCACTACGACCTCCAGCCGGAGTTCGTCCAGGAGGTCGGCCCGTGGGTCGCCTCGGGCGCGCTGAAGTACCGCGAGACCGTCGTCGAGGGCATCGAGAACAACCTGGAGGCCTTCCTCGGCGTGCTGCGCGGCGACAACATCGGAAAGATGGTCGTCAAGTTGTGAGCATGACCGTGACGCCCTGCTGACCGCGTTCGTTGCGTACGACGGAGGCCGCACCCCTGGACGTGGGGTGCGGCCTCTCCCCTTTTGGCTCGGTCGCCTACGGGGCGCTTTCAGCCGGTGTCGAGAGCCCGAACCCTCACTCTCGGCTTCGCTCGAGCGGGGGGCCCATGCGCTCTCGACACCGGCGCGCCCCGTCGGCTCCCTCGCGGCCGACGCGTGGGGACAGCGGGGGTTGGTGGGCCCTTGCCGCGATCAGCTCGCCAGCGCTGCCGTGTGCACCGCCCTCACCAGTCGCTCGTTCTCCGGCGCCGCCCCGCCCGGGTAGGCGCACCGCCGCCGCGTGTAGCCGTACGCCAGCCCGCTGCGCGGGTCCGCGAAGGCCTGTGACCCGCCGGCCCCGCTGTGCCCGAACGTCCCGGCGCCCAGGAACGGGTACCAGGCGTCGGCCGTGGCCTGGAAACCGAGCCCGAACGACCGGTGCGTGCGCGCCACCAGGTCGTATCCGATCGAGTGGATCTGCCCGACCTCGGCGACCGTGTCCGGCTTCAGCAGCGGCGGACGTCCGTCCACCTCGCTGATCGCCGCCGCGTACATCCCGGCCAGCCCGCGCGCGGCGGCGACCCCGCCCGCCGACGCCGGGCCCTTGGCGCGCACGGTACGGGAGTTGGCGTGATCCACCAGCTCACCCGGCTCCGGCACATGCGTGTTGAACGCGATCGAGGGGAGCGTGTGCGGCCCCTTCGGCACCGAGTCCAGCACCGCCTGCTGCTCCGCGGTCGGCGCCATCGGCCGCACGGACCGGAAGCGGATCTCCAGCGCCTCGGGCAGCCCCAGGTGGAAGTCCAGCCCGTACGGCGCCCGCACCCGCTCCTCGTACACCTCCTGGAGCGTATGGCCGGTGGCACGCCGTACGACCTCACCGATGAGCGCGCCGAGGGTGAGCGCGTGATAGCCGAAGGCCGTGCCCGGACGCCAGAACGGCCGCTGGTCCGCCAGCCGTTCGGCGATCGCGCGGTCGTCGGCCAGTTCGTCCCGGGTGAACCCGGCATCGATCCCGATCAGCCCCGCCCGGTGCGTGATCAGGTCGCGCAGCGTCAGCGCGCCCTTGCCCTCGGCCCCGAACTCCGGCCAGTAGTAGGTGACTTTCCGGTCCAGTTCGAGCGTCCCGTCCTGCACGAGAAGCGCGGCCACGAGGTGCGCGGCACCCTTGGTCGACGAGAACACGCCGTACAGGGAGTCGGCGGCCACGCCGTCGCCCACCCACAGGTCGACGACTTTGCGGCCGTGCACATACGCACACAACTGTCCCTCGTAGTCCGGCCGTTCCTCGATCACGAACGCGGCGAACTCCTCCCGTACCGTCTCGAAGCCGTCCGCGACGGTGCCGTGGATCTCTTGCGTCATCCGCTCTCCTCACCTGTACCGCTGCTCGCGGGTGCCACTGTAATCAAGGCCCGTGCGACCTGCGCGAATTGCCCCTTGGGATGGTCTCTGAAGAGGGGCTCGGTGCCGAACAGGACGGCCTGCGGGCCGCTGACCACGCAGGCCTGCCCCGCGGCCTGTGCGGGACCGCCCGAACCGTCCTCCGACGGCCGCCAGTGCCCCGAGACGAGCGGGTTTCCGGTCGCATACGACTGCTCCACCCGGACCCCGGGCCCAAGGTCGGCGAACCAGACGGGCGCGTAGACGAACCCGTGATCCGGCGTCCCGGACGTGACCGGGCCCGAATTCACCACGCGCGCCACACCGTTGGCGTCCTCGTTGCCCTCGACCGGTTTGGCGGCCAGGAGCCCGGTCGCCGCGTTGAGGTCCGCCCCCGTGGTTCCGCGCCCGACCAGACCGTGACCGGCGTCGAGGAAGGCGTCCAGGGCAGTGCGGGCAGTCGAGTTCAGGGCGCCGTGATCCAGCCCCGCCGACACGAACAGCACATCCGCCGTCGACCAGTCGAAGCCCGCGTTCAGTACGGCTGTCGAGACCGGCGTGACCTCGAAGTTCATCTCCCGCAGCGCGAACAGCTCACCCGGCGTGACGGCCGCGGCCACGCGAAGGCGGCGCAGTTCGGTGGTGCCGGTAGCCCTCGTCGCGTCGAAGGCGACGTCGTACGTCCGCGCCGCGACCACCGCGCGGGAACGCGCCGACGCCGGCACGATCGCACTGCCGTCGGCGGCCTGCCGCACTGGAACACCGTGCCGGAGAAGGGAGTTGAGCGCCGCGATCTCCTGCGGATCGTCGAGCCGCAGCCGCAGGTCGCCGCGCGGAGCGAAGTAACCGACGTCCGCGGCCTCGCGAACCGCCCGCAGCGGCGCGCCGTACAGGCTCCCGGACGTCACCGGCTCCACCGTCGCGCCCCACAGGCGGCCCAGACTCCAGCCCGAGATGTCGTACATCACCGAAACCTTGTCGCTGATGTCCCGCCCGTCGGCCAGCAGCACGTTCGCGAGCCCCCGCTTGGGCTGGCGCATGTCGACGACGTAACTGCCCCTGGCGTACGTCCGTCCGGCGAGCCGGAAGGCATGGGTCGCGCGGGTGACGCGGACGTCGTTGGCGAGGAGGTGGTCGACGAGGCGGGCCGCGGCGGTGGCGGAGCGCTGGGAGCCACCGGTGCCGGCGTCGGCCGGAATGACGTACGCGCGCGGGAAGTTCGTGGTGTACACGTCCTCGGGGCCGATGCCCGGGACGCCGGGGACGGTCTCCTCCGACACCGGGACCTGGTCGGCGCCCGCCGCCCCGCGCCGGAAGACCTCGATCTGGTCGGCGACGAGGGAGGTGCGGTGGGTGCGGACGAAGTCGAGGGTGGCGCGGAGGGCGGCGCCCGCCACGTCCACGTTGATCGCGGACCGGCGGCGCAGTTCGCTCTCCGGGAGGTTGGTGTAGGCCGCGTTGTTCACCGCCAGGGGGATCTCCACCGTGTGCGCGGCGACCGTGCCGTGGAAGGCCGCGTACTGCGGGGTGAAGATCGGCGGCCAGTCGTCCCAGCCCTCCTCCTGGTCCCGGAACGGTATCTGCGCGGGTCGCACGCCGTCCTTCGCGTGCGTGTAGCCGAGGCCGTTGACGGCCGTCTCCATGCGGAGTGCGTTGGCGTAGGTGTTCTTCAGGAAGAGGTCGTACTCGTAGTTCTCGCCGTGCGGGGGAGTGGTGGGCTCGATGAGCGTGCCGTTGACGTACCCGTGCAGGTCAAGCATGACGGCCGGCTGCTTGTCGATCTGGATCTGCCGCATCGCGCGCACCTCGGGTTGCGAGGCGGTGACGAAGTCCCGGTTCATGTCGAAACCGTTGGCGTTGGCGCGGGTGCCGGCTATACGGCCGTCCGGGTTGGCGGTGATGTTGAAGTAGAGGCGGCTGTGGGAGAGGAGGTCGCGCGTCTTCCGGTCGTCGGCGGTCGCGAGCCGCTCGATGAGCTTCAGGGAGGCGTCGGTGCCTTCCCACTCGTTGCCGTGGATGTTGTTGTTGACGAAGACGGGCGTCTTGTAACCCGCCTTGATCGCGGGGTCCTTGGCGGCCCTGGCCGGCGCGTTCTCGATCAGCTCGCGCATCCGGTCCTGGGCGCGGGCCTGGCGGGCGCTCTCCGGGGCGGTGACGGTGACGAGGTAGAGCCGGTGCCCGCCGGCCGAGCGGCCCGCGACCTCGACGCTCACCCGGTTGCCGAGCCGCTGCAGGGCGTTCAGCTTCGGGGCGATGGCGTGGTACGGGGTCAGGCCCAGCTTGACGGACTTGTCGGCGGGGTTCACCGGGTCGGGGGCCAGCACCTGCTCGCGCGGGTAGCCGCGCCCGGTGTCCGTGATGCCGGCGGTCGGAGCGGTGAGGGCCCGCTCGGCGGCGCTCGCGGGGGCATGGGCGGCGTGCCGGTCGGTGGCGGGGCCCTCCCGGGTGACGGGGGGCTGGGGATCCGCACCAGCGGTGTGGGCGGTGAGGAGCAGTGAACCCGCCGTGGTGACGGCGAGCGTGGCGATCAGAACGGGTCTCGCAGGAACGGTTCTCGTGGTGCGCACGCGTACCTCCTCCGGGGCTTCCTGAGATCGGTACGGCGAGGTGTACCTGTTCGACTCAACCGCAACAAGAGGGAGTTGGTGTCGCGGATGCCCCGGATGACGCATCCCGGGGGGTTCGTACAGGGCATGCTGACGCCAGAGGAACACGAACCGCGGCGACGGCGTGTGAGGCGAGGAGAGAGCCCGTGGCAACGATCCCTTCGCTCCCCAGCAGGGACGACGTACTGCGCATGGCCCGCACCACCACCGACATCACCGGCCAACTGCTCGACACGGCCGGGAACATCACCAGAATCGCCCTCAACACCTTCGACCCACGGGACGGTTCGGGCAGCGAGGCGCTGCGCGTGCTGCGCGAGACGACCGCGGAACTGGCCGAGGCGAGCGCGTCCCCGCAGGCCCAGGAGGCGTTCTACCGGATCATCGACACGCTGATGCGCCTCGGCACGAGCGGGGCGCCGCTCGCGGTGCACCCGGTGAGCGAGCCGGCCCAGGCGCTGCTGGCGACGCTGGGCGACAGCCTGCTGCCGGTCCTCGACGCGGTGGAGCCCGCCGTCGAGGAGTTCGCGGCGGCGCTCGGCGACCTGGTCGAGGCGACGTCACCGCTGCTGCCCGCGACGGCGGGCGCGGCCGCGGGCGCGCTCCTCGCGCTCACGCCGGTGATCCGGGAGGCGGCCGAGGTACTGCGTGAGTCGTCCCCCGAACTCCACCGCATCGCCGACGCCCTGACGGCCGCGCTGGCCCCTCTGATGCCGCTCCAGGTGGCCCTGGCGGAACGCGCGGCCACCGCCGGCGCGGGCGCGTTCCGGGCGACGCTCGCCCCGCTGGCCGACCTCACGGAGGCGGCAGCGGCGACGACGAAGGCGGCCCGCCCGGTGCTGATCGCGGGGGAGGAGCTGGTGGTGGCGGGCCTGGAACAGCTCCAGCCCATGCTGCTGGCGACGGCGTCCCGGGCGGGGCGGGTGGCCAGGGCGGCGGCGGTACGGGTGTCGGCGGCGGTGTCGCCTGCGGCGGACCAGGGGACCGTGGTGGCGATGACGCCGGCGTAGACCTCTCAGCCCGGCCGGCACCACTACTCAGCCCGTCCGGCGTTTGAGGACGAGCCCCGTTCAGGGCCGGCAGCGGGGGTCTGGGGGCGGCAGCCCCCAGGGATGGGACGGGTAGGGGCGGAGGGGGCGAAAACCCACCCCGGGAGCCCTCGCAGCGGAACGGTAAAGTGCCCCCCATGCGCGATCTCGGGGTGGGCTTCAACTACTTGGTACAGGGCCAGAAGTGGGTGGCCCGGCACGGCAAGCAGTACGGCTTCGGCCTGCTCCCCGGCCTGATCACCCTCGTCCTCTACGCGGCCGCGCTGGTCGCGCTCGCGCTCTGGGGCACGGATGCCGTCGCCTGGGCGACGCCCTTCGCCGACGACTGGTCCAGCCCCTGGCAGGGCCTCTTCCGCGGCTTCCTCACCGCCGTCCTGTTCGCCCTCGCCCTGCTGCTGTCCGTCCTCACCTTCACCGCGGTCACCCTCCTGATCGGCCAGCCCTTCTACGAGAACCTCTCCGAGAAGGTCGACCGGGACGTCTCCCCGGACGGCACGGCTCCCGAGTCCGGCCTGCCGCTCTGGCGCGAGCTGTGGATCTCGGCCCGCGACAGCCTCCGCATCCTCGTGCGCGCCGTGCTGTGGGGCATCCTCCTCTTCGCCCTCGGCTTCATCCCGGTCCTCGGGCAGACGGCCGTCCCGGTGATCGGCTTCTTCGTCACCGGCTTCTTCCTCACCGAGGAACTCACCTCGGTGGCCCTCCAGCGCCGAGGCATCGAACTCCGCGACCGCCTCACCCTCCTCCGCTCCCGCAAGCCCCTGATCTGGGGCTTCGGCACGCCTCTCGCGGTGTCCTTCCTGGTCCCGTTCGTCGCGGTCTTCCTGATGCCGGGGGCGGTCGCGGGCGCCACGCTCATGGCCCGCGAACTCCTCGGCGAGGAGACGGAGGAGACCGGGGCACACGACGGGACTCCGAACGAAGCGCGCGCTTGACCTCAAGCAAGCTTGAGCTTCTACGTTCGTCCCATGACGACCAAGCAGATCACGCCGCTCAAGACGTACTCCCACGAAGAACTGGCCGCCCAGCCCATCGGCTTCTGGAGTTCCGAGGCGGGCCGCCGCATGGTCGGCGCCCTGCGCGAGCAACTGGCGGTGGAGGACCTCACCCAGCCCCACTGGTGGACGCTCAACCACGTCGCCGGCAAGCCCGGCACCTGGACCCGGGCCACCCTCACCGAGCGGCTGACCTCGTACGACGACCTCGACACCGACTTCGACGGCGTCTACGACGACCTGATCGCCCGAGGCTGGATGACGGAAGAGGCGGGCGGCATGACGCTGACCGAGGAGGGCGAGGCCGGCCGGCTGCGCGCCCGCGAGCGGAACCTGAGGGTCCACGAGCGGGCGCACGAGGGCGTCGACCCGGCCGACTTCGTCACCACGATCAACGTCCTGCGCCGCATGGTCGCCAACCTGGGCGGCAATGGCAATCTGCCGGAATGACGGGTCAGCTCCCGGCCGCCACCGTCAGGATCGCCCGCACCTGCCCGATGATGTCCAGCCGGTTCCGTACGAACTCCGGATCGGTCACCGTCCCGTTCGCCGGATCGGTGTTGCCCGCCCCGAACTGCAGCACAGGCGTGTGCACATGCCCGCCCGGCAGCGAGTCGCGCAGCCCGAGCCGGTCCCGCAGCAGCGTGGCCCGGTAGGCGATCTCGTTGGAGAGATAGTTCCCACCGCCCCCCTGACGGGCCGTCGACCCTTCCGTCGGCCCGTCCGGCCGTACGACGGGCTCGGTGCCGCCCGCCGGGATCTCGGTCACCTGCGTGTTGTCGTACACGGGGAACCGCCCGGTGTCCGCGGCCACGATCCTCTCGTACGGCAGGGTCGTCGTCGTCCACTGCGGCTGCGAGGCCGGGTCGGTGACCGGGATGGTCTCGGTCCTGCTGACGTTGTCGTTGTCCGGGAATCCGCCCCGCCAGGCCCCGTTGGTCCGCTCGACGTCGAACCGGCCCACGCGCCCCTGGCTGACGGTGGCGAAGAGATCCACCTTCTTCAGATACGGCCGCAGCGTCCGCTCCACGCTCCCGTCCGCGAAGTCCTCCCAGCGCACGGGGAACACGACGGTCTCCACGCGCGCCGGCCCGTCCGCGGTCTCGATCACCGTGCCGTCGAGCGCGAGCGCGGTGGCGCCCGAGGGGTTGGAGATCCGGATGTCCCGGTCCAGCGTGAAGGGGTCGAACCCGGTGACCAGGATGCGCTTGACGCCCTTGCCCGGCGGATAACGAACGGCGGTCTGCCCGCGCGAGGTCCGCTCCAACTCACCGAGCAGCGCGGCGCGTTGGCTCTCCGCGAGCCCGAACCCCGGCTCCCAGGTACGCACATCCCGCGTCATGGCCAGCCGAGCCCAGTACAGCGGCCGGTCGTCGTCCCGGCTGAGATCCCCGCCCGCCGCACCCCGCCCCTGCGCCCGGTCGACGGCCCGCCGCCACAGCGCCGACCCTTCGCGTACGACGACCCGACGGGCCTCGGCATAGGAGCGGGCCGCGGTGAGCGTCCTCGCGAACTTCCCCGCCGTGGCGTCGAATCCGGAACGTCTGAGGATCTCCTGGGGCACGGCCCGGTCGAGCCGCTGTTCCTCGACGGTGGGTGAGGGAGCGGTGTCGGCCGCCGCCGTGGTCGTGGGGGCCGCCAGCCCCGCCAGCAGGGCCAGGCCGAGCACGCCGATCCGAACGCGTATGGAAGTCAAGGCAGTTCAGGTCCTTCTGTCGCCGTGGGGAAGCGCTGATACCGAACGGCGGCAGTATCGCGTGACAGAAGTGGTCTACGCCATGGGGTGTGGCTCAGGAGGGCAGCATCAGCATGGCGAGCATGAGCAACGGAACCACCTGGAACACCGCGGCCCCACGCAGCCGGGCCAGCCACAGCACGACACCGATGACCGCTCCGGCAGCAGCGGAGGGCCGTTCACTCCTCGCCCAGCAACCCCAGAAAGTCCCGGAACGCCCCCGCCATGTCCACCGACTCCGGGTCCAGCAGCCACTGGTACTGCAGCCCGTCCATCACCGCGACCAGCAGAGGAGCCGCGCGCTCGGGCGTGAGCCCGCTCGGCAGACGGTCGCCGTACTCGGTGCGCAGGACAGTCGCCATCGACTCCCGCACCCGGCCGTACCGCTCGGTGAAGTACGCCCGCGCCGGATGCCCCTCCGTCACGCTCTCGCCGAGCAGCGCCGAGAAGGTCTGGATGATGCCGGGCCGCATGGCGTTGTACTCGACGAGTGAGGCGAGCAGGTCGGTCCGCCACGGCCCGACTGGCACCGCGTCCCACTTGTCCCGCTCCTCCAGGACGGCCACGAGCAGCGCGTCCTTCGTCGGGAAGTAGTGCAGCAGGCCCTGCTGGGTCAGCCCGACCCGTTCCGCCACGGCGGCCAGGCTCGCCCCCCGGTAGCCGCGCTCGGCGATGACCTCCAGGGCGGCTCCGACGATCTCGGCGCGTCGTTCCGCGCTCCTGGTCCTGGCGTTCATGGCGTCACCGTACGGCATCTCGAACATCAATACATAACGCGAAGATAACGAAACCTACCGACCTACAGGCGACAGGTGCACGATGGGTAGGGCACCGAACGGACTTCGACGAGGAGGCACCGCGATGGCGGCACCGCAGGAAACGGCCGACGAGACCCGCGAGGCGGCCGTCGAGGCCGCCCTCCGCAAGCTCGACCTGGACGCCAAGGCCCGGCTGCTGGCCGGCCAGGACATGTGGTCCCTGCCCGCGCTGCCGGAGATCGGCCTGAAGTCCCTCGTCATGTCCGACGGCCCGATCGGCGTCCGGGGCGTGCGCTGGACCGCCGACGACCCGTCCGTCGCGCTGCCCTCGCCGACCGCCCTCGCCGCCACCTGGGACCCCGAACTCGCCCGCAGGGCAGGGGTGCTGCTGGCCCAGGAGGCCCGCCGCAAGGCCGTCCACGTCCTGCTCGCCCCCACCGTCAACCTGCACCGCTCCCCGCTCGGCGGCCGCCACTTCGAGGCCTACAGCGAGGACCCGTACCTGACCGGACGGATCGGCGCCGCCTACGTCACCGGCGTCCAGTCCGGCGGCGTCGGCACCACCGTCAAGCACTTCGTCGCCAACGACGCCGAGACGGACCGCCTCACCGTGAACAACCTGGTCTCCGAACGCGCCCTGCGCGAGCTCTATCTCGCCCCCTTCGAGATGATCGTCGAGAACGCCCACCCGTGGGGCATCATGACCGCCTACAACTCGGTCAACGGCCCGACCATGACCGAGCACCGCTACCTCGTGAACGAGGTCCTGCGCGGCGAATGGGGCTTCGACGGCGCCAACGTCTCCGACTGGACCGCCGCCCGGTCGACCGTGGGCGCCGTCGAAGGCGGGCTCGACGTCGCCATGCCCGGCCCGAAGACCGTGTACGGCGAGGCGCTCGCGCAGGCCGTACGGGACGGCGAGGTGGAGGTGGCCAAGGTCGACGCGGCCGTGCGCAACGTCCTGCGGCTCGCCGCCCGCGTCGGCATCCTGGAGGGTGCCGAGCCGGTGGTGACGGATCTGCCGGACACCGTCGACGGCGAGGCCCTGGCCCGCGAGATCGCCCGCCGCTCCTTCGTCCTCGTCCGCAACGAGCGGGACGCCCTGCCCCTGAAGCCCCACGGCACGGTCGCCCTCATCGGCGCAGCCGCCCGCGACGCCCGCGTCCTCGGCGGCGGCTCCGCCACCGTCTTCCCCGCCCGGATCGTCTCCCCGCTCGACGGCCTCACCGCCGCCCTCCCCGACGGCAGCCTCAGCTACGCCGTCGGCGCCGACCCGAACACCGAACTCGCCGCCGCCGACCAGGGCTTCGAGTTGCGGGCCGTCTGCCGTGACACCGACGGAAACGTCATCGGCACCGGCTCCGCCCCCAACGGCCTGATCCAGTGGATGGGCACGGACCTCCCCGACGGCGTCACCCACGACCGCCTGCACACCGTGGAACTGACCGGCACCTTCACCCCGCGCGAGACCGGCCCGCACACCTTCGGCATCAAGGGCATGGGCGCGTTCACCCTGCGGATCGACGGCACCACGTACTACGACGACGTCCAACGCCCCGCCCAGGACGAGCCCTTCGCGGCCTTCTTCGGCGCCCCCGTGCCCCGGGCCCGGCCCGAACTCACCGCGGGCCAACCGGTGCGGGTCTCCCTCACCTATGAGGTCGCCGTTGGCGATGACCACCCCATGAGGGTGATCGGCTTCACCCTCGCCCACCAGGGACCGCAGCGCGACCCCGAGGAGCTGATCGCCGAGGCGGTGGCCGCCGCCCGTGCCGCCGACACCGCCGTCGTCGTGGTCGCCACCACCGAGCGCGTCGAGTCGGAGGGCTTCGACCGCACCGACCTCACCCTCCCCGGCCGCCAGGACGAACTGGTCCGCGCGGTCGCCGCCGCCAACCCGAACACCGTCGTGGTCGTCAACTCCGGCTCCCCGGTGGAACTGCCCTGGCGCGAGGAGGTCGCCGCCGTCCTGCTCGGCTGGTTCCCCGGCCAGGAGGGCGGCGCGGCCCTGGCGGACGTACTGACCGGCGCACACGAGCCCGGCGGCCGACTGCCGACCACCTGGGGCTCACTGGCCGACGCCCCGGTCACCCAGGTCGTCCCGCAGGGCGGCGAACTCCCGTACCGCGAGGGCGTGTTCATCGGCTACAGCGCCTGGGAGAAAGAGGGCCGTGTCCCGTCGTACCCCTTTGGCCACGGCCTCGGCTACACCGACTGGACGTACGAGTCGGTCGAGGTGCGGGGCACGGCCGTCCGGGTCCGCCTCCGCAACTCCGGTGCCCGCGCGGGGCGCGAGGTCGTCCAGGTCTACCTGGCGCCCGCCGAACCCGACGTCGAGCGCCCGGCGCGCCGGCTGGCCGGGTTCGCGGCGGTGGAGACCGGTCCCGGCGAGGTCGTCGAGGCCACGGTGGAACTGCCCGGCCGGGCGTTCGAGATCTGGGACGAGAAGACCAACGCGTGGTCGCATGTGAAGGGTTCGTACGAGATCCAGGTCGGGCGCTCGATCTCCGACCGCCGGCTCACCGCGACGATTAACGTCTGATCCGGGACACGTCCCACGAGCAGCCCCGGTCCGGGACCTGACACCTGGGCCGGGGCTCGTGTCGTTCCGGTACTACCGAACCGAGAACCCGTACACCGTCTCCGACCGGAACACCTCACCCGGCCGCAGCACCGTGCTCGGGAACTCCGGGCGGTTCGGGGAGTCGGGGAAGTGCTGGGTCTCCAGCGCGATGCCGTCGCCCGGCGCGAAGGGCTCGCCCAGGTGGTCGGCGGTGTACAGCTGGAGGCCGGGCTCGGTGGTCGCCACGGTCAGGGCGCGGCCGGACGCGGGGTCGTACAGCTCGGCGACCTCGACGGGCGCCTCGGTCAAGCCCTTGTCGAGCACGAAGTTGTCGTCGTACCCGGCGCCGGCCTTCCGCGCCTCGCGGAAGTCGAAGCGGGTGCCCGCCACCTCGTCCAGGGCGCCGGTCGGGATCAGGTCCGCGTCGACCGGGGTGCGACGCGAGGCGGCGATCCGCAGCTCGTGCCCGCCGGCGTTCCCTGACCCGCCCAGATTGAAATAGCTGTGGTTGGTGAGGTTCACGACGGTCGGCGCGTCGGTGACGGCCTCGTACGCGATCCGCAGCGCGCCGGACTCCGTCAGCGTGTACGTCGCCGAGACCTCCAGCCGGCCCGGGAAGCCCTCCTCGCCGTGCGCACTGACCCGGCTCAGGCGCACGCCGTGCGCGACCGGCTCCATGTCCCACACCCGCTTGTCGAAACCGCGCTCGCCGCCGTGCAGGGAGTTGGGCGGGTTGTTGAGCGCGAGCGCGTACGTCCGGCCGTCCAGCGGGAGGCGGCCGCCCGCGATCCGGTTCGCGTACCGACCGATCAGCGCACCGAAGTACGGCTCCGGGTGCGTGAGGTACCCCTCCAGGTCCGCGAACCCCAGCACCACGTTCCCCGCACGCCCGTCCCGGTCCGGAACCTCCGCCGCCTGCACGATCCCGCCGTACGACAGAATCCGTACGCGGACGCCCGCCCGCTCCAGGGTCCAGCGGTGGACGGGAGTGCCGTCGGAAAGTGTCGCGAAGAGTTCGTTCATGTGCGGAACTTTAAGTGACGGCTCTTGCGTCACGCCTTCTTCCCCGTGACCGTGCGGTACGCGATTTCCGCCAGCCGGGCCTGTCCGTTCACACTCGGGTGAAACCAGTCCCACTGGCTCAGCTGGCCCGTGCCGAAGCGGTACTCGTACACCGCGCCCCCGTCGAAGCGGCAGCGGCGGTCCTTCGCGCAGACCTCCTCCAGCACCTCGTTGTAGTCCTCCACCCGCTTCTGCACGGTGTCCCGGCGCTCGGTCGCCGCCGCGTCCAGGGCGTCCGCGTCGCCCAGCATGGACGGGCAGATGCCCAGCTTCCACACCTGCTTGCCCATCGGATTCGTACGGCCCTCCGACCACAGCCGCTTCAGGTTCGGCACGCTCGCCACGAACACCTGGGCCTTGGGCTCGGCTTTGCGCAGCGTGCTCAGCGCGTCCTCGAAGCCGGAGCGGAAATCGGCCACCGAGGTCATCGCCGCGGTGCTGTCCCGGCACGCGTCGTTCGCCCCCACCATCACCGCCACCAGCCCCGGCTTCCGCGTCGCCGCCTGCGCCATCTGGCCGGGCAGGTCCGCCATCCGCGCCCCGGTGACCGCGTAGTTCCAACTGCGCTCGGCGGCCTTCGTCTTCCCCAGCAGCCGTACGGCGAGACTGTCGACGTCGGCCCTGCTGCCCGTCGCCCAGGACACCTCGGGGCAGTCCGCCAGCACCGAGCACGCGTCGAAACCACGGGTGATGGAGTCGCCCACGGCGGCGATCGAGTCCGGGCTGCTGTCCCAGAGCGGAGTCGGCTTCGGCGACGGCTTGGCCTTCTGCGCCTGAGTGCCGCTCGGCCCCGGCGAGTCACCACCGACGGCGTCACAGCCGGCGACGCCCAGGACGGCCGCCGCCAGGACGGCGAGAGCGGCCCGCGAGCGGCGGCTTGGGTTCGGCATCCGGTGGTGGTCCCCTCGGTCGTGGTGCGATGTCGTGAACGGGAAAACGCCATCCGTTCATAACAACGCGCGAGGGTTCCCGACCGATCATATGGATCACCATGCAACGGATCGCACCCGTACAAGCGTCCTGCCGGGTGAATGGCAAGCGTTTCACGGCACTGGGACCGACGGTACGTCACACTCCTTGCGCCGCCGCACGGTAGCCTCGCCATCAGCGTGGCTGCCTGGCCACTGCCGTCCGACAGTTCGCAAGATGTCCCGCTCTGCCCGGAGGTCCCGGTGACGACACGTGGAGTTCTGTACGTGCACTCCGCGCCGCGCGCGCTGTGCCCGCACGTCGAGTGGGCCGTCGCCGGGGTGCTCGGCACGCGCGTCAGCCTCGACTGGATCCGGCAGCCCGCCGCGCCCGGCACCTGGCGCTCGGAGTTCTCCTGGCAGGGTCAGGTCGGCACCGCCTCCAAGCTGGCCTCCGCACTGAGAGGCTGGCACCTCCTCCGCTTCGAGGTCACCGCCGAGCCCTGCGCCACCGCCGAGGGCGAGCGCTACAGCTGCACCCCCGACCTCGGCATCTTCCACGCCGTCACCGGCATCCACGGCGACATCCTCATCCCCGAGGACCGCCTGCGCGCCGCCCTGCTCCGCTCCCAGCGGGGAGAGACGGACCTGGAGGCGGAGTTGGCGAAGCTCCTCGGCAAGCCGTGGGACGACGAACTGGAGCCCTTCAGGTACGCGGGTGAGGGTGCGCCCGTGCGGTGGCTCCACCAGGTCGTCTGACAGGTCGTCTGATTTCCGATCAGCACGTTCCCCAGCACGCACGAAGGGCCCCCACCAGCCGGTGGGGGCCCTTCATACACGTACAAGCGAGTCTCAGACCGTACGGAACGCCAGCACCACGTTGTGCCCACCGAACCCGAACGAGTCGTTCAGCGCGGCGATCCGGCCCTCGACGGGCAGCTTGCGCGCCTCACCCCGCACCACGTCCGCGTTGGCCTCGGCCTCCGGGTCGATGTTCTCCACGTTGATGGTCGGCGGAGCCACCCGGTGGTACAGGGCGAGCACGGTCGCGACCGTCTCGACACCACCGGCGCCACCCAGCAGATGCCCGGTCATCGACTTGGTCGCCGACACCGCCATGTGGTCGACGTCGTCGCCGAACACCTTGCGCAGCGCCTTCAACTCGGCCACGTCACCGGCCGGCGTCGAGGTCGCGTGCGCGTTGACGTGCATGATCTCGGCCGGGCTCAGATCCGTGCGGTCCAGCAGGTTCTGCAGGGCGTGCGAGATGCCCCGCCCCTCCGGCTCCGGCTGCACGATGTCGTGGCTGTCGGCGGAGATGCCCTGCCCGACCGCCTCGGCGTACACCCGCGCACCGCGCTTCGCGGCGTGCTCGGCGGACTCCAGGACGATCACACCGGCGCCCTCGCCGAGGACGAAGCCGTCGCGCGCGACGTCGTAGGGACGCGAGGCGCCCTCAGGGTCGTCGTTGTTCTTGGACATCGCCATCATGTTGCCGAACGCGGCGATCGGCAGCGGGTGGATGGCCGCCTCCGTGCCACCCGCGACGACGATGTCGGCGCGGCCGGTGCGGATCATCTCGATGGCGTAGCCGATGGCCTCGGCCCCCGACGCGCAGGCGGAGACCGGCGTGTGCACGCCCGCACGGGCGCCCACCGCCAGACCCACGTTCGCGGAGGGGCTGTTCGGCATCAGCATGGGGACGGTGTGCGGGGAGACGCGGCGGACGCCCTTCTCCTTCAGCACGTCGTACTGGTCGAGGAGGGTCGTCACGCCACCGATTCCGGAGGCGATCACCGCACCGAGCCGGTCGGGGTCGACGCTGGCGTCTTCACCGGCCTTGGCTTCGAAGCCGGCGTCCCTCCACGCCTCCTGGGCGGCGATCAGCGCGAACTGCGCCGAACGGTCCAGCCGGCGGGCCTGCGGCCGCGGGATGACCTCGGTCGGCTCCACGGCGATCTGCGCGGCGATGCGGACCGCCTGCTCGGCGGCCCACTCCTGCTCCAGTGCCTTGACGCCGGAACGTCCGGCGATCAGGCCCTCCCAGGTAGAGGCTGCGTCGCCACCCAGCGGTGTGGTTGCGCCGATACCGGTGACGACCACGGTGCGATTGGTCGAGCTCACGGGAATTCTTTCTCCAACGGATCGGGATTCAGCGGCGCCACCGCCGGGTGGCGGGGCCAGGCAACCGGCCTTGGATCAGGCCTGGTGCTTGAGGATGTAGTCGGTCGCGTCGCCGACGGTCTTGAGGTTCTTGACGTCCTCGTCGGGGATCTTGACGTCGAAGCGCTCCTCGGCGGCGACGACGACCTCGACCATGGACAGCGAGTCGACGTCCAGGTCGTCGGTGAAGGACTTGTCCAGCTGGACGTCCTCAACCGGGATGCCGGCGATCTCGTTCACGATGTCGGCGAGACCGGCGACGATCTCTTCCTGAGTGGCGGCCATGTCGGGCGCTCCTTCGTAGATATCAGAGGGTGTTGGCAGGTACTTACCGCACCGGATCCGATGATCCGGCACGGAGTGCCTAGGGGAGGGTAACGACCGTCGCGGCGTACACGAGACCCGCCCCGAATCCGATGACGAGCGCGGTGTCGCCGCTCTTCGCCTCGCCGGTCGCCAGGAGCCGCTCCATCGCGAGCGGAATCGAGGCGGCCGAGGTGTTGCCGGTGGTGCGCACGTCGCGGGCGACCGTGACGTGCTCCGGCAGCTTGAGAGTCTTCACCATCGAGTCGATGATCCGCTCGTTGGCCTGGTGGGGAATGAAGACGTCCAGGTCGTCCGGGGTGATCCCGGCCGCGTCCAGCGCCTGCTGCGCGACCTTCGCCATCTCGAACACGGCCCAGCGGAACACCGCCTGGCCCTCCTGCGCGATCGCGGGGAACTTGACGTTGCCCTCGCTGTCCAGCGGGAGTTTGCCCAGGTCGCCGATGCGGTATTCGTTCCACGGGATCGTCTGCTTGATCGTTCCGGCTTTGTCGCCCTCGGAACCCCACACCGTCGGACCGATGTGCGGCTCCTCGGACGGGCCGACCACGACCGCGCCGGCGCCGTCGCCGAACAGGAAGGCCGTCGCCCGGTCCTCCAGGTCGGTCAGGTCGCTCAGCCGCTCGACGCCGATGACCAGGACGTACTGCGCCGAGCCCTCGACGATCATGCCCTTGGCGAGGGTGAGGCCGTAACCGAAGCCGGCGCAGCCCGCCGAGATGTCGAAGGCCGCGGCCTTCGCCGTACCGAGCTTGTCGGCGATCTCGGTGGCCACGGCCGGGGTCTGGCTGAAGTGCGAGACGGTCGAGACGATCACGCCGCCGATCTGCTCGGCGGAGATCCCCGCGTCCGCGATCGCCTTGCCGGACGCCTCGATGGACATCGCGGCGACGGTCTCCTCGTCGTTCGCCCAGTGGCGGGTCTCGATGCCGGAGCGCGAGCGGATCCACTCGTCGGACGAGTCGATCTTCTCGAGGATCACCTCGTTCGGCACGACCCGGGTGGGACGGTAGCCGCCCACGCCGAGGATGCGCGCGTACGGGGCGCCCTTGCTGGGCTTGATCTTCGACATGCTCTCGGGCTCCTTGTCAGGCACTGTGCTCGGCGATGAGCTCGCGGGCCGCGTCGAGGTTGTCGGGGGTCTTCAGGGCCAGCGTCTTCACGCCGGGCAGCGCGCGCTTGGCGAGACCGGTCAGCGTGCCGCCGGGGCACACCTCCAGCAGAGCGGTGACGCCGAGCTCCTTGAAGGTCTCCATGCACAGGTCCCAGCGGACCGGGTTGGCGACCTGGCCGACAAGGCGCGAGACGACCTCGGCACCCGTGGTGACAGGCCGGCCGTCCTTGTTCGAGACGTACGTGATCTTCGGGTCGGCGGGCGCGAGCACCTCGGCGGCCTTCGCCAGCGTGTCGACCGCGGGGGCCATGTGGTGCGTGTGGAAGGCGCCGGCCACCTTCAGGGCGACGATCTTGCGCACGCCCTCGGGCTTGTCGTCGTTCAGCGCGGCGAGCTGCTCCAGCGTGCCCGCGGCCACGATCTGACCGGCGCCGTTGACGTTGGCCGGAGTCAGGCCCAGCTTCTTCAGGTGCGCGACGCTCACCTCGGGGTCACCGCCGAGCAGCGCCGACATGCCGGTCTCGGTGACGGCGGCGGCCTCGGCCATGGCCAGACCACGCGTGCGGACGAGGGTCAGCGCGGCGGTGTCGTCCAGGACGCCCGCGAAGGCGGCGGCGGTGAACTCGCCGACACTGTGGCCCGCGACGGCGCCGGGCGCACCCGCCGCGTCAGCGGCAGATGTTGCGGCACCGAGTGCCGAGGCGGACAGGAGACCGGCCGCGACCAGCAGCGGCTGAGCCACGGCTGTGTCGCGGATGGCGTCCTCGTCGGCCTGCGTGCCGTAGTGGACGAGGTCCAGTCCGATGGCGTCCGACCACGCGGCGACGCGGTCCGCGGCACCGGGGAGTTCGAGCCAGGGAGTCAGGAAGCCGGGCGTCTGGGCGCCCTGGCCGGGAGCGACGAGTACGAGCACTCTCACACTCTCTCTTGGGGACGGGCACGGCCGCCCGTGGGGACAAGGACGAAGAACACGAAGGGGTTTTGTAGGCCCCCGACAAAAGGCTAGAGCTGGAGATCGCCGTCGACCAGACGCCCCAAGATCAGCGCGATGCGCAAAGTGAACGCCGACCGGACATCGGAGGGCGACCAGCCGGTGACGTCAGTCACACGTCGAAGCCGGTAGCGCACGGTGTTGGGATGGACGAAGAGCATCCTGGCCGCCCCCTCCAAACTGCTCGCCTGTTCGAGGTAGACGGAGAGCGTCTCCAGGAGTGCCGAGCCGGCCTCTTCCAGTGGTCTGTAGATCTCCTCCACCAACTGCTCGCGGGCCGAGGGGTCACCGGCGATCGCGCGCTCCGGCAGCAGATCGTCCGCCAGCACCGGCCGCGGGGCGTCCTGCCAGGCAGAACACGCCTTCAGCCCGGCGGCCGCGGCCTGCGCGGAGCGGGTCGCGGCGAGCAGATCGGGTACGACGGGACCCGCCACCACCGGCCCGGCGGCGAACGGCCCGATCAGCGACTTGGCGACGGCGAGCGGGTTGTCGCTGCCGCCCGCGATGACCACGAGCCGGGCCCCGAGCACGCCGGTGAGCACCTGCAGCTTGGCGTGCCGGGCGGCCCGCCGGATGGCCTCGACGGTCAGCTCGCTGTCACCGTCGGGAGCGGCACCCAACACCACGCACACATGCTCGGGCGAGTTCCAGCCGAGCGCGGCGGCCCGGCTGACGGCCCCCTCGTCGGCCTCGCCGCTGAGCACGGCGTTCACGACGAGCGACTCCAGCCGCGCGTCCCAGGCACCGCGTGCCTCGGCGGCCTGCGCGTACACCTGGGCGGTGGCGAAGGCGATCTCCCGGGCGTACACGAGCAGCGCCTCGCGCAGGATGGACTCGTCCCCGGGAGCCGCCACCTCGTCGATGGCGGACTCCATGACCTCGATGGTGGTGCGCACCATCTCGACGGTCTGCCGCAGCGTGATGGCCCTGGTCAGCTCGCGCGGCGCGGTCCCGAAGACGTCGGTGGAGATGGCCTGCGGGGCGTCCGGGTGCCGGAACCACTCGGTGAAGGCGGCGATACCGGCCTGCGCGACGAGCCCGATCCAGGAACGGTTCTCCGGGGGCATCGCCCGGTACCACGGCAGCGTCTCGTCCATGCGCGCGATGGCCTGCGCGGCGAGACTGCCGGACGACTTCTCCAGCCGCTTCAGGGTCGCGGTGTGTGCGTGGACGTCGGGCGCTGTGGAGCCGTTGCGGCGGGTTTCGGGTTCGGGCACGGGACAAGACTGCCTTATCCGGACGGGAGTGCGCGTCGCCGGGTGCCGGGTGAGGGCTACGGTGGTGCCCGTGATGGACGTACGGCGCGCCACGCAGCGCTACCGAGGCGGCGACCGGGGGACCGGAATCCAATCCCTCCACGCCTTCTCCTTCGGCCCGCACTACGACCCCGACAACCTCCGCTTCGGCGCGCTGATCGCCTGCAACGAGGAGCGGCTCGCTCCCGGCGCCGGCTTCGACGAACACCCCCACAGCCACACCGAGATCGTGACGTGGGTGGTCGAGGGCGAGCTCACCCACCGCGACTCCACGGGCCACGAGACGGTGGTCCGCGCCGGGGACGTGCAGAGGCTGAGCTCGGCGGCGGGCGTCCGCCACGTCGAACGCAACGACGGTTCGGCACCCCTGACCTTCGTCCAGATGTGGCTGGCCCCGCTGGAGCCCGGCGGCGACCCTTCCTACGAGATCGTCCACGGCATCGCGGACTCGACGCCGTACGCCGTCCCCGAGGCGGGCGCGATGCTCCACGTACGGCGCCTGGCGGCGGGCGAACGGACGGCGGTGCCGGACGGGCCGTACGTGTACGTGCACGTCGTACGGGGGGAAGTGGGCCTGGACGACGAGCGGTTGGGACCCGGCGACGCGGCGCGGATCACGGATGCGAAGGATCTGGAGGCGGTGGGGGTGACGGAGGCGGAACTGCTGATGTGGGAGATGCAGCCGTAACCGCACGTAGCTGCGGGCAGTCGTGCCGCTGGGGCGGCTCCCGACCCACAGAGGGCGGCACCCCGCCGGCGCCGGGCCGCGCGACCCACCCCCGCCCCGCCCCAGCCGACCTCAGCCCCGCAACTCCGCCAGCACAGCATCCGTAAAGACCGGCCACGCCTCGATCGCCCACGGCCCGAACGCCCGAGCCGTCAGCGCCACACACGCCACCCCCGCATCCGGATCGATCCACAGAAACGTACCGGACTGCCCGAAATGCCCGAACGTGCGCGGCGAAGACGAAGCCCCCGTCCAGTGCGGCGACTTGGAGTCCCGGATCTCGAAACCCAGCCCCCAGTCGTTCGGGCTCTGGTGCCCGTACCCCGGCAGCACGCCCTTCGTCCCCGCGTACTGGACCGTCATCGCCTCCGCGACCGTACGGGGATCCAGCAGCCGCGGCGCCTGCACCTCCGCCGCGAACCGCACAAGATCCTCCACGGTCGACACGCCGTCCTTCGCGGGGGAGCCCTCCAGAGTCGTCGAGGCCATACCCAGCGGCTCCAGCACCGCCTGCCGCAGATACTCGCCGAACGGAATATCCGTCGCCTTCGCGATGTGGTCCCCGAGCTGCTCGAACCCGGCGTTGGAGTACAGCCGCCGCTCCCCGGGCGCGGCCGTCACCCGGTGCTCGTCGAAGGCCAGCCCCGAGGTGTGAGCGAGCAGATGCCGCACGGTCGCCCCGGCCGGTCCGGCCGGCTCGTCGAGCTCGACCGCCCCTTCCTCGTACGCGACGAGAACGGCGTACGCGGCGAGCGGCTTGGTGACCGAGGCCAGCGGAAAACGCCGCCCGACCGGACCGTGGGTCCCCAGGACCGTCCCGTCGGCTCGCACCACACCCGCCGCCGCGGCGGGAACCGGCCAGTTTTCGATCAACGCGAGACTCTTCAAGGGCATGCTGCCGAGCCTAAGCGGCTCATAGCACCAGCCGCATCGAGGGGTCCGGCTTGTGCACGAAGCCGAGCGACGCGTACAGCGGCACGGCCTCGGCGGACGCGTGGAGGTCGATCTTGCCGGCGCCCCGCTCGCGGAACCACTGGAGCAGCTCCTCCATGCAGGCACGCGCGTACCCGCGCCGCCGGACCTCCGGATCGGTCGCAACGCTGAAGACGTACCCGTCCCGCCCGCGCGGATTGCCGGCCCGCCCGATCCGGTACTCCAGCGTCCCCGCCACCAGCGCCGCGAGCGACCCCGGCCGCTCCGGATGGTCGACCACGAACGCCGCGAAGTCCCCGTCGGGCTCGGCCAGTCGGCCACGCAGGGCCGGCAGGGACTCCGCGTGCCACGCCGTGTCCGCGGCGTCCGGTCGGTCCATCGAGTCGATCATCACCTGGCGCAGCCGCAGTACTTCCTCCGCGTCCTCGGGCCCAGCACGTCGTACAAGACTCATGTACCGCACGCTAGCCAGCCGCCCTGTGACGCGTCCCGTCGATTTCTTACCGATCCCGCTTGCTTGGAGTGCACTCCAAGGTCCTAGCGTTGAGGCCATGACGGTGATGGAGACCACGGGTACCAGGACCGACAGCTGTGCCGCCCCGCAGCACGCCGGGCGGCGTCCGGAAGGCCAGGACAGCTACACGATCAGCGAGGTCGTCGCGATCACCGGTCTGTCCGCGCACACCCTGCGCTGGTACGAGCGCATCGGACTGATGCCGCACATAGACCGCTCGCACACCGGTCAGCGTCGCTACAGCAACCGCGACCTCGACTGGCTCGACCTCGTCGGCAAGCTGCGGCTGACCGGCATGCCGGTCGCCGACATGGTGCGTTACGCGGATCTGGTGCGCGAGGGCGACCACACCTACGGCGACCGTTTCGAGCTGCTGAAGGCGACCCGCCAGGACGTTCTGGCCCGGATCGCGGAACTTCAGGACACGCTCGCATTCCTCGACCGGAAGATCAATTTCTACGCGGACGCCGGGCGGGCACTGGCGTCGGAGAGGTCCTGATGACGGACAGCAAGATCCCCGCGGTCCAGCTCGGCGACGGCGGCCCCGAGGTCGGCGTACAAGGCCTCGGCTGCATGGGAATGAGCTTCGCGTACGGCCCCACGGACGCGGGTGAGTCGCGAGCCACCCTGGAGCGCGCCCTGGAACTCGGCGTCACCCTCTACGACACGGCGGACGCCTACGGCGCGGGGGAGAACGAGAAGTTCCTCTCCCCCTTCTTCAAGGCGCACCGGGACGAGGTCGTCATCGCCACGAAGTTCGCCCTGTCGATCCCGCCGGACGATCCGACGACACGGGTCATCCGCAACGACCGGCCGTACATCCGTCAGTGCGTCGAGGCCAGCCTGAAGCGCCTGGACGTCGACGTGATCGACCTCTACTACATGCACCGGCGCGATGTGAACGTGCCGATCGAGGAGACCGTCGGCGCGATGGCCGAACTGGTGCGCGAGGGCAAGGTCAAGCACCTCGGGCTGAGCGAGGTCACGGCCGACGAGCTGCGCGCCGCGCAGGCCGTGCACCCGATCGCCGCCGTGCAGTCGGAGTGGTCCCTGTTCAGCCGGGACATCGAGGCGTACGTGGTGCCGGCGGCCCGTGACCTGGGCGTGGCCCTGGTGCCGTACTCGCCGCTGGGCCGGGGCTTCCTCGCGGGCACGTTCGTGAACGCCGAGAAGGATCTGACCACGGACGACTTCCGGCGCACCCACCCCCGCTTCACCGGCGACAACGCGACCGCCAACGCGGCCCTGCTGGAGCCGGTGCGCAAGGTGGCCGAGGCTCACGGGGTCTCGCTCGGGCAGATCGCGCTGGCGTGGGTGCAGCAGCAGGCTCGGACGCACGGTCTGCCGGTGGTACCGATCCCGGGCACGCGCAAGGTCACCCGCATCGAGGAGAACACGGCGGCCACGCGGATCGCGCTGGGCCAGCAGGACATGGCCCTGCTGGAGCCGATCGCCGCGCAGGTGGCGGGCACGCGGTACCCCGATATGTCCTTCGCTTCTGCGGGCAGGGAGTAGGAGCCTTCTACAGCTCCGCCAACAACTCCGCCTTCTTCACCGAGAACTCCTCATCCGTCACCAAGCCCGCCTGATGCAGTTCCCCCAAGTGACGGATCCGCTCGGCGATGTCGGCGGGGTCACGGCGCGGTCCCCCGGAGGGAATCGCGGGAACCGCCCCGCACTCCCGGACCGCCGCCAAGACCGCCGCGGCGAACGGCAGCGACTCGTGCACCGGACCGTACCCCAGCCCGAACACCACAGCCGCCGGGTCCTGATCGGCCTGCGCGGGCGGCTCGGCCGCATCCCGCCGCAGCAACCGCAGATGTCCCTCGAAGACCTCGGGGGACCGCCACTCGACGCCCGTCAGGTCGGCGACCGGGAAACTCTGGTCGCCGGCCTTCCACTTCGCCGACGACGCCCCCGTCCAGAACCACCGGTAGTGCACGGTCCGCCCGTCGAAGGACGCCTTCCCGTCGTACGCCTTGAACTGCAACGGCACTTCAGGCGCCGGCACCAGAAACCGTTCGGCCGGCTCGTCGCCCACCTTGGTCACCTGGGCCCGCAGCTCGTCGGCGTAGTACTCGGCGAGCGTCTCCCTCTCGGCCGGCAGCACCAGCCGATACGGATCGGAGCTCTCCTTGAGCTGCCCCGCGGCCGCCTCCATCAGCGGATCGGCGCCGGGCCTCGGCTCGGCACGCAGCACCACGGTCCCGCGCCTGCCCGGGGTGAGCGTCACTCCCGAGAGCGCCGACAGCGGGACGCGGCGCTCGCCGAGCGCCTGGAATAGCTTGGGCGTTCGCATCCCCCGTTCGTAGCGGATGAGCACGGAGTCGGACTCGAACTCCCAGGCGGCATGAAATCCGGCCAGTACGTCACCCATGCGGTTCATCGTATGCGGCACGAGCACCTTCGTCCCCTCCCCGTACAGACCGCAGTTCCTGCGCCTCTACGCGCGTCCGGCCGTCGTCGTGTCGGACAAACCCTCCCGGCAGGCCGCAGTATTGCCCGCGCAGTGCACCGAGCGGTATGCGCCAATGCCGATCTCCGCGAAGTTCAGCAGGCTCTCCGTGCCCGGTTCGAAATAGCCGCTGTGCCCGTCCGCGCCGCGCGCCGACAGCACCCGCGCGCCGAACGCCGAGGACATCGGGTCGGCGCCGTGGCCGAACCCGCCGACCTCCAGGTACGGCACGTCCTGGACCCAGTCGTCGGCGTCCCGCATCGCCCACACCTGGGCGGAGGTGTGCAGGTGGGAGGCCGTCGCGGCACGCATTCCGGGGCTCCCGGCCACCGCTATGTCGGCGACCCGGCCCGGCAGCGTGCGCGCGGCGAGGCCGCACACCACGGAGCCGTAGCTGTGGCAGAACAAGGAGACCGGGGAGCTGCCGGGCAGCCCGCGCAGCAGCGCGTTCAGCCGGTCGGCGCCGTCCGCCGCGCGCATCGCGGTGGCCGAGTCGATGCCGAGCCCGTCGGGCGCGGTGTAGTCGGCCCAGGCGATCACGGCCGTACGCGTCGTGGGGCTCGCGGCGCGCTCGGCGGCGTACAGGGACTCGGCCATGCCGACAGGCGCGGAGTACTTGCGGGACGTGCGCTGGAAGGTGAGCAGGTCGGTGTCGACGCCGGGGACGACGACGGAGACCCGCTCGGCCTTGTTCAGACTGCCGAAGACCTCGGCGACCCGGCCCGTGCCCGCGGGGTCGAAGGCGAGGATGCGGCGGCCCTCGCTCAACAGCGCCTCGTAGCGGTGCATACGGCGGCCCGCCTCCCGCTGCCCGTCCGGGGTGAGCCGGGTGTCGTGCATGCGTTTCAGCTCCACCTTGCGGGCCTGCCCGAGCGCGATGCGGTTGGCCTGGTAGCGCAACTCGACGGGGGCGCCGTTCATGTTGCCGACCGCGAGCGGGTAGCGCCGGGCGAGGCTGGTGCGCTCGTGTGCGGTGAGCGAGGCGAAGAAACGGGAGAGCAGGCCGGGGGCCGCGTCCGGGTCCGGCAGCCGGTGTCCGTGGAGGTGTCCGTCCTCCCACTCGCTGAGCGAGGACTGCAGGGCTGTGGTGCTCCGCTGGGTGCGCAGCGCGGTCCAGCCGGTGGTCGCCAGCATCACGAACACCACGGCCAGCGCGAGCAGTGCGCGCCAGACGTTCAGTTGGGGAGAGGTATCGAAGGAAGTCACTGAAAGGACACACTAGGAGAACGGGAGGGTCTCGCGTTAACCGAGTGGCGCGGATCACGTTTCGGTATCGGTGACGCCGATCTCATGTCGTACGCCAGTTCCCCAGGAGCGGCGGACCCACCTGATCGAGGTACGACGCGGTCAGCTCGCGCATGGCCTCCATGCTGAAATCCTCCCCCGCCGACCACATCCGCTCGGTCACCCGGATCACGCCGCTGAAGACGGCCACCACGAGGCGCGGCCGCGGGTCCGCGTCCACGTCGAGCCCCTCGCGCTCGGCGATGATCCGCGCGGTCTCCTCCTCCAGCTCCGCCGAGCGCCGCAGGTGGGCGGCGAGCAGGGCGGGCGACGACTCGATGATCCGGTAGGTGCGCATGTGGAGTTCGAGCGGCACCACCCGCTCGATGGCTTCGCCGATGGTGTCCCAGCTCTCCAGGACGGCCTGGCGCATCGCCTCCAGCGGGGCCTCGTGCGGCGGGCGGCCGCGCACGGCCTCGACGAAGTGCGATTCCGCGATCCGCGGCACGAAGAAGGCCACGTCCTCCTTGCTCGCGAAGTAACGGAAGAAGGTGCGCTGCGAGACGTCGACGGCCTCGGCGATGTCGTCGACGGTGGTCTGTTCGTAGCCGCGGGTGGCGAACAGTTCGATGGCGGCCCGCAGCAGCGCGTCCTGGGTGCGCTGTTTCTTGCGCTCGCGCAGCCCCGGCGGCGATGCGGTGTCCATGGTTCCTCTCCTTCGAACTGTTTGCCCAGTTCAGGCTATCTGTGAGTGACGTGACAGTTACCGACTTGTGAATTGGTTTGTCAACTGTCAGTGGCTGTCATTAGCCTCGGCGCATGACTAGTCAGACCACCATCGACACGACGGGGTCGGGGGACAAGGCACCATCACCCCCGTCGGACGGCTCGCCGGCCACCGGGCTGCGTGGCCACCCCTGGTTCACCCTCATCACCGTGGCGGTCGGGGTCATGATGGTGGCCCTCGACGGCACCATCGTGGCCATCGCCAACCCGGCCATCCAGAAGGACCTGGGCGCGACCTTCGCCCAGGTCCAGTGGATCACCAACGGCTACTTCCTCGCCCTCGCGGTCTCCCTGATCACCGCGGGCAAGCTCGGTGACCGCTTCGGCCACCGGCAGACCTTCCTGATCGGCGTGGTCGGCTTCGCGGCCGCCTCGGGTGCCATCGGCCTGTCCAGCAGTATCGCGCTGGTCGTCACCTTCCGCGTCCTGCAGGGCCTGTTCGGCGCGCTGCTGATGCCGGCCGCGCTCGGCCTGCTGCGGGCCACCTTCCCGGCCGAGAAGCTCAACATGGCCATCGGTATCTGGGGCATGGTCATCGGCGCCTCCACCGCGGGCGGCCCGATCATCGGCGGCGTCCTGGTCGAGCACGTCAACTGGCAGTCGGTGTTCTTCATCAACGTGCCGGTCGGCATCCTCGCCGTCGTCCTCGGCGTCATGATCCTGCTCGACCACCGCGCGGAGAACGCCCCGCGCTCCTTCGACATCCTGGGCATCGCCCTGCTGTCGGCCGCGATGTTCTGCCTCGTCTGGGCGCTCATCAAGGCCCCCGAATGGGGCTGGGGCGACGGCAAGACGTGGACGTTCATAGTCGTGTCCGTCGTCGGCTTCGCGCTCTTCTCCTTCTGGGAGACGAAGGTGAAGGAGCCGCTGATCCCGCTGGCGCTGTTCCGCTCGGTCCCGCTGTCGGCGGGTGTCGTGCTGATGGTCCTGATGGCCATCGCCTTCATGGGCGGCCTGTTCTTCGTGACGTTCTACCTCCAGAACGTGCACGGGATGAGCCCGATCGACGCCGGCCTGCACCTGCTCCCGCTCACCGGGATGATGATCGTCGGCTCCCCGCTCGCGGGCGCGATGATCACCAAGGTGGGCCCGCGCATCCCGCTGGCCGGCGGCATGGCGTGCACCGCGATCGCCATGTACGGCATGTCCACGCTGGACACGGACACGGGCAGCGCCATCATGTCGGTCTGGTTCGCCCTGCTGGGTCTCGGCCTCACGCCCGTCATGGTCGGCGCCACCGAGGTCATCGTCGGCAACGCGCCGATGGAGCTGTCCGGCGTGGCCGGCGGCCTCCAGCAGGCCGCGATGCAGATCGGCGGCAGCCTCGGTACGGCCGTCCTCGGCGCCGTGATGGCCTCCAAGGTCGACAGCGACCTCGCGGGCAACTGGAAGGACGCGGGACTGCCGCCGCTCACGGAGGCCCAGGAGCACCAGGCCTCCGAGGCGGTCCAGGTCGGCGTGGCGCCGATCGCGCCGGGCACGCCGGAGGCGATCGCCACGAAGATCAACGGCGTCGCCCACGACACCTTCATCTCCGGCATGAGCCTGGCGTCCCTGGTCGCCGCCGGAGTCGCCGTGGTCGCCGTCCTGGTCGCCATGCTCACCAAGCGCGGCGAGAACGCGGAGGCGGGCGCGGGCGTCGGGCACATCTGAGGCACGGAACTCCGGTAGGGGAGCGTCAAGTTCCCCTATCCGGGTGACAAAGCTAAAGGTTTCCTCCCGCTCGGTACGCATCGCGGGCCAGAGTGGGCCAAGCCCTCCGCAGTGCATGTTCCCCAGGCAAGTTCGGGGAGTTCGTGCGACTTCGTACGACTTCGTGTGACTTCGTGCGACGCGGAGGGTGGCCGGTGCTGCGGCGCGCTGCCGGAGGGGGGCGGCGCGCCGCAAGGCCGGAGGATTAGGAATCGCAGCGGGGGTACTCGCCTCGTCGAACCCGGAACGAACCCGAATCAACCTAGGGGTTCAGGGAGTTGATGATGGCGGGCTTCGGACACGGAACGCGCAGGTACCCCCGCTCACGTGGCCGGACGTGGTCACGGACCGGGCCGGATCGCGCGACGCTCGGAATCATCGGAGTCATCTGCGCGATCGCCGGATTCTTCGTGCTGGGGATCATCCTCGGCCCCGTCGCGATCGTCTGCGGCTGGCTCGCCATGGGCCGCACCTGGGCGGGCAACCGCCCCGTCCCGGCCCTGGTCGCCCTCGTACTGGGCGCCATCGACACGCTCCTGGCGGTCATCTGGCTTGCTGGAGCGGCAACCCCGGGCAACGGCATGTTCTGACCCGGGGCGAGTGAGGGAAGGGCCCCCGGTGGGACGACCGGGGGCCCACCTTCATGTCCGGCTCCGTCAGTGTCGAGCCGGCCGCTCCTGCAACGCCGCGACCTCGGCCCGAAGCTCCCGCACCTCATCGGTCAGCATGCGGATCGCCTCCGTCTGCCGCCGCTCCTCCACATCGTCCTTCTCGAACCGCGCGATGAACCACGCGGCGATGTTCGCGGTCACCACACCCAGCAGCGCGATCCCGGACAGCATCAGCCCCACCGCGATCACCCGCCCCAGCCCGGTGGTCGGCGCATGGTCCCCGTACCCCACGGTCGTCATCGTCGTGAACGACCACCACACCGCGTCACCCAGCGTATGGATGTTCCCGTCCGGCGACTCCCGCTCCACCGACAGCACCGCCAGCGACCCGAACATCATCAGCCCGACCACGGCCCCGCCGACATACGTCGTCAGCTGGATCTGTGAGGCCATCCGCGCCCGTCGCTGCACCAACACCAGCGTCGACACCAGCCGCAGCAGCCTGAGCGGCTGGATCAGCGGCAGCACCACCACACACAGGTCCAGCAGATGCGTCCGTACGAACAGCTTGCGATCGTGCGCCAATCCCAGCCGCACCAGGTAGTCGACGGCGAACGCCCCCCACACCGCCCACTCGACCACCGTGCACGCACGCGTCAGGGACCGGCTCGCCGAACTGTCCACTATGGGCAGGGCATAGGCGACGGCGAACACCACGGCGAGCGCCAGCAGGGGCCGCTGGGTGCGCCGTTCCCAACGCGCCAGCGCCGATTGCTCTTTCATGACCGCATCGTAAAGAGACAGTAAGGGTGGTGGGGCCACCGGGCCCCACCACCCTTACTCGTTCGAGCCGCGCAGCGCTACGCGTCGCCGCCCGCGGCCCCCGGGTCCGCCGCCGAGACGTCGAGCAGCCGGTACCGGTCGACGGCCTGCTTCAGCGCCGAGCGGTCCACCTTGCCCTCCTTCGCCAGCTCGGTCAGCACTCCCACCACGATCGACTGGGCGTCGATGTGGAAGAAGCGACGGGCCGCCCCACGGGTGTCCGCGAAGCCGAAGCCGTCCGCGCCGAGCGACTGGTACGTCCCCGGCACCCACCGCGCGATCTGATCCGGAACCGACCGCATCCAGTCGGACACGGCCACGAACGGTCCCTCCGCGCCGGCCAGCTTCCGTGTCACGTACGGCACGCGCTGCTCCTCCTCGGGACGCAGCAGGTTGTGCTCCTCGCACTGCACGGCCTCGCGCCGCAGCTCGTTCCACGAGGTCGCCGACCAGACGTCGGCGCGGACGTTCCACTCCTCGGCGAGGATCCGCTGCGCCTCGATCGCCCACGGAACCGCGACACCCGACGCCATGATCTGCGCGGGAATCGATCCCGAAGTGCCCTCGCTGAAGCGGTGGATGCCCTTGACGATGCCCTCGACGTCGACGTTCTCCGGCTCGGCCGGGTGCTGGATGGGCTCGTTGTAGACGGTGAGGTAGTAGAAGACGTCCTCGCCGTGCGGATGCTCCTCGGTGCCGCCGTACATCCGGCGCAGACCGTCCCGCACGATGTGCGCGATCTCGAAACCGAACGCCGGGTCGTAGGCCACACAGCCCGGGTTCGTCGAGGCGAGCAGCTGCGAGTGGCCGTCGGCGTGCTGGAGACCCTCACCAGTCAGCGTCGTACGGCCCGCGGTCGCGCCCAGCACGAAACCGCGCGCCAGTTGGTCCGACATCTGCCAGAACTGGTCGCCGGTGCGCTGGAAACCGAACATCGAGTAGAAGACGTACACCGGGATCAGCGGCTCGCCATGCGTGGCGTACGCCGAACCCGCGGCGATCAGCGAGGCCGTACAGCCCGCCTCGGAGATGCCGTCGTGCAGCATCTGCCCGGTCGGCGACTCCTTGTAGGCGAGCAGCAGATCCCGGTCCACGGCCTCGTACTGCTGGCCCAGCGGGTTGTAGATCTTCGCGCTCGGGAAGAAGGAGTCCATGCCGAACGTGCGGTACTCGTCCGGCGCGATCAGCACGAACCGCTTGCCGATCTCCTTGTCCCGCATGAGGTCCTTGAGCAGCCGTACGAACGCCATGGTGGTGGCGATGGACTGCTGGCCCGAGCCCTTCTTCACGGTCGCGTACGTCTTGTCGTCCGGCAGCGCCAGCGGCTTGGAGCGCACGACGCGCGTGGGGACGTATCCGCCCAGGCCCTTGCGGCGGTCGTGCATGTACTGGATCTCTTCGGAGTCCCGGCCCGGGTGGTAGTACGGCGGCAGACCGCCCTCCAGCTCCTTGTCGGAGATGGGCAGGTGCAGACGGTCGCGGAAGTGCCTGAGGTCGTCGACCGTCAGCTTCTTCATCTGGTGCGTGGCGTTGCGGCCCTCGAAGTTCGGGCCCAGCGTCCAGCCCTTGATGGTCTTCGCCAGGATGACCGTCGGCTGGCCCTTGTGCTCGACGGCCGCCTTGAACGCCGCGTAGATCTTGCGGTGGTCGTGACCGCCGCGGCCCAGGTGCAGGATCTGGTCGTCGGTCATGCCCTCGACCATCGCGCGCAGCCGCTGGTCGTCGCCGAAGAAGTGGTCGCGGATGTAGGCGCCGGACTCGGTGGCGTACGTCTGGAACTGCCCGTCCGGCGTGGTGTTCATCCTGTTGACCAGGATGCCGTCGCGGTCCTGCGCGAGCAGCGGGTCCCAGGTCCGGTCCCAGATCAGCTTGATCACGTTCCAGCCGGCGCCCCGGAAGACCGACTCCAGCTCCTGGATGATCTTGCCGTTGCCGCGCACCGGCCCGTCCAGGCGCTGGAGGTTGCAGTTGACGACGAAGGTCAGGTTGTCCAGGCCCTCGCGGGCGGCGATGCTCAGCTGGCCCAGCGACTCCGGCTCGTCCATCTCGCCGTCGCCGAGGAACGCCCACACGTGCGACTTGGAGGTGTCGGCGATCCCGCGCGCGTGCATGTACCGGTTCATCCGCGCCTGGTAGATCGCGCCGATCGGACCGAGGCCCATCGACACGGTCGGGAACTCCCAGAAGTCCGGCATCAACCGCGGATGCGGGTAGCTGGACAGCCCGTACGGCGCCTTCGACTTCTCCTGGCGGAACGCGTCCAGGTGCTGCTCGCCGAGTCGGTCCAGAAGGAACGCGCGGGCGTAGATGCCGGGGGAGGCGTGGCCCTGGAAGAAGACCTGGTCGCCGCCGTCGCCCTCGTCCTTGCCGCGGAAGAAGTGGTTGAAGCCCACGTCGTAGAGCGAGGCGGAGGAGGCGAAGGTGGCGATGTGGCCGCCGACGCCGATGCCGGGCCGCTGGGCGCGCGAGACCATCACCGCGGCGTTCCAGCGAGTGGCGTTCAGAATCTTCCGCTCGATCTCCTCGTTGCCCGGGAAGAACGGCTCGCTCTTGGTGGGGATCGTGTTGACGTAGTCCGTGCTGCGCATCTCGGGCACGGCCACGCGCTTCTCGCGGGCCCGCTCGATCAGCCGGAGCATCAGGTAGCGGGCCCGCTCCCGGCCGCGCTCGTCCACGGCGGCGTCGAGGGAGTCGAGCCACTCCTGGGTTTCCTCGGGATCGAAGTCAGGAACCTGACTCGGAAGGCCGCCAATGATGATCGGGTTGCGATCGGATCCGGAAGCCACGCTGTTCCTTACCTGTCAGAGGGCTGCTTTTCGAGGTCTTATCGGGGGTTTGCGCTGTGCCTGCACCGTTCCCCATCGTGTACCTCGGGGGCGTAAACGTCATCTCTACTGTGAGGTAACCAGTCCTTCGTAAAGCGTCTGGTACCCACGGAAGGTTCCCAAACGCACAAACCGGGCAGAAGGGTGTGGTGTGCATCACTCCGGCGTCGTGGCGGCATGCCTTAGGTTGCGGCGACACGGCCCGGAACGTCACCGTTTCGGCGGTCTGAACGGCCGGGTACTTGCGCGATCCGCCCCGCCCGTGTGGACTACGGCCAATGCTTCGCGCACGCGCGTGGCTGAGTTATTCACCAAGACATGATCAGGAGGCAACCCGTGAGCGCGACCGCGGACCACGCGGAGGAGCGGACGAACCCTGCCGTCAGGCTGGGGTTCCAGCCCGAGCAGGTGGTCCAGGAGATCGGCTACGACGACGACGTAGACCAGGAACTCCGCGAGGCCATTGAAGAAGTCATCGGCAGCGACCTTGTGGATGAGGACTACGACGACGTAGCCGATGCCGTGGTGCTGTGGTTCCGCGACGAGGACGGCGACCTGACGGATGCGCTGGTGGATGCCACCACGTACATCGAAGAGGGCGGTTCGATCCTGCTGCTGACGCCGAAGACCGGCCGGGACGGCTACGTGGAGCCCAGCGACATCTCCGAAGCCGCGACGACAGCCGGGCTCTCCGCGTCGAAGAGCGTCAGCGTCGGCAAGGACTGGAGCGGCAGCCGGCTGGTGACGCCGAAGGCCGCAGCCACCAAGAAGAAGTAGCCACGGAACGCCGGACGGGCCGGGTGCTGGGGCCTGTCCGGCGGATCAGGTCGGAGGAAAGCAACGGCGCCTGGTCAGCGCCGGTGAGCGGGGTCTGGTGCGTGCAGCCGCAAGGCGGAGGAGGGAGTCGAAGCGGAGCTTCGGCGACCGACGACAACGCCGCGGATGTGCGTGCCAGACCCCGCGTCTCCGACAGGATCCGCCGGACAGGCCCCAGAGGCTTTGGCCGCCTCACCCAGCCCGTCCGATGGTCCCCGGTGATAGCTGCGTAGGGTGGTCTCACTCGAACAGCCCCACCGAAGGGACATTCACGAGATGGCGATCCAGGTCGGCGAGAAGGCCCCCGACTTCGAGCTCAAGGACAACCACGGCAGGGCCGTGAAGCTGTCCGACTTCCGCGGCCACCAGAACGTCGTGCTGCTCTTCTACCCCTTCGCCTTCACCGGCGTGTGCACGGGCGAGCTGTGCGAGCTGCGTGACAACCTGCCGAAGTTCTCCGACCGCGACACGCAGCTGCTCGCCGTGTCGAACGACTCCATCCACACCCTGCGCGTCTTCGCCGAGCAGGAGGGTCTCGAGTACCCCCTGCTGAGCGACTTCTGGCCGCACGGCGAGACCTCGCGCGCGTACGGCGTGTTCGACGAGGACAAGGGCTGCGCGGTGCGCGGCACCTTCGTCATCGACAAGGAGGGCCTCGTGCGCTGGACCGTCGTCAACGGTCTGCCGGACGCACGTGACCTGAACGAGTACGTCAAGGCGCTCGACACCCTGTGATTGTTCGGTTCCAAGGCCTGCGTGGTACGGGAACCCGTCACTAGGATCGAGTCGTTGATCCGACAGGAACGCACGGCGGGGCTCCCCGCCCCTGGACACCAATGGAGGACTCGTGGGAGTCAGCCTCAGCAAGGGCGGCAACGTATCACTGACCAAGGAGGCCCCGGGCCTGACCGCGGTCATCGTCGGTCTGGGGTGGGACGTCCGCACCACGACCGGCACGGACTTCGACCTCGACGCCAGCGCACTGCTGACGAACGCCGAGGGCAAGGTCAGCAGCGACGCGAATTTCGTCTTCTTCAACAACCTCAAGAGCCCGGACGGCTCGGTCGAGCACACCGGCGACAACCTCACCGGTGAGGGCGAGGGCGACGACGAGCAGATCAAGGTCAACCTCGCCGGCGTCCCGGCCGACGTCGAGAAGATCGTCTTCCCGGTGTCGATCTACGACGCCGAGAACCGCCAGCAGTCGTTCGGCCAGGTGCGCAACGCGTTCATCCGCGTCGTCAACCAGGCCGGCGGCGCCGAGATCGCCCGGTACGACCTCTCCGAGGACGCATCGACCGAGACGGCCATGGTCTTCGGCGAGCTGTACCGCCACGGCGCGGAGTGGAAGTTCCGCGCCATCGGCCAGGGCTACGCCTCGGGCCTGCGCGGCATCGCGCAGGACTTCGGCGTGAACGTCTGAGCAGGTTCGCAGGGCCTGTCCGACGGATCCCGCCGGACAGGCCTCATGTCTCACCGTCCGGCGCCGTACTGTTTGGGTGCGGCGCCGGACGCGCAGGACAACCAGAGAAGCACTGTCTCGGGGAGGGACCAGCAGCATGGGCGTCACGCTCGCCAAGGGAGGCAACGTCTCCCTGTCCAAGGCCGCACCGGACCTCACCCAGGTGATGATCGGGCTCGGCTGGGACGCGCGCTCCACCACCGGAGCCCCCTTCGACCTCGACGCCAGCGCCCTGATGTGCGACAGCGGGCGGGTGCTGGGGGACGAGTGGTTCGTTTTCTACAACCAGCTCAAGAGCCCGGACGGCTCGGTGGAGCACACCGGTGACAACCTCACCGGCGAGGGCGAGGGCGACGACGAGTCGATCCTGGTCGACCTCTCCAAGGTGCCGCCCCAGTGCGACAAGATCGTCTTCCCTGTCTCCATCCACATGGCCGACGAGCGCGGCCAGACCTTCGGCCAGGTCAGCAACGCCTTCATCCGCGTGGTGAACCAGGCCGACGGCCAGGAACTCGCGCGCTACGACCTGAGCGAGGACGCCTCCACCGAGACCGCGATGATCTTCGGTGAGGTCTATCGCTACCAGGGAGAATGGAAGTTCCGGGCGGTGGGCCAGGGGTACGCGTCGGGGCTGAGGGGCATCGCTCTAGACTTCGGAGTCAATGTTTCGTAAAGCCGTATGCGGCGCGGGGGAGTCCTTCCCTCAAGCTCTCGCTTGGGAGCGCCCCCATCACAGAATTGGGTAGCCAGTGGTTCTGAAAACCTTCGGCTGGTCGTTCGCGGTCACCGCGCTCGGCTTGGTCGCGGCGCTGTTGTTCGGAGGATGGACGGCGTTCGGCATCGTCGCGATCCTGTCCATCCTCGAGATCTCGCTGTCCTTCGACAACGCGGTGGTCAACGCCGGAATCCTGAAGAAGATGAATGCCTTCTGGCAGAAGATCTTCCTCACGATCGGCATTCTGATCGCCGTCTTCGGCATGCGGCTGGTCTTCCCCGTCGTGATCGTGGCGGTCAGCGCCCAGATGGGCCCGATCGAGGCCGTCGACCTCGCGCTGAGCGACAAGGACCGCTACCAGGAGCTGGTGACGGACGCCCACCCGGCGATCGCCGCCTTCGGTGGCATGTTCCTTCTGATGATCTTCCTCGACTTCATCTTCGAGGACCGGGACATCAAGTGGCTGGGCTGGCTGGAGCGCCCCCTCGCCAAGCTGGGCAAGGTCGACATGCTGTCGGTCTGTGTCGCGCTGATCGTGCTGCTGATCTCCGCGATGACCTTCGCGACCCACGCTCACCAGCACGGCGGCACGCACGTCGACAAGGCGGAGACGGTCCTGCTCTCCGGCATCGCCGGCCTGATCACCTACATGATCGTCGGTGGTCTCTCCGGCTTCTTCGAGGAGAAACTCGAAGAGGGGGAGGAACGCGAGCACGAGGAGGAGGAGGCGGCCGCACGTCAGGGCAAGCCACGTTCCGCGGTCGCCCTGGCCGGCAAGGCCGCGTTCTTCATGTTCCTCTACCTGGAGGTCCTGGACGCGTCCTTCTCCTTCGACGGCGTGATCGGCGCCTTCGCCATCACCAACGACATCGTCCTGATGGCGCTCGGCCTCGGCATCGGCGCCATGTACGTCCGGTCCCTCACGGTCTACCTGGTCCGCCAGGGCACTCTCGACGACTACGTCTACCTGGAGCACGGCGCGCACTACGCGATCGGTGCCCTCGCCATGATCCTGCTGATCACCATCCAGTACGAGATCAACGAGATCATCACCGGCCTCATCGGTGTCGTCCTGATCGGCTGGTCCTTCTGGTCCTCCGTGCGCCGCAACCGGGCGCTGGCAGCGGCCGAGGGAAAAGCGGCGGGCTCGGACGAGAAGACTGAGGTCTCGTCCGGGGTGTGACAACCCTCCGAGTGAGGAACGCTCTGTGCGGGGCGGCCGACGAGGATGTGTCCTCCGGCCGCCCCGCCGGTCTGTCGGGTGAACGTGGTGAACGTGGGGGCGGAAATGGGCTTCTTGGACTCACTCTGGCGTGGTCGGGCGGCCGAGTTCGACTCGGGCAACGCGGCGACGAACTCCATCGAGCTGACCAAACGGCACAGCCAGGTCTCCCTCACCAAGCAGGGCGCGGCCACCGGCCATCTGCGCGTCAACCTGAACTGGCGCATGCGGACGTCCGACATCGGCGGCTCCCAGCGCGAGAGCCTGCTGCGACACCCCTTCAAGGCGCTCAAGCCGCCGGAGGTCCTCGGGCACAGCCAGAGCATGGTCAACGTCGACCTCGACCTGGGCGTCCTGTACGAGCTCCAGGACGGCACCAAGGGCGTGGTCCAGCCCCTCGGCGGCTACCTCGGCGACGTCAACGCGCCGCCGTACGTGAAGCTCAGCGGGGACGACCGGTTCGGTTCGGCGTCCGGTGAGACGCTCTACGTCAACCTCGACCACCGGGACGCCATCAAACGGCTGCTGGTCTTCGTCTACATCTACGACCAGACCCCCGCGTTCGACCGCACCCACGCGATCGTCACGCTGTACCCCAGCAACGGCCCGCGCATCGAGATACATCTCGACGAGCGGCACCCCCAGGCCCGCTCCTGCGCGGTCGTGATGATCGAGAACGTCAAGGGGGAGATGACGGTCCGCCGCGAGGTGAAGTTCGTGTACGGGTTCCAGGCGGAGCTGGACCGGTTGTACGGGTGGGGCTTGCAGTGGGGGCGCGGTTACAAGGCCAAGGCGGAGCGTTGAGGCCGGCCGCGGCCGCGCAGCGGCCGTGCGTCCTTTCTGACACCTGGTCTTTCTAGCGCCCGATGAACTGCGGACCCTGCGGCGGCATCCGGAACTCCTGGTCCGGTGCGGCCGTGACCGGCGGCGGATAGCCGTAGCCGCCCTGTGCCCCCGTGGCGGCAGCCGCCGCGGCCGGCGCCTGTGGGTAGCCGTATGGGGGCGGGCTGGTGGGATGCGGATAGCCGTACGCCGGCTGCGTCGCCGGCGTCTGCTGCGGGTAGCCGTACGCGGGCTGCGCCGGGACCCCCGTCGGCTGTTCCGGGGGCAGCGGCTGGGCGGGCGTGGTCTGGACCGCCGTAGGAGGCGGGCTCTGCGCGGGCTCCTCGGCGCCCTCCGACTCGTCCACCGAGATGCCGTAGTCGGTGGCCAGGCCCTGCAGCCCGTTCGAATAGCCCTCGCCCAGCGCCCGGAACTTCCAGCCCTCTCCGCGCCGGTACAGCTCACCGCAGATCAGCGCGGTCTCCTGGCCCGTCTCCGGCTTGACGTCGAAGTAGGCCAGCGGCTCACCGTCGGCGACCGTCGCGTCGTACAGCAGGATGCGCAGGCCCTGTACGCGGTCGAAGGTGACGTCCTCCGCCGAAGCGACCAGCAGAATCTGGCTGACGTCGGGCTCGACACCGGCCAGGTCTGTCTGGATCGTGTCGGTGGGACCTTCGGCGACGCGCTTCTTGCCGAGCCGCCAGACCTTCCCGGAGGGGTGCCGGGGCTGGTTGTAGAAGACGAAGTCCTCGTCGGAGCGCACACGACCGTCGGGGCCGAGGAGCAGAGCCGAGGCATCGACGTCGGGGACCCCCTGCCCGGGCGCCCAGCGCAGCACGGCGCGTACCGTCGTGGTTTCGAGCGGGACGTTCGACCCCTTCAGCATCGCGTGCGTCATGCGATCATCCTGCCCTCTCGGTCCTGGTCACGACAATGCGGGGGTCGCCGGTCCGCGTATTTGGCCGTGCTTGCCTACGCTTGGCTGTGCTTGGACGTGCTTGGGCGTGCTTGGCTGTGCTTGTCCGCGTTACCTGAAATTCATGCCCGACGGGAACCCCAGACATGGATCCCTACGTACTATTACCGGCCACCTGCGAACGGATCACAGGGGTCGTTCAGCCACCACGGGGGAGTTCTATGCGTCATTTCGGGCACATCGCCCCTGAGGTGCGGCAGCGCCTCTTCCACCAGGAGCCCTGCCGGTTCACCGCGGATTCCCCGGCCCGGCTGCTCTCCGTGGCCCTGGGCGCCACGCTCTACAGTCCGGCCACGCGGCCGCGGCTCGCCGACGACATCGTCAAGCAGACCGGACGCGGCGTGGTCTCGATGGTGCTGTGCCTGGAGGACTCGATCGGCGACGAGGACGTCGCGGACGCCGAGGAGAACCTCGTAGGACAGTTCACGGACCTCGCCGGACGGAACGGGCTGGACGGGCGGGGCGAGGCGGCCGGGGTGGACCTGCCGCTGCTGTTCGTCCGGGTCCGCGTGCCCGAGCAGATTCCCGACCTCGTACGACGTCTCGGCCCCGCGGCCCGGCTGCTGTCCGGGTTCGTGATGCCGAAGTTCACCGAGGAGCGAGGCATCCCCTTCCTGGAGGCGCTCGCGACGGCCGAGGCCGACAGCGGGCGGCGGCTGTTCGCCATGCCCGTGCTGGAGTCGCCCGAGCTGCTGTACCGCGAGTCGCGAGTGGAAACCCTCGAGGGCATCTTCCGCGCCGTCGACAAGTACCGCGAGCGGGTGCTGGCCCTGCGCCTCGGCGTGACCGACTTCTGCTCCTCGTACGGCCTGCGCAGAGCCCCCGATATGACCGCCTACGACGTCCAGATCGTCGCCTCCGTGATCGCAGACGTGGTGAACATGCTGGGGCGGGCCGACGGCACCGGCTTCACGGTGACCGGGCCGGTCTGGGAGTACTTCCGCGTGCAGGAACGTATGTTCAAGCCCCAGCTGCGCCGCAGCCCCTTCCTGGAGGGCCAGGCCGAGGAGCTGCGCGAGGCGCTCATCGAGCACTCCATGGACGGGCTGCTGCGCGAGATCACCCTCGACCATGCCAACGGCCTGATCGGCAAGACCTGCATCCACCCCTCCCACGTGCTGCCGGTGCACGCACTGTCGGTGGTCAGCCACGAGGAGTTCAGCGACGCCCAGGACATCCTGCGGCCCGAACGCTGCGGCGGGGGTGTGCTCAGGTCGGCGTACACGAACAAAATGAACGAAGTGAAGCCGCATCGCGCGTGGGCCGAGCGGACCATGCTGCGCGCCGAGGTTTTCGGCGTGGCGAACGAGGACATCGGCTTCGTGGAGCTGCTTGCCGCCGGAATCCCCGACTGAATATCGCCGAACATGGGCGACCATCGCCGAAGGCGCTGAATACCCGCTGAATACCAAGGGACGCATGAAGTACGCAGTGAACAACGCGGTCTGGTCCGGTAGCTGGGTCGCCGAACGGCTCGGCGTCGAGCTGGTGGGCGACGACGGGCTCACCGGCCTGCTGGGGCTCGCGCTGCGCCGCAACCCCAAGCGGGCGCACCTACTCGTCTCGAACGTGCTCGGCAAGCACGTCCCGCAGTCGCCCTCCGTGGTGTACGGCCACGGCTTCGCCCTCGGCCGCCGCGTCCGCGACCTGCTCGGCACCGACGAGGCACGTACGGCGGTGGTTCTGGGCTATGCCGAGACCGCCACCGGCCTCGGTCACTCCGTCGCCGACGGCCTGGGCCTCGCGCCCTACCTGCACTCCACCCGCCGCCCGGTCCCCGGCGTGGCGACGGCGGGCGGTTTCGAGGAGTCCCACTCGCACGCCACGTCCCACCTGCTGCTGCCGGAGGACCCGGCGCTGCTGGTCGGCGAGGGGCCGCTGGTCCTGGTCGACGACGAATTCTCCACGGGCAACACGGTCCTGAACACCATACGTGCCCTGCACGAGCGCTATCCGCGACGGCGGTACGTGGTCGTCGCCCTCGTCGACATGCGCTCGGCAGCGGACGCGGGCCGGCTGGAGGAGTTCGCGCGGGAGATCGGCGCCCGGGTGGACCTGGTGGCGGCCGCCTCGGGGACCGTACGGCTCCCGGAGGGGGTGCTGGAGAAGGGGCAGGAGCTGGTCGCGCGGCACGAGTCCCCGCCGATGCCCTCCACCCAGTCGTACGGGCGTACAACCCGGGTCGAGCTGCGCTGGCCCCGCGGGCTGCCCGACGGCGGACGGCACGGCTTCACTCCCGCGCACCGCGAGCGTCTGGAGGGAGCCCTTCCCGCCATGGCCGCCCGGCTCGCCGAGGCGCTGCCCTCGGGCGCCCGGCGCGTGCTCGTCCTCGGCTTCGAGGAGCTGATGTACGCCCCGCTGCGGCTGGCCCGCGAGCTGGAGCAGCTCGCAGACACCGCTGACACCGTCGGCCCCGAGGTGCGCTACTCCACCACCACCCGCTCACCCGTCCTCGCCGTCGACGACCCCGGCTACGCGATACGCAGCCGCCTCGTCTTCCCCGCGCACGACGACCCGGCCGACGGACCCGGCGAGCGCTACGCCTACAACGTCGCGGGCGGCGGATTCGACGCGGTCGTCGCCGTGGTCGACTCGGTCGCGGACACCCCCGCGCTGCACGCGCCCGACGGCCTGCTGGCCCAACTGGCCGCCCACACCCCGCACGTCGTCCTCGCGGTCGTCCCCTCATACGTCCCCGAGCCGCTGTACGTCCCCGAAAGGCCCCTGCCCATGCTGCCCGAGCCCCTCCGCGGCCCCGCCTTCTCCTCGTACGCGCCCGAAGAGGTCGGCTGGCTGCTCCAGGACCTCTCGGACGTGACGCTGGAGGCACCGACCGAGGAGCGCGAGGAGGCCATCCAGAGCGGCGGCGCGCACTACGCGGAGTCGCTGCCGGTGGAGTACCAGCCCACCGAGCAGTACCAGGAGCTCTTCCACGCGGCACTGGAGGACTCGGCGGCACGGCTGGCCCGGGCGGTCGGCGCGGTCACCGAGCTCGTGCTCGCCGAGCGGTCTCCCCGGCCCGTCCTGGTGTCGCTGGCCCGCGCGGGCACCCCCATCGGCATCCTGATGCGCCGCTGGGCCCAGTACCGGCACGGCCTCGACCTGCCGCACTACGCCGTGTCGATCGTGCGCGGCCGCGGCATCGACGCCAACGCGCTGCGCTGGCTCGCCGCCCACCACGACCCGCGGGACGTCGTCTTCGTCGACGGCTGGACCGGCAAGGGCGCCATCACCCGCGAACTCGCCGACGCCCTCGAGGAATTCGAGGCCTCCGACGGCATCACCGGCTTCGATCCGGAGATCGCGGTCCTCGCCGACCCCGGCTCCTGCGTCCGCACGTACGGCACCCGTGAGGACTTCCTCATCCCCTCCGCCTGCCTCAACTCGACGGTGTCCGGCCTGATATCGCGCACGGTGCTCCGCGCCGACCTGGTGGGGCCCCATGACTTCCACGGCGCGAAGTTCTACCGCGAACTCGCCGGCACGGATGTGTCAGTGGCCTTCCTGGACGCGGTGTCCGCCCGTTTCCCGGAGGTCGTGGACGCGGTCGACGCACAGGCCAAGGAGCTGCTGTCCGGCGAGCGCGCCCCGACCTGGGAGGGCTGGGCGGCCGTCGAACGCATCAGCGAGGAGTACGGCATCCGCGACGTCAACCTCGTCAAGCCCGGCGTCGGCGAGACCACGCGCGTGCTCCTGCGCCGCGTGCCATGGAAGATCCTGGCCCGGGCCGGAGCGGGCGCCGACCTGGACCACGTCCGCCTGCTGGCCGAACAGAGAGGTGTCCCGGTGGAAGAGGTCACGGAACTCCCCTACACCTGCGTCGGGTTGATCCATCCCAAGTACACCCGGGGCGCGACCGGCGCCGACGGCAAGGCGGTGACCGTCTGATGCCGGTGCTGGTGGCGAGCGACCTCGACCGTACGCTCATCTACTCCTCCGCGGCCCTCGCGCTGACCATGCCGGACGCGCGGGCGCCCCGGCTGCTGTGCGTCGAGGTGCACGAGAGCAAGCCCCTTTCGTATCTGACGGAGACGGCGGCCGGACTGCTCACGGACCTCGGCGACGCGGCGGTCTTCGTGCCGACGACGACCCGGACCCGCAAGCAGTACCAGCGCATCAACCTCCCGGGCCCGGCGCCCAAGTACGCGATCTGCGCGAACGGCGGTCACCTCCTGGTGGACGGCGTGTCCGACCTCGACTGGCACGCCCGGGTGACGGCCCGGCTGGCCGACGAGTGCGCACCGCTGGACGAGGTGCGCGAGCACCTGATGACGACGGCCGACCCGCTCTGGGTACGCAAGCACCGGATCGCCGAGGACCTCTTCGCCTACCTGGTCGTCGAACGCGAACTGCTCCCCGAGGACTGGGTGAAGGAGCTCGCGGTCTGGGCGGAGAACCGGGGCTGGACGGTCTCCCTCCAGGGCCGCAAGCTCTACGCCGTCCCGAAGCCGCTCACCAAGAGCGCGGCCGTGCACGAGGTCGCCCGCCGCACCGGCGCCGCCCTCACCCTCGCCGCGGGCGACTCCCTCCTCGACGCCGACCTGCTCCTCGCCGCGGACCAGGGCTGGCGCCCGGGACACGGCGAACTGGCCGACGCCGACTGGACCGCTCCGGCGATCAGCGCGCTGCCGGAGCGGGGGGTGCTGGCGGGGGAGCGGATCCTGCGGGAGTTCTTGAGGGTGGTGCGGCAGGGGCTGGCCTGAGCGGCCGGGCCGGTGCCCGCACCTGTCGACTTCTGGCCTACGGGTGCGGGTTCATGTCCCGCTCCCGCCTGCGGCGCCCGGCCCCCGGCCGCCGCAGCATCCGTATCAGAACGAACGCCAGGACCGCCAGGGCGGCCGCGACGAGGATCACCTTCGAGTAGGTGGAGGCGATGTGCGCGACCTCGGGCCAGTTGTCGCCCAGCGCGTAACCCGCCATCACGAACGCCGTGTTCCAGATCGCGCTGCCCAGCGTCGTCAGGCCGAGGAACACGCTCAGGCGCATGCGCTCCACGCCCGCCGGCACCGATATCAGGCTGCGGAAGATGGGGATCATCCGGCCGAAGAACACCGCCTTGGTCCCGTGCCGCAGGAACCACGCCTCCGTCTTCTCGATGTCCGAGACCTTCACCAGCGGCAGCCGGCCCGCTATCGCCACCGTACGGTCACGGCCGAGCAGCGCACCGATCCCGTACAGCGCGAGTGCGCCGATCACCGAACCGGCGGTGGTCCACAGCAGGGCGGAGAGCAGGCTCATCTGCCCCGTGCTCGCGGCGAATCCCGCGAGCGGCAGGATCACCTCGCTGGGCAGGGGAGGGAAGAGGTTCTCCAGGGCGATGGCGATGCCGGCGCCGGGCGCGCCCAGCGTGTCCATGAGGGAGTTGATCCACTGCGGTGCCGCATCCCCGGCCGCGGCCGTCCGCGCTGCGATGGCTGTCATGTCGATCACGGTAGAAAATCGCAGCTGAAGAATCCCTGAGGAAAACCGCACGGTCCGTTGCGGTCCACCGCAGTCGGGAATTGCGGTTTTCCGCAGTGTGCACGCACCTCCCGCCCGGCTAGCCTCGCGATCATGCGAGACATGGTGCGACGGGGGACGCGGTGCGCGGTGGGGCTCATCGCGGGTGCCGCCACGGCGGCCGTCGAGCTGCCCTTCATCCTCCTGGCCGGCCTGGCCCTGGCACCCGTCGCGGCCTGGCCGTCCGGCCGTCGCGCGGTGCTCCCTCTCTTTCTCGCGGGCGCGCGAAGACTGGCGGAGCTGGAGCGCGCCCGGCTGAGGATCTGGCTGCGGGTTCACGTCACGCCCGCGTATCGAGACGTGCATGCCCTGCGGTACGTGGCCTGTCGCTGGGCTCTGGGCCTCCTGGGCGCGGTCGTGATGCTGTCGGTGGCGGTCGGCCTCGCGTACGGCACGGTCTGGACATACGTATGGCTGCTGCCGGGTGACGTCCGGCACGTCTGGGCCATCACCCTCACCAACCTCAGCGGGCTCTTCCTGCTGTTCCTCGCCGTGCAGGGGATATACGGAGTCGCCGAGCTGGAGGGGCGGTTGGCGCGCCGTCTCCTGGGCCCTCGCCACCAGGAGGAGCTGGAGCGGCGGATCGAGGAGCTGTCCGCGAGCCGGGCGGCGGTGGTCGACGCGGTGCACGACGAGCGGCGCCGCATCGAGCGCGACCTGCACGACGGCGTGCAGCAGCGCCTCGTCGCCCTCGGCATGCTCATCGGCCGCGCCCGGCGCAGCCAGGACCCCGACCGACTGGACCGGCTGCTGAGACAGGCACACGAGGAGAGCGGCCGGGCCCTGGACGAGCTGCGCGAGGTGGCCTGGCGGGTCTATCCGACGACGCTGGACGAGGCGGGGCTGCGGGCGGCGCTGGAGACGGTCGCCGAGCGGACGTCAGTGCCGGTGCGGGTGGAGTACGACCTCACCGCGGAGCCGGAGCGGGCCGTGGCCACGGTCGCGTACTTCGTCGTCTGCGAGGCCGTCACGAACGCGGTCAAGCATGCGGCGCCGAGCCGGATAACCGTGGCCGTGGGAGCGGAGGAGGGGTTCGTGTACGTGTGTGTCGAGGACGACGGACACGGCGGGGCGAACGCCGGGGGCAGCGGGCTGTTCGGGCTCGCCCGGCGCGTCGCCGCCCTCGACGGCCGCCTCGATGTGACCAGCCCGCCGGGCGGGCCCACCGTAGTGACCGCGGAGCTGCCATGCGCGTGATCCTGGCCGAGGATTCGACCCTGCTGAGAGAAGGCCTCGTACGCCTGCTCGCCGAGGAGGGACACGAGGTGATAGCCGCCGTCGGCAACGCCGAGCTGCTGCTGAAGGCCGTCGCCGATGACCGGCCGGACGTGGTCGTCGCCGACGTGCGGATGCCGCCCACGCACAGCGACGAAGGACTGCGCGCGGCCCTGGAGATCCGCGAGCGCTGGCCGGGGGTCGGTGTGCTGGTGCTGTCGCAGTACGTCGAGAAGCGGTACACGACGGAACTGCTGACCGGCGACTCGGAAGGGGTGGGCTATCTGCTCAAGGACCGGGTGGTCCAAGTCGACGAGTTCCTGGACGCGTTGGAGCGCGTGGCCCACGGGCGCGCCGCCTTCGACCCGGAGGTCGTACGACAGCTGCTCGGCCGCACCACGCACACCGACCTGCTCGGCCGGCTCACCGCGCGGGAGCGGGACGTGCTGGCCGAGATGGCGCAGGGGCACACGAACGCGGCGATCGCACGGCGGCTGCACATCTCGCAGAGCGGGGTCGAGAAACACATCAACGCGATCTTCGACAAGCTGGAGCTGGCAGGGGGTGAGGGCTACTCGCGCAGGGTGCTGGCCGTGCTGCGCTACCTGGGCAGCTGAACCCGGAGGGGACGACGCGGCGGCCGTCAGCCGCAGCAACCCCCGCCGCAGCAGCCGCCCCCGCCGCCACCCGCCCGGGGCGCCGGGGCCGGGGCCGACGCGGAGGCCGAGCCGCCGACCGCCACCGTCGACAGGAGCTTCACCGTGTCGTCGTGGCCCGAGGGGCAGTCGGCGGGGGCGGAGGACTCCGCCATCGGACGGCTCAGTTCGAAGGTGTCGCCGCAGGTCCGGCAGCGGTACTCGTAGCGAGGCATGCGCACAGGTTAACCGGCGTGCGCGGCCTTCGTAGGCTTCTGCCGCCGTTGGCCACTGCCGCCGTTGGCCACTGCCGCCGTAGGCCGCTGCCGGTGCCGGTCAGTGCCCGGCGCCGCGCTCCTCGCGGATCTGGGACACGACCCGGGCCACCGCCCGCCGTACCGCTTCCGTCTCCGTCAGGAAGTGCCAGTAGTCGGGGTGGCGGCCCTCCAGCGTGCCGATCGCGCGGTCGAGGCGGGCGACCGCGTCGTCCAGCGGGCGGGCGTGGCGGGGGTCGGGGGTGTTGCGGCCGGCCATGGCCAGTCGCTGGGCGTCCCGGATGGCGAAGCGGGTGCGGTCGACCTCCTGCTGGGGGCCCTTCTGCACGGCGTTCAGCCGGCGCAGCCGGTCCCCGGCGGCGGAGACGGACTCGTCGGTCGTGTTCAGCAGCGCCCGCACCGTCGACAGCAGGGCGGTCGCGTCCGGCCAGCGCTGCTCGTCGCGTGCGGCCTGTGCCTCGCGCAGCTTCACCTCGGCCTGCCCGACGCTCTCCGCGGCCTGCTCAGGCACCTGCTGGAGGTCCTGCCAGCAGGCCACCGTGAACCGTCGCCGCAGCTCGCTCAGCACCGGCTCGACCTGGGCGGCGCGGGTGGTGAGCGCCTGGGCGCGGGTGCGCAGGGAGACGAGCCGGTGGTCGATCTCGGCGGCCCGCTCCGGCAGCCGTTCGGCCTCCACACGGACCGCCTCGGCCTCCCGTGCGACCCGCTCGGCCCGCTCCAGCGTCTGGGGCACGCCGTGCGCTCCGGCGCCCTGGTTCAGCTTGGTCAGTTCGGGCCCGAGAGCGGCGAGGCGGGCGGCGAGATCGTCCGCCTTCAGCCCCGAGCCTCGTACGGCATCGAGGGCGTTCGACGCGGCGAGCAGCCCCTGCCTGGCCCGTTCGACCGCCGGGGCGAGCCGGGCCAGCTGGGTCTCGGCCTTGCCGAGCAGCGGCCCGAGCCCGGCCGTGAACCGGTCCAGGTCCTGCTTGACCCGCCCCAGCTCGTCCTTGGCCCCGGTGAGGGCGGTGCGCGCCTGTGCGGCGGCCGAGGCCTCCAGGTCGTCCCGGTCGAGGTCGTACGCGTCGACGGCCTCGATGTAGCGGTGACTGACCTCGTCGATCCGCTGCCCCAGCGCCTGGAAGTCGGCGACCGCGCGCCGGGCGGCGGGGGAGTCGTCGACGGCCGTGATGGTCTCTATCGAGATCCGCAGATCCCGCTGGGCGGTGTCGAGCTCGTAGAAGGCGGCCGCGGCGGCGTCCTTCGCGGCCTGCGCCTCGGCCCGCTGGCTCTCCGCGCGCCCGCCGAACCAGCGCCGGGTGCCGCCGCCGGCGAAGGCGGCGGGCAGCGCGAGCGCGACGACGAGCGGCAGGCCGATCAGGGTGAGGGTGTCGCGGAGCGCGGGGCGCACGGAACGGGGTGCGCGCGGCACCAACGGCGAGTACGGCTGCGATGGTGTCGCCGTCACATCCCTCTCCCGTGCTGTGGTTCGTCCTGCCCGGTTGTCATTCTCCCACCGGTTAAGGACGAACACACGGGCCGGTCAGTTCGCTGTTCGGACCGTGACTTTGCCGTCGCCGCTCCGGGCGGACACCACGTGGGAGCTGGAGTCGTCCCGGGGCACGGAAACGTCCTGCGCGCCGTCGCCTGTCTTGGTCGTCACGCGGTAGGTGGCCCGGGGCAGTGCGATGGTCACGGATCCGTCGCCGCTGCGGGACTCCACCAGGTCCGGTACGGCACCGAGTTCGAGGTGCACCGACCCGTCCCCGGTCTGGGTGCGGACCCGGCGCGAGGAGACGTCGGCGCGCACGGACCCGTCGCCGGTACGCAGCTCCAGCGGGCCGGTGGAGTCGGTGACGCGGACGGAGCCGTCGCCCGTGCGGATGCTCAGCGGCGACTCGAAGCCCCGCGCGCGCACGCTGCCGTCACCATCCTCGACCTTCACGGCGACACCGCGCGGCACCTCGATCCGGTGCTTGGCCGCGCAGTCGACGACCACGCCGGAGCACGTCATCCGCAGCACCAGCCGGTCGTCCTTCATCGACCAGGTCACTTTCGGGTCCTTGCCGACGGCGACCGACCCCTGGAACCACCGGGTGACCTCGACCGTGCCCGCCTTGTGCGCGTCCGCGGCGACGATCTCCAGCGCGGAGTCGTCGGAGTCGACGGTGAGCGTGCGCCCCTGCAGGGCGAAGGACCGCTGCTCGGGATCCTTGTCGTCCCCGGCGGAGGCACCGCAGGCGGTGGCGCCCGCGACGAGCACCGCGACGACACCGGCGGCGGCGATGGCGCGGACGGGAACGGTACGGGCCATGACGATCTCCCCCTGGGAAGGACGGCGAAGTCTGCGCGACCCGCCTCTGCGTCCCTTCGACGCTGCTTCGACCGTACGGATCCCGGCCCCGCGGGGGGATCCGGGGCACTCCCGGATCCGGGGTGGGGTTAACCCCCGCACTCGGCCCGCGATACGGGTTTGCGGGGCACTGCCCCGGGCAATGTAGGCTGTCGACTCGTCTCGGGTGCGTAGCTCAGGGGTAGAGCGCCTGCCTTACAAGCAGGATGTCGGCGGTTCGAAACCGTCCGCGCCCACACCAGGAGAAGACCCCGGCCGATCGTGGCCGGGGTCTTCTCGGTTCAGGGCTTCGCTTCCTCGGATTGTTCCCGAGCCTCGTGCGCGTGCTTCAGCTGCATCCGGGCATCCACGCGCTCCGCCGTCGCGACCTCCGTCCAGAAGCGGTGACCACTGACGAAGACCGCGAGTTCGTGCTCGCGCTGCCGCAGCTTCTCCACCTCGGCCTGTTCGTCGGCCGTCCAGCCGGGGGACGCGGGGCGCTCCACCTTGCGCCAGCCACCCGCGTCGCTGAAACCGTCCAGCGGCTCGACCGACCAGGGGAGCCGCTTGAGCAGGGCCGACAGCTCGGCCCGGACCTGATGCAGCTCCTCCTGACCGGCGAGGAGGTCACTCGGAAAGTCATAGGTCGTAGCCACGGCGCAATGCTACGCCTGTTCGATTTTGAGTGGCGAGTTCCTTTCGGTGGTTCATGCGAACGGGTGTGACTGAGTGCTTCAGCCGGCTGTGACCGCTCTTCCGTGACGGCTACCGGCGAACGCCCGGCGGGCGGGGCCCGGGCGGTGCTGTTCCGGTTCCCGGAGAGTGCGGGACTTCGTGGCCGCCCTCGACGCGGGGACAGGGGCGGCCCTCCATCCGGACGTCATCGGCTTCGAGCGGGAGGACCCGCGGATGGCGGGGACGATGGAGGCGGCCCTCCCTTGGAGCGGCTCCCGCGAGGAGCGGATGCGCAGCTTCGCCAACAGCCGGGCCACTCTCCAGGGCGGCACGCACGTGGACGGCTTCCGCGACGGAGTGGTGGCCGCGGTCACCGCGTACGCGCGGGAACGGGGGCTGCCGGCGGCGGACCCCGATCCCGGCGCCGACCGGATCGGCGAGGGCCTCACGGCAGTCGTGTCGGTGAAGCTCGACCGTCCCGAATTCCTGGGCGCCACGCACGGGCTGCTGGGCAACACCGACGTGCGGGTCTGTGTCGGGGAGGCCGTCCGGGAGCACCTCGGCAACTGGTTCGAGGAGCAGCCGGAGCGGGCCGCGGAGGTCGTCGACCGGATCGTCCGGGGCATCCACCAGGACTGAACAGCAGCGGACGGCCCCGCCAAGAAAGCCGCGCGAAAGCGTTGCCGGTGGTGACTGAGCACCGCAGTCGCAGTGGTCGTGGCCGTCACGGAAGCGCGGCCACAACCAACCATGGCGCTCAGTCACAGGTGTGCACGCCGCTGTCCTGTGCCATCGAAGGTTGATGATCGGCAAGTTCGTGCCATGGACCAGCAGTCAGATCAACTCGGCACCCCACCACCACAGGCGACATGGCCCCCGTTGATCTGCGCGAGCACGGGGTTCGTCAGCTGTGCCGGATTCTTCGGTCGGGCAGTCCTCGAACGAACCCGGCGACCAGCGTCGCCACCGCTTCTGGAGTCTCCAGGATCATGGGGTGGGTGGCGTCGATCCGGTTGACGCTGATCGTCGGCCGGGTGCGGGAGAGCGCGGCCAGCTCGTCGGAGACCCCTCGTGCGAACCGGGCGCTGAAATCGTCGAACCACTCCATGCCGGGCGCAGGCGGTAGCCGTCGGCCGGCCTGTACCAGCAGCAGCGGGCAGTCGACCCCGTCCAGCCATGTGGTGACACCGAGCGCGCCGAGCCTGTGGAGTTCGTCGAGGATCTCCAGCGCCTCCGCCCGCTCCGGCAGCCTCTGCCATTTGCCGTCGGGCAGCGGGCGTGCGGCCGCGCGGGTGGCGGCCTCCGCACGGTCGGCGGGAATCCCGAGCCGGGCGGAATTGATGACCTGTTCCTCGATGTACTCGGGTGGCGCGATGGTCCCGGCCGACGCCAGCAGCACCTCACTCACCCGTTCAGCGCCGGGGTACTCGCGTTCCCACCAGAAGCCGTCGAGATTCACGGCGGCACGGGCACGGGCACGGTCCGGGTTCGCCCGGGCGTACTCGACCGCGACCAGCCCGCCGAGGGAATGGCCCACCACAACGGCCTCCGGCACGCCATGTGCGTCGAGCGTGTCCGCGATGTGCCGCACCACGGTGGGGATGGTCCAGGGGGAGATACCGGGAGAGCGGCCGTGCCCGGGAAGGTCGACGGCGAGGACGCGGTGCCCGGCGGTGAGCAGGGCGGCCGCGGCGTCCCAGTCGGTGAGCGACCGTGTGAAACCGTGCAGTAGAACGAGTTGAGGGCCATCGCCCCCATAGTCATGAGCATGCAGGAGTGTCATATGGGGCTCATAGTACTGAGAGCCGGGACACGGGCGGTGGTGCTCAGGCGGTCGGCAGGGAGGTCAGCCAGTCGAGCAGGTGGCGGTTGACCTCCTCGGGGCGTTCCTGCTGGATCCAGTGGCCGCAGCCTTCGAGGATGTGCGAGGCACACAGGCCGGGCAGGGTGGTGGGGAAGGCGGCGATCGCGTCGGAGAGCCAGGTCGTCGAGGCGTCCAGGGCTCCGCCCAGGAACAGGGACGGCTGTGTGATGGGGGCTCCGGCGAAACCGGCCAGGTCCTTCCAGTCGCGGTCCATGGCGCGGTAGCGGTTGAGCGCGCCGGTGAGTCCCGTGCGCTCGAACTCCCCTGCGTAGACGTCGAGGTCGTCCTCGCTGAGCCAGGACGGGCGGCGGCCGGTGGGGAAACGGTCGCGCAGGGTCTTGCCGGGGCTGACGAAGTGGGGGTCGGGGGCGCCGGGTGCGGGCAGGGTGTCGGCGGAGAGGGCGGCGTAGAAACCGGCCAGCCAGCCGCGTACGTCGGGTTCGATCTCGCGCTCGGCCCGGCCGGGCTCCTGGAAGTAGGAGACGTAGAACTCCTCCTGATCGCCGCCCAGTTGGGCGAAGACCTCGCTGGGCTTTGGGCCGCCGGGAGGGGCGTAGGGGACGCTCAGCAGGCCGACCGCGCGGAAGACGTCGGGCCGGATCAGGGCGGAGTGCGCGGCGACGGTCGCGCCCCAGTCGTGTCCGACGACCACCGCGGAGCGCTCGCCGAGGGCCTCGACCACGGCGACGCTGTCGGCCACCAGGTCCAGCATCCGGTACGCGTCCACCGCGTCCGGCTTCGAGGAACGCCCGTAGCCGCGCACGTCGACGGCGACCGCGCGGTGGCCGGCGGCGGCCAGGACGGGGAGTTGGTGACGCCAGGAGTACCAGGACTCCGGGAAACCGTGCAGCAGCAGGACCAGCGGCCCGCTTCCCAGCTCCACGGCGTGGATACGGCCGGCCGGACCGGGAAGCAGGCGGTGGGTGATGTCGGTGAGCTGGGCCGGGTGAGGCATGCGTCCTCCGTGCGGGCGTGGTGCGGGCGGCGAGTGCACCGGTACGCGCTCGGGCGTCGGTGCTGCGGCTCGTACGACGATCCTGCGGGCGGCGGTGCGACCGGGGCGAGCGTTGTTGCCGATTCGGCAAACCGCTGCCCGCCGCGAAGAACCCCTGGCAGCCGGGCGTTGTCAGACCCCGCGCCTAATGTGAAGGGCATGGAAGCGGCGGACGTGGAGCAGGTGCGGCTGGTGCCCTGGGCCGAGGGGGACTTCTGGCTGCTGCGCAGGACCAACAGCCCCGAAATGACCGAGCACTTGGGCGGCCCCGAGAGCGAGGAGAAGCTCGTCATACGGCACCGGCGGTATGTGGAGTTGGCGCCGGGGCGGATGTTCCGGGTGACCCTGGCGGGCAGTGGGGAGACCGTCGGTTCGATCGGGTTCTGGGAGCGGGAATGGCAGGGCGGGACGGTGTGGGAGACCGGGTGGGGGGTGCTGCCCGAGTTCCAGGGGCGGGGGCTTGCCGTGCGGGCCGCCCGGGCCGTCGTGGCGGCGGCGCGGGCGGCCGGAGGCCACCGGTATCTGCACGCGTTTCCGAGTGTGGAGCACCGGGCGTCGAACTCCGTGTGCCGGCGGGCGGGGTTCAGCCTGCTCGGGACGGCCGACTTCGAGTATCCGAAGGGGCACTGGATCACGTCGAACGACTGGAGGGTGGACCTGGCCGCCGGAGGAGGTCGTTAGGGCCTGTCCGGCGGATCATGCCGCAGACGCGGGGTCTGGCACGCCCATCTGCCGCGTTGTCGTCGGTCGCCGACTCCCCCACGCGCGAATGCGCTCGCGCGGGGGACCCCCATCGCGTCGACTCCCTCCTCCGCCTTGCAGCTGGACGCACCAGACCCCGCTCACCTGCGTTAATGGGTCCTCGCCGATTCCGCAGGACAGGCCCCAGTGTCCCCGCCCAACGCCCGAGCGACCGGTCAGTGACCGGCGTTCCTCAGCTCCCTCACGACACGCGCCGTTACGGGCACATCCACCCCGTGCCGCTCTGCCGCGCGCAGCAACGCGCCGCCGATCGCGTCCAGTTCGAGCGGGCGGTCGGCTTCCGTGTCCCGCTGCATCGACGACTTCATCTGCGGTGGGAAGGCGTCGTAGCGGGCCAGTGCCTGGGCCGGGTCAGCCGGGCCGCCGCAGGCGGCGCTCACCGCCGCTGTCTCCTCCACCATGGCCGTCAACTCCTCGCGGTGGTGCGTGCGTACGTCGCCCAGCGGGAGTCCGTGACGGGTCGTCAGCAGCGCGAACGGAGCCAGGAACGACATCTTCGCCCACAGCACCGCCGACTCGTCGGCCAGCACGCGGGTGGTCGGACCGGCGGCCGTGAGCGCCCGTGCCAGGGCGTCGAGGCGCTCCTTGGGCACGTCGTCGCCGGTCAGGTCGACCTCGGCGAAGGGGCTGCCGTGCTCGATCACGCCCGGTGCGACGCGCGTCGACTCGACGCGGATGACGGCGGGGGCGACGCGGTCCGGGCCGTAGCGGGCGCGCAGGGTCGCTGGGTGTTCGACGCCGTTCAGGAGCGGTACGACCAGGCCGTCGCCGAGGGTCTCGGGCGGAAGTCGGTCGAGGGCGGCGTCGAGGGAGGTGTGCTTGACCGTGACCAGGCAGGCGTCCACCGGCTCGTGCAGCGTGGTGTCCGCCTCGACGCGGGCCGTGAAGTCGCCGAACTGCCCGCTGCTGACCTGGATTCCGTCCGTGCGCAGGGTCTGAGCCGTCTTGTCGCCGGCCAGGCAGATCACCCGGTGCCCGGCCCGGGACAGGAGCGCGGCGAGCAGGCCGCCGATGCCGCCGGGACCGAGGACGGCCACGGTGAGTTCGTCGTACGCCATGATGCGGGGTTCCTCTCGTCGGTCGGCCCCGGGACGGTGGCCGCCTCGGGAAAGATCATCGCAGGAGTCGGAGGGTCACGGAAGCTCCGGGAGCGAGCAGGTGCAGCCTCTCGGAGAGGCCCGCGTCGGCGAAGGCCTTCGTCAGGGTGGGGCCGTCCTCGGTGAAGTGGGCCCAGTGCTCGAAGTGCAGCGGTACGACGTGCCGGGCGCCCAGGATCGTCGTGGCCTCGGCCGCCTGCACGCTGGTGAGGGTGAGCGAGGCGTCCGGGACGAGCGGGGTGCGGGCCGCTCCCGCGAAGAGGAGCGCCACGTCGAACGGGCCCTCGCGATCGGCGATTTCGCGGACCAGGTCCAGGGAGGCGTTGTCGCCGCTGACGTAGATCTTGGGCAGGTTCTCGCCGGACAGGACGAAGCCGGTGACCTCGCCGACGAGGGGTTCGGAGCCCTTGGGGCCGTGCAGGGCGGGTACGGCGGTGACGCGGAGGGCTCCGCCGGTGGGGCGGGGGAGGTCGATGTGGTGCCAGGCGGGGAGTGGGCGGACCGGGGTGCCCATGCGGTCGTGGGCGGAGGCCGTGGAGAGGGTGAGGGGTGCCTGCGTGACGTAGGTACGGCCGCTGGTGTCGAGGTTGTCCGCGTGGTGGTCGTGGGAGAGGAGGACGGCGTCCACCGGGCCGAGGCCGGGGGTGGGGAGTGCCGGGCCGGTGGTCTTCGTCAGCTTGCGGGAGCCGATGGGGTAGTCGCCGGGGGCGTCGAAGGTGGGGTCGGTCAGGAGGCGTAAGTCGGCAAGGGTGAGGAGGGCGGTGGGGCCGCCGATGTACGTGATCTCCAGAGGTGCGGTGCTCGTGGTGGCCATGGTCGGAACAATTGTGCGGATGATTGGGAGTATTCCCCGGCGATGTTCGCCGTGAGGGGCGAGACTGGTCGTATGTGCCGCAGTATCAAGACGCTTCGTCCGCCTGTGTTGCCCGAGGAGGCGACGGAGGAAGAGATTCGGGCCGCCGCCCTGCAGTACGTGCGGAAGGTGTCCGGGTTTCGGGCGCCGGCCGCGCACAACCAGGAGGTGTTCGACCGGGCCGTGGATGTGATTGCGGAGGCTACGGCGGAGTTGTTGGCCGGGCTGGAGGTGCGGGGGGTGGCTGGGCGTAAGGCTGGGTAGCGCGGCGGCCGCGTTCGCAGTGGCCCGGCGTTGGTGCTGGGTGGGGGCGGGGCGCGCAGCCCGGCGCTACGGGGTGCCGCCCTCTTTGGGACGGGCGCCGCCCCAGCGGCACGACTGCCCGTAGCCTGACGGCGTCGGCTGCCCGCAGCTGGGCGGTGCGACGGCGGCAGCTACGGAGGCTGCCCGCCCTTACGCAGCCTCCGAAGGCTCCGGCTGCCGGCGCATCACATATGCCGCCCCCGCCCCTGCCCCGAACAGCGCCAGTACCGACACCCCCGTCGCCAGCCACGTCGTGCCCAGCCACTGGGCGCCGAAGTAGCCGAGGGCAACGCTGTAGGCGGCCCAGGAGAGGCCTGCCAGGGCGGACCAGGGGAGGAAGTCGCGGGCGCGGCGGTGGGCGGCGCCGGCGCCGAGAGAGACGACCGAGCGGCCGGCCGGGGCGAAGCGGGCGAGGACGACCAGAGCGCCGCCGCCGCGTGCGAGGGCCGTGCCGAGACGTTCCTGCGCGGTGGTCAGCCGACGGGAACGGGCGATCGCGCGGTCCAGGCGGGCCCCGCCGCGCCAGGCCAGGCGGTACGCCACCAGGTCGCCCAGCACGGACGCGGTGGTCGCGCAGAGTATGAGGGCCAGGATGTCGGGGACCTCGTGCGGGACCTGGCCGGTCGCCGCACCGGAACCCGCGGCCGCCGCCGTGGCGGCCGTGATGACCAGGACCCCGCTGGGCAGGACCGGCACGAAAACGTCGAGGAGGACCGAGAGGGCCACCGCCGCGTAGATCCAGGGACTGCCGGTCAGCAGCCCCACACTCTCCATACTGTCCAGCACCGCAAGCTCCCCGTGATCCCCCGTGGCCGCCGGAACCCGGCCGTGTCGCGTATGTCGCGGAGAGCGGCGGGGGCGGCCCGTAACAGCCATACAGCGTACGCGTGGGGTGTGACAGCAGATTCACGGGGGGCTCGTGTGTTCGGCACACCATGTTCACCCGGCTGCCGCTTCCCGGCGGGCGGCCCGTGCGGGAGGGGGCGGTCGGGGCGGTCGCCGGGACCGCGTGAGGCCGGCATGAGAGCGGCGCCCGTCCCGCGTGAGCCGCGCGGGACAGGCGCCGTCGTCTGCGGGTCGGCCGTGGATCAGGCGGCCACCGGCCTGTGTTCCGCCGCCGGCCTCTCCGTCGCCGTGGAGCGCTTGGCGAGCAGCCGGTCCAGGCCGAGGGCGCCGGAGCCGGTGAAGACCAGCAGCAGGAAGGCCCAGCAGAACATCGCCGCGGCCTCGCCGCTGTTCTCCATGGGCCACAGCGCGTTGGGCTGGTGCATCTTGAAGTACGCGTACGCCATCGAGCCCGAGCAGATGAACGCGGCGGCCCGCGTGCCCAGACCCAGCAGTACTAACGAGCCGCCGACCAGCTCGATCACGCCCGCGTACCAGGTGGGCCAGGTGCCGGTGTCGACCGTGCCACCGTTGCCGTCGGCGCCCCCGAGGACACCGAAGAGCTTGGCGGCCCCGTGGCAGAGGAAGAGCAGGCCGACCACGATCCGGAACAGGCCGAGCGCGTATGGCTGTGCGCTGTTGAGACGTGCGGTCATGGTGGGGGTACTCCTTCGGTTGGGCCGGTCCGTGGGGTGGTGGACCGGTCAGGGGACAGAACCGAGTGAGTCATCCACGTTAGGTGTCCCTAACCAATACTTTCAAGTTCAACATCTGGACACTGGTTTGTCTCTCCTTGCCCTTCCGTCTCAACCACCGCCGCACGTAGAGCCGCTCTCGCCACCGCATCCGCGTCCGAAAGCGTGACCGAATCCACACCGGGCCTGGCCCCCGCCGCGGTCACCCAGTGCACGCCTTCCGTGGGCACCCCGAAGGCGAACCGACGTGGATGCGCGCGGCCTTGACGGTCGATGAGACGGTACGGCCGCTCCGTCACGTCCAGTCCGCCTGTTTCGTACCCGCCCACGGTGTGCGGCCGGCACTGACCGGTCTTCAGCAGCCGGGCGAGCAGATCGTCGGCGGTCCGCCGCAGATCCGGTTCCGGAAGCCGCGCCTCCACGAGCGTGGTCACCCGTACGGCGGAGCCCGGCACGTCGGGGGAGTGCGCCACCCACGCCCCGTCCTCCTCGCGGACCTCCAGCCCGGGCCCGAGCACCTCCACCACACCCGCCTCCACCAGCGCGACCAGCTCCTCGACGCGCCGCCGGGGTGGGCCGATGGACAGGAAGGCGTTGAGCGGGGTGTACCAGCGGTCCAGATGGTCCCGGCGGGAGGCGCCCGTCAGCCCGCCGTGGTCGACGATCTGCCGCAACTCGTTGCGCAGGTCCCGCAGCACGTCCAGGGCCGCCTTCAGCGGACCGGCGACGTTGCCGAGGGCGGCCTGGGCCGCGTCCTCACGCAGGTGCGCCAGCAGCCAGTCCCGCCAGGCGTCCGGACCGGCGAAGTCCTGCCCCGCGTACGGGCGGGACATCCGGTCCCACGACCAGCGGTCGGCCGACGGCATGCCGAACTCGTCCAGTACGGCGGCCTCTTGAACGCTGCCGTGCGCGGTGGCCAGGAACCGGTCCCTGAAGTCGGGAGCCCGGACCAGCGCCTCGTAGTAGACCGTCTCCACCTCCTTCGCCACCAACGGCCATATCTCCGCGAGGAAGTCCGGGGCCTCGCCGGAGTCGGCGCGCTTGCGGAAGCGGGCGATCACCTCGTCGGTGAGGACGAGCGGGAGGTGACGGCCGTAGGGACCCTTCGCGTTGTCGCCGCGCGCCTGGTACGGGATGCCGCGCCGCGAACCGGCGTACAGGCGCGGCTCGCGGCCGGAGGGCAGATAGCGCAGCCCCCGGCCCTCGGGGACGAAACGGCCACCGCGGCCGGTGGTCAACAGCGCCGTGTGGTCGAAGAAGTTGAGGCCCAGTCCGCGCAGCAGGGCCGATTCGCCCGGCGGTACGGCGGACAGGTCGACGTCGGCCGGGTTGGCGGGCGGGATGTAGCACAGGCCGTGGCGTTCGGCGTACGCGGCGAGCCGCCGCCCGGTCGTGTCCGCGACCACCGGCAGATGGCCCTGGGCGAGGACGACGGCGGACAGGCCGGGCAGGATGCGGCCGTCGTCGAGGGTGAGCGACTGGCGGCCGTCGGAGCCGTCGTCGAGCCGTACGGCCCGTGCCGCGTGCGTCTCGACGCGTACGGCGGGCGGCGCTTCGCGCACCGTCCGCGTGAACACCCACTCCAGGTACCGGCCGTAGTGCGCGCGGGTCGGATACGCGTCCGCGCCCAGCGCGCCGGCCGCCCACTCGTACAGGCTGGGGCCCGGCCGGATCGGGCCCGAGCAGTCCACGCTGTCGTCGGTGAACAGGGTCACCTGCGAGGCCACCGTGTTCATCAGCAGCTCGCACGACTGCGCGGTGCGCCAGACGCGCCCGGGGCCGGGCGGGGCCGGGTCGACGACGTGAACCGTCAGCCGTACGCCGGGCGGGAGGAGCTCCGGCGCGGAGGCGCAGAGGCGTTCCAGAACGCTGGTGCCACGGGGACCGGCGCCGACCAGGGCGACGGAGACGGGCACGTGGTCCGTGGTCGGTGCGGGCAAGGGTGTTACTCCCGGGCGTGGGGGGCGCGTGGCGGAGCCGGCTCGTGGCCGAGGGGGCGGCGGACCGCCCACGGGAAGCGGACGGTCCGCCTCATCATGCCGTCGGGAGTGGAGGGAGCCGAGACCGGGGGACCCGGACTGTGGGACGCGTCACGAGCATCTCGTGTCACGGGTGCAACAAACGGACGCAACAGGCGGATTACGGGACGAGACCGGACTCGGTGACGGTCGTCGGAGCTCGATTCGGCGACCGTCAGCAGGGTTCGCACTCCGTGACCGTCAGCAGAGTTCGGACTCGGTGACCGTCACCAGCCGCGGCTTGCCGTCCCGCACCTCGCGCGCCTGATCCAGCCGCAGCCGGGCCGAACGCCCGCGCAGCGTCAGTGTCATGAGCTGGTTGCCGAACCAGGGGCCGCCCGTCCGGCGCCAGTCGACCGGCGGCTTCGGACAGCCGCCGTGTCCGGCGAAGCGCCGGCCGAGGGCGCGGGCCACCGCGCTCCAGCCGAAGCGGAAGCCGAGCCGGATCGACAGGGGGATGGAGTTGTGGACGGGGGAGCAGGTCAACTGGAGGATGCGCGCGTCCGGCGGACCGGCAGGCGAACCGGAAGACGGCCCGGAAGACGGCCCGGAAGACGGCCCGGAAGACGGCCCGGAAGACGGCCCGGAAGACGGCCCGGAAGACGGCCCGGAAGCCGAACCGGCAGGCCACTTCGGCTCGGCCACGTACGCGTGGTGCACGTCCCCGGACAGCACGAGCACCGTGGCCGGCGCGTCCGGTCCCGTGCCTGCCTCGGCGAGCAGCGCCGCCAGCGCGTCGAAGGACGCCGGGAAGGCGGCCCAGTGCTCCAGGTCGGCCCGCCGCCGCAGATCCTCCCCGAAGCGGGCCCAGCGGGCGCCCTTCTCGCCCCGGCACAGTGCCGCGTTCCACGCCTCGGCGTCGTGCACCAGGTGTGGCAGCAGCCAGGGCAGGGAGGTGCCGATGAGGAGGTGGTCGTACGATCCGGGCTGGTCCAGTGCCTGCTCGCGCAGCCACCGCGCCTCGCCCGGGTGGAGCATCGAGCGGCTCTCCTCGTCGAGGACGCGGGCCGCCCGGGTGTCCACCATCAGCAGCCGGACGCGGCCGAAGTCGCGGCGGTAGCTCCAGCGGACCGAGGCCGGGTCGGCGTCGGCCCGGGCGGCGAAGGCGCGCACCACGTCCGTGGCGTCGGGCGTCTCGCGCACGGCCGCGTACAGCGGATCGGTCGCCAGCTCGTCCGGCGAGAGGTTGCCCAGGTGCTGGTGCACCCAGTACGACATCAGGCCGCTCAGCAGCCGCTCCTGCCACCAGTCGGCGGCCCGCATGTCGGCGAGCCAGGCGGCGGAGGTGTTCCAGTCGTCGATGACGTCGTGGTCGTCGAAGATCATGCAGCTGGGCACGGTGGACAGCAGCCAGCGGACCTCGGGGTCGAGCCAGGACTCGTAATAGAGGCGGGTGTACTCCTCGTAGTCCGCCACCTCGCTGCCCGGCGGGTCGCTCAGGTCGCGGCGGGCGGCCAGCCAGCGGCGGGTGGTGTTGGAGATCTCGTCGGCGTACACCTGGTCGCCCAACAGCAGCAGGACGTCCGGCCGTTCGCCACCGGGGTCGCCGGCGATCCTGGCCGCGAGGGTGTCCAGGGCGTCGGGGCCGACCGGATCCTTCTCGTCGGCCGGCGGGGCGGCCCAGCGGCAGGAGCCGAAGGCGACGCGGACGGGGTCGCCTTCGGCCGGGGTGCGGATGACGGAGTCGGGGAACGGCGAGTCGGGCAGCGGCCACACGCGCGTGCCGTCGAGGAAGACCTCGTACGACTGCGTCGTGCCCGGGGTGAGGCCGGTCACCGGGACGAGGGCGTAGTGATGGCCCTCGACCTGGAAGGTGCGGGTCTCGCCACCGGCGCCGTCCGCGCAGCGCACCTCGGCGGCGCACGGACGGCTCGTCTCGACCCAGACGGTCGCGGACGAGCCGTCCGCGTATCTCAGCAGTGGTCCCAGGCGCAGTTCCGCCACGTGATCACCCTCCTCCATCGCCCCGTACGGTACGGAACGACGGAGGTGAGCGGGGAGGTTCCGCAGGTCACGGTTTGCGGAACCTGAGATCAGCAGTCAGGGAAACAGGTGGGTCAGCAACTCGCGAGGTAGTTCGTGAGCGCGCTCTTCTCGGCCGAGTCGACCGAGAGGTCGTAGTAGTACTTCACCTGGACCCAGGCGCGCACGTAGGTGCACCGGTAGGCCGTGCGCGAGGGCATCCAGGTGGCCGGGTCCTGGTCGCCCTTGGCCTGGTTGACGTTGTCCGTGACGGCGATGAGCTGCGGGCGGGTCAGGTCGTTGGCGAAGGACTGGCGGCGGGAGGTGGTCCAGCTGTCGGCGCCGGAGTCCCAGGCCTCGGCGAGCGGGATGAGGTGGTCGATGTCGACGTCGGAGGCGGCGGACCAGGTCGCGCCGTCGTACGGGGAGTACCAGCTGCCGCTGGTGGCGGCGCAGGAGGAGTTCTGGACGACGTTCGTGCCGTCGCGCTTGAGGACGACCTCGCGGGTGTTGCAGGCGCCGGACTGGGTGATCCAGTGCGGGAAGAGGTCACGGTTGTAGCCGGTGCGGTCCTCGGTCGCCACGGTGAGCGAGGCGAGGTAGCTGCGGGCGGTGGCGGCGCTGACCGGGGTGGGGAGGGCGGCGGAGGCGGTCGGGCTGTTGAAAACCGCGACCGAGGCCATGACTCCGGTGAGCGCCGCGAGTATGCTGAGCCGTCGACGCGCGTAGAACTTCGGCATGCGAACTCCCTTGGGATGTGGGGGCGTTGCGGTGCGAGCGAGGGAATGCTCGCCGCGCCGTGTTGCGGGGAGGTGTGCGTGGGGTTAGAAGGTAATGACGCGTGCATGACACGACAAGAGTTCGGGCGGTGCCGGTTCCGGTACGGCTTCCGGCGCGGGGCTCGCGTACGATGGACGGCGCAGAAGGGGAGTAGCTCTTCGCCGGACCGTCGACATACTGCTCAGCTCGCCTGAGCCGGCGCCCGGAGGCGGATCCTTTTACGGATCGGCCAGCGAGACCTTCGGCAAGCAGTGCACGCCCGTGCCGTACGGCACGGGTGCCGAGTGTGCTGCCGTGCCGAGGTGTCGCAAAGGCGGTCGTGGAGACTTCGCGGAGACTCTCGGTGGGGCAGCCCCGTACCGATTGAGGAACCCTTGATCAGCTTCACCGTGACGGCGCTCGTCTTCGGCGTCGTCTTCCTCGCCGAACTGCCGGACAAGACCGCGCTCGCCGGGCTCGTCCTCGGCACCCGCTACCGCGCCTCGTACGTCTTCGCCGGCGTCGCAGCCGCCTTCGCGCTGCACGTCGCCCTCGCCGTCGCGGCCGGCAGCGTGCTGACGCTGCTGCCCCAGCAGATCGTGCACGCGCTGACGGGCGTGCTGTTTCTCGGCGGCGCCGCGATGCTGCTGATGAAGAAGGACGAGGACGAAGAGGAGGTCCGCAGGCCGGAGAACCAGTCCTTCTGGAAGGTCGCCGGGGCCGGGTTCATGCTCATCCTGGTCGCGGAATTCGGCGACCTCACGCAGATCATGACGGCGAACCTCGCGGCCCGTTACGACGATCCGCTCTCCGTCGGCCTCGGCGCGGTGCTGGCGCTGTGGGCGGTGGCCGGGCTCGGCATCGTCGGTGGAAAGGCGCTGATGAAGAAGGTGCCGTTGCGGCTCATCACCAAGGTCGCGGCGCTGTTGATGCTGGGGCTCGGGGTGTGGAGCCTGTGGGAGGCCGTCAGCGGCTGAGGGTGCCGGCCCGTCTGAACGGTGAGTGAACTGTTTCGGGAGACGGTGGCGCAATCCGGCCCGGTTTTGTACCGTGAGGGAACAAAGTGGCTCCCGCCCGTTTTCCCTGACCGGCGGGCGGGGCCACCTTGTTCCTTCGAGGGCCCCTGTACCCCCTTGTTCTCGCGCCTTGGAGCTGCCGATGACGGCCACCGCCGTGCTCACCGCCCGCGCCCTCCTGCTGGACATGGACGGCACCCTCGTCAATTCCGACGCCGTGGTCGAACGGATCTGGCGGCGCTGGGCCGAGCGGCACGGGCTGGACAGCGACGAGATCATGAAGGTCGTCCACGGTCGGCAGGGGTACGCCTCGATGGCGCTGCTGCTGCCGGGCCGGCCCATGGAGCAGAACTACGCGGACAACGCGCGCATGCTGGCCGAGGAGACGGCCGACATGGAGGGCGTCGTGGCGGTGCCCGGTGCGCCGGAGTTCCTCGCCTCCCTGCGCGGGCTGCCGCACGCGCTCGTCACCTCCGCCGACGTCGCGCTGTCCACGGCGCGGATGGCTGCGGCGGGCCTGGACCTGCCCGACGTCCGCGTCACCGCCGAGTCCGTCGGCGCCAGCAAGCCCGACCCCGAGGGCTTCCTCAAGGGCGCCGCCGAACTGGGCGTCGCGCCCGCCGACTGCGTGGTCTTCGAGGACTCGGCCGCGGGCATCGAGGCGGGGCGCGCGGCGGGGATGCGGGTGGTCGGGGTCGGGGCGAGGGCCGGATTCCATGGGCCCGACGCGCTGGTGGAGGATCTGCGGCAGGTGCGGGTGGAGGCCATGGAGGGCGGGGCGATTCGGGTCTATGTCGGGTAGGGACGGCCGGCTCTACGGCTCGTTCGTCTCCGACTCGAGCCTCGTTCGGGTCTCGTGGTCGTACACCCCGAGGTTGTCGGTGCCGACGCCACGGGACCACTGGTAGTTGCGCAGGGCGTCCTCGACCTGGGTGCTGAAGTTCCCGTCGATCTCGCCGTTGTAGAGGTACAGCTGGCGCAGGCGCTGCTGGAGTTCGGTGACTTCGGGGCCCTGGTCGCCGCGGCGCAGGACGGGAGCGCCCTGGCGGCCGTCCTCGGCGCCCTCCGCCGAACCGCCGCCTGCCTCGGAGCCGCCGCCGGGGGAGCTTGTCGGGGTCCGCGTCGGCTCGGCCGACCGGGTCGGGGTCGGCGAGGCGCTGGTGGCGGACGCCGACGGTGACACGGAGGGCGACGGGCTGGTGCTGACGGACGGGGACGGGGAGGCGGACGTCGGCGGCGCGGACGGGGTCTCCTCGGACGGGGACACCGACGCCGCGCTGGTCGAGGGGGCCGGGACGGCCGCCCGTACGTCCTTCGGCGGCGCGCCTTCCCGCGACGGGGTCTCGTAGGAGAACAGCCCGCTCGCCAGCCCGGCGACCGCCACCACCGCGACGACGGCTCCTCCGACGCCGAGCAGGGCGGTACGGCGTCGGCGCCGCGGTTGCTCGTTGTCCCCGGTGGGTCCGGAGACGGTGGATCCGGACTCGGTGGGGCCGTGTCCGGCGGGGCCGGTGTCGTCGGCCGCCTCGAACAGGCGCAGGTCGGTGGCGTTGGGCCTGACCGCCGGGGGTGCGAGGGGGATTGGGAGCACGGAGGTCGCGTCGATGGCGGGGAGCGCGGTGGTGGCGTCCGTGCCGGGGTACGTGGAAGTGGCGTCCGTGCTGGGGTACGCGGCGCGCGCGTCCTTGGTGGGGAGCGCGGTGGTGGCGTCTGTGCCGGGGTGTGCGGAGGTCGCGTCCGTGGTGGGGAGCGTCGTGGTGGGGTCGGTGGTGCGTTGCGCGTTGGCGTTGGGGTGCGCGGGGCGTGCGTCCCTGGCGGGGAGCGGGGCGGTGGCGTCGATGGTGGGGAGCGCGGTGGTGGCGTCTGTGCCGGGGTGTGCGGAGGTCGCGTCCGTGGTGGGGAGCGTC
>NZ_JBEOVF010000001.1:42225-214526 GCF_040295365.1 Streptomyces sp. NPDC002838 | reverse complement strand
GTGCGGAGGTCGCGTCCGTGGTGGGGAGCGTCGTGGTGGGGTCGGTGGTGCGTTGCGCGTTGGCGTTGGGGTGCGCGGCGCGTGCGTCCGTGGCGGGAAGCTGGGCGGTGGGGTCGACAGCGGGCCGCGCGTCGGTGTCCTCTACGCGGGGAAGCGCGACGGTGGCGTCCACATCAGGCGTTGCAGCGGGCGGCGCCGCGTGGGCCGCGGTATGCCGTGCGGAGAGCGATGCGGCACGCGGTGCGCCGGGGTCGACGGCGCGCAGCAGCATGGTGGCCTCGGCCGGCGGCACGTCGGGCGTGCCGGTCACGCCGACCACCCCGGTCCCGCCCGGAGCCTGATGTGCCTCGCCGGCCTCGGGCACCCGGTCGCGCCGGTTGCTCTCGGCCGTCCGGCCGGGCCCGTTGCCTTCGGGCGCCTGGCCGCCGTTCCGGTTGCCCTTCGGCGCCGGATCGGCCCCTCCACCACCAGCCGCCTGGTCAGTCGCGCGTCCCTCAGTCGTCGGGTTGGCCGTACGCCGCTCGGTGGTCGGGTCAGCCGCGTGTCCTCCAGCCGCCGGGTTGGCCGGGCGCATCGCAGCCGTGGGGTTGGCCGCGCGTCCCTCAGTCGTCGGGTCGGCCGGGCGCCTCTCGACCGTCGGGTTGGCCGCGCGTCCCTCAGTCGTCGGGTTGGCCGGGCGCCGCTCGGTGGTCGGGTCAGCCGCGTGTCCTACAGCCGTCGGGTTGGCCGCGCGTCCCTCAGTCGTCGGGTCGGCCGGGCGCCGCTCGGTGGTCGGGTCAGCCGCGTGTCCTACAGCCGTCGGGTTGGCCGCGCGTCCCTCAGCCGTCGGGTTGGCCGCACGCCGCTCGGTGGTCGGGCCGGCCGCGCGCCGCTCATCCGCCGGGCCGGCCGTGCGCCGTTCCTCCGCCAGGCCGGCCGCGCGCCCCTCACTCCCCGGACGACCCCCGCCGCCCTCGACGCCCCGGTCCTCCCCCTCAGCCGGCGTCACCAACTCGACATACGGCCGTATCCGCAACGGATCGAAGTCCTCCGCCGCGGCCGCCTCCGCCGTGCGCGCGTCGCGCAGGGCGTCGGACGCTCGCCGGCCGCAGGCGCACGACGGGGTGTTGTCGGCCCCCCTCGGTGCTCCGCACTCCGGGCACAGGTGTCCCTTCGGCTCGGTCACGCGTTCGTCCCTCCCCTCAGCGAGCATCCCCCCGCGAACTCCAGAGATTATGCAGATCTCCTCCACACAGTCGCCCGCGCGCCCCCCGGAACACCGGCTTCCAAAGGGACTCAACAGGCCATAACTGGCCACACCGATCACGATGGAGGTTGTAACGAGACCGTCGGGAGGTCTTCATGGCCGAGGACGCGCACGGTATGACGCACGGTATGACCGGACAGGTGCGAGACGCGCGGGACGAGCACGTGCCCGGCAACGTCCTCGTCTCGATCGGTGCCCTGCTCCTCGGGATGCTGCTCGCCGCTCTCGACCAGACCATCGTGTCGACCGCGTTGCCCACCATCGTCAGCGAACTCGGCGGCATGGAGCACCTGTCCTGGGTGGTCACCGCGTACCTGCTGGCCTCGACCGCCGCGACCCCGCTGTGGGGCAAGCTCGGTGACCAGTACGGGCGCAAGACGCTGTTCCAGATCGCGATCGTGATCTTCCTGGTCGGCTCGGCCCTGTGCGGCGCCGCACAGGACATGCCCCAGCTCATCGGTTTCCGGGCCCTGCAGGGCCTCGGCGGCGGCGGGTTGCTGGTGCTGTCGATGGCGATCGTCGGCGACCTCGTGCCGCCGCGCGAACGCGGCCGATACCAGGGGCTGTTCGGTGCCGTCTTCGGGGCGACCAGCGTCCTCGGCCCGCTCCTCGGCGGGCTGTTCACCGAGCATGCGAGCTGGCGCTGGGTCTTCTACGTCAACCTGCCCGTCGGCGTCGTCGCCCTCGCAGTGATCGCGACCGTCCTGCGCATCCCGCGCAAGTCCATGCGGCATGTCATCGACTACCTCGGTACGTTCCTCATCGCGTCCGTCGCCACCTGTCTGGTGCTGGTGGCGTCCCTGGGCGGCACGACATGGGACTGGGGCTCGCAGCAGATCGTGGGCCTCGCCGTCCTGGGTGTCGTCCTCGCCGTCGTGTTCGTGGCCGTCGAGCGGCGGGCGGCCGAACCCGTCCTGCCCCTCAAGCTGTTCCGCATCCGCACCTTCACGCTCTCCGCCGTCATCAGCTTCGTCGTCGGCTTCGCGATGTTCGGCGCGCTGACCTATCTGCCGACCTTCCTCCAGGTCGTCCAGGGCGTGAGCCCTACCCTGTCGGGCGTGCACATGCTGCCGATGGTGCTCGGTCTGCTGCTGGCGTCGACCGTCTCCGGGCAGATCGTCAGCCGTACCGGCCGCTGGAAGGTGTTCCCGATCGCGGGCACGGGTGTCACCACGCTCGGTCTGCTGCTTCTCCATCAACTCGACGAGCACAGCTCCACCGTCGAGATGAGCAGCTACTTCTTCGTCTTCGGTCTCGGACTCGGCATGGTGATGCAGGTCCTGGTCCTCATCGTGCAGAACGCCGTCTCGTACGAGGATCTCGGCGTCGCCACCTCCGGCGCGACCTTCTTCCGGTCCATCGGCGCCTCCTTCGGCGTCGCCATCTTCGGCACGATCTTCGCGGGCCACCTCGGCGAGAAACTGGCCGACGCCTTCCGGGGCGCCCAACTGCCGCCCGGTGTCTCGGTGGACGCCCTGGAGGCCGACCCGCGCGGCATCGCCGCCCTGCCGGCCGCACTGCGCCCGCCGGCGTTGAGCGCGTACGCCTCGTCCATCACCGACGTGTTCCTGTACGCCGCTCCCGTCGCCCTCCTCGGCTTCGTGCTGGCCTGGTTCCTGAAGGAGGACCGGCTGCGCGGCTCGGTCACGGCGCCCGATGTAACGGAGACGCTCGCCAGCAACCCGGTGGAGCGGTCGTCGTACGACGAGGTGTGCCGGGCGCTGTCCGTGCTCGGCACCCGGGAGGGCCGCCGCGAGATCTACCGCACGATCACCGAGCGGGCGGGCTACGACCTCCTGCCCGCGGCGAGCTGGTTGCTGCTGCGGATCAAGAAGCACGGCCGGGTCGAGCCGGCCGTGCTCACCGAGCACAGCACCGTCCCGCTGACCGTCGTCATGGAGGCCGCCCGCCAGGTCGAGGAACGGCACCTCGCCCTCCGCGAGGGCCTCGACCTCGTCCTGACCGAACAGGGCCGCGAGGTCGCCGAGCGCCTCGCACAGACCCGCGAGGAGTCCCTGGCCAAACTGCTCGGCGACTGGTGGGGCCCGGACCGGCCCACCGACCTGGTCCAGTTGGTGAAGGAGCTGAACGCCGAGCTGTGCGGCTCGATCGCGGAGCGCCCGCACGACGAGCGCACGGTGCCCCGCCTCACCTGAGCCGCTTGCGGAACCAGTGCTCGGCGTACTGGTGGTCGTTGTACGGTTCCGTCTCCTCGTAGCCGAGTCGCGCGTACAGGGCGCGGGCCTCCGCGAGGTCGCTGCGGGTGTCGAGGACCATCTGCTCGGCGCCGAGCGCGCGGGCCGCGCCCTCGGCCGCTGCGACGAGGAGCGGGGCGCCGCCCTTGCCGCGCATGTCCGCGCGTACGTACACGCGTTTGAGCTCGGCGGTCGTGGCGTCCAGCAGCCGTACGCCCGCGCTGCCGGCCGGCTCGCCGTCGTACCGTGCGACGAGCAACTGACCGCCCGGCGGGGCGAGTTCGGCGCCGGTGGCCGCGGCGATCTCCCGCTCGGGGAGTCGAAGGGTTCCGGGGCGACGGGCCAGGCGGTCCTCCTCATTCCGGCGATCCGGGGCACCCTTTCTGTGCCTCCACCCTTGTGTCGATCGGGCCGGCGCCGGATCGACACGCCGTCGGTATGGATTTCGGGGACCGTTTGAGCGGGCCCGCCCGGGCTACTCGGTCGGCGTCCGGCTCGTACGGAGAGTCGGTTGGGTCGAGAACCCGGAAGGCATTCATGTCCACTGGCGTGATCATCATTCTGATCGTGATCGTGGCGTTCGTAGTCATCGCCGCGGCTGTCCTGATGACCCTGCGGGCCCGGCGCGGGCCCGGCGGCCAGCACCTGAAGCGACGCTTCGGGCCCGAGTACGACCGGGCCGTGGCCCGGCACGACGGGGACGCCAAGGCCGCCGAGCGCGAGCTCGCCGAGCGCGTGGACCGGCACGGATCGCTGCGCGAGCGGTCGTTGGAACCGGCGCAGCGTGAGCAGTACGAGGCCCGTTGGACGGCCGCTCAGGAGCGCTTCGTCGACTCGCCGCGGGAGGCCGTGGCCGAGGCGGACCGGCTGCTCGCCGAGCTGGCCGGTGCGCGGGGCTTCCCGGACGGCGGGCAGTACGAGGAGCAACTCGCCGCGCTGTCCGTGCACCACGCGGACCATGTGCACGGCTATCGGCGCGTGCACCGTGTCGCCCACGCGGGCGTGGGCGTGGGCGGGGACGGAGGGCAGGCCGCCGACGGCCGGGCCGGCACTGAGGAGATGCGCGAGGCCATGGTCGAGGCCCGGGCCCTGTTCGAGGACCTGGTGAGCCCGGCCCGGCACCGGGCGGAGTCCCGGACGTCCGTCGTCAAGCCCGCCGTACGGTCCAACGGCGGTCCCTCGCACGCCCGCGGCCACCACATGCCGTGGGGATTCAACCGGCGTCATGCGAAGGGGAGTTGAGCGACATGACGGACGCGACGATGGGTCCGGGCCCCGAGGGCACCCCGCGCGAGGACAGGTCGAAGGGCAACGCGACAGCCCCCGCGGCACAGGACCGTGACCGGACGACGGGCAGCAGCCCCGCGACGGGCAGCCCCGCGACGGGCAGCCCCGCGACGAGCGACCCGGCGATGGCGGCGCCTCGCGGCGAGACGGCCACGGGCCGGGACGGTGCCCTGAACGCGTCGGGCACCTCGGGACTGGCGGGCACCCCCGACCGCGCGGGCCCCTCGCACCCGCTCGGCGCCACCGCCCGCGAGGGCTCAGGCGCCTCCCGCGCTCCCGCCCGCGAGGCCCCCGGCAGCCCGCTCCTCCCGCACGACGAGTCCGACAAGCTGGCGCTGCGGCTTCAGCACACGGTCGCCGGGTTCGTGGACGGGCCGCGGGACGCCGTCGAGGAGGCCGATCGTGTGCTGGAGGAGGCCGCGTCCCGGTTCACCGACGCCGTGACGCAGCGGCGTCGTACCCTCCGCAATTCCTGGCAGACCACCGAGGGCGGTGTCGAGGGCAAGCCCGCGACGTCCGCCGACACCGAACAACTCCGCCTGGCGCTGCGGGACTACCGCGAGCTCGCGGAACGGCTGCTGCGCCTCTGAAGCAGCCGAGACAGCTGAGACAGCTGAGACAGCTGAGAGACAACCGAGGCAGCGCTACTCCGCCGCCGTCCGGCCCTCCCGCCACTGCCGTACGACCTCCTCGACGTCGTACGGCTTCAGACCCAGCGGGGGTCCGGGCGGCGGCTTGGCCAGATGGTCGCGGATCTTGACGTTGAGGTCCTCGACGAGTTTGCGGACGATCCGCTCGGAGGGCGCCCGCACGGCCGCCGCGAGCACGTCCTCCGCCTCCTTGCGCAGGGCCAGCGCGGGCGGCAGCACCGACCAGCCCTCGCGGGCCATCTTCCGCTTGATCCACCACAGTTCGTCGTACGGCGCGTCGGTGACGCCCGGCAGCGGCTTGCCCGCGCCCGGCAGCCGGTCGAAGGCGCCGCGCTCCTCCGCCTCACGGATCTGCCGGTCGACCCAGGACTCGAACGGAACTCCGGGTGGCTTTCGCTCGGTCATGAGGCCATTGTGCCGGACGCGTTGAGGCCGGGCGATTTATCATTCGGCGGCTGAGTAAGGACACTTCAGGAGGAGCGCACGTGCTCGAACTCACCATGGCCGCCGTCTCCGCGGCTGAGGAGGGCGCCACGGCCGGCATGCTCATGGCCGACGCGCCCAGCGACCCGGGCGCCGTGCTGCGGGTGGGCCGGGACAAGTCGGTGTGCCGGCTGGCCACGCCCGACGACTGGCTGTTCGTCTCCCGTGTCCACCTGGAGTTCCTGTGCGGCCCCGACGGCACCTGGCAGGTCGCCTGGCTGCAGGGCTCCCAGCCCGATCCGTCCTCCGAGGTCCGGCTGACCGTCGGCGAGTACGCCCAGCCTCTCGCGTACGGCGGCACCGTCCCGCTGCTCCGGGGCGGCAGCGGCGAGATCGTCATCCAGGACCGCACCGCCCCGCGCAGCGTCAATGTCGGCTTCTACCACGAGGTCTGACCACCGAGGGCTGGAGCAGGCTCGGACAGAGGCTCGGAACCGCAGTCCTACGCCAGCACCCGCGCCATCGCGAAGCCGTCGTAGCCCTTGCTGCCCACCGTCTGGATCGCCGTACCGCTCAGCCTCGGATGCTTGCCGATCAGCTCGATGGCGGTCCGGGTGCCCTGGATGTCCGGCGCGGTGCTGTCCGCGTCGGCGACCCGGCCGCCCCGCACCACGTTGTCGACGACGATCAGGCTGCCCACGCTGGTCAGCTTGAGGGCCCACTCCACGTAGTGCGGGTTGTTGGCCTTGTCGGCGTCGATGAAGACCAGGTCGAAGGGGGCCGGGTTCTCGTCGGCCAGCTGCGGCAGCGACTCCAGCGCCGCGCCCACCCGCACCTCGACCAGCTTGTCGAGGCCCGCGCGGGCGATGTTGCGGGTGGCGACCTCGGCGTGCCGGGGGTTGTACTCCAGCGAGATCAGGCGGCCGTCGGCGGGCAGGGCGCGGGCCAGCCAGATGGTGCTGTAGCCGCCGAGGGTGCCGATCTCCAGGATGGCGCGGGCGCCCTGGAGCTGGGCCAGGAGCTGGAGGAACTTGCCCTGGGGTGCCGTGACATTGACGCGCGGCAACTCGGCCGCCTCGCTGTCGCGCAGGGCCGCCTCCAGGGCCTCGTCGTCCCGGGCGAGGTGGTTGGTGAAGTAGTCGTCGACGTCGTCCCAGAGCTGCGACTCGCTCATGCACCTGTGCCTTTCGTATGTCTAGTTAGAGAAGCTAACTAGCTGTGCTAACGAATATAGACGCGTGCCGGTTCCCTGTCAGTGTCCTCCCGCCGACCGTTTTCAGCCGCTCGGCCCAGGCGTCCGCCGTGATCTTTCTCGCTCCCAGCGGAGGCAACCGAACCTCCATCCGACTATCGTCATCGGGATAAAAGGAGAACGGACGTCAGGTGAAGAGGGGGTTGCCTGCGTCCCTCTCCGGGGGTGGTGCGAGCCTCTTAGGGCTCGTAAATGGAAACCGACGCGGGGGACGCGTGGGACGAACGGGGCGGGAGGCCGACGAGGCGTGGCGAATGCGGAGCACAGTGGGCGACCGGCGGAGGCTTTCGGATCGACGGCCGTCGGAGCGACCCAGGCACGCCTGCGCCTGGCGCGGCTCGGCCTGTGGCTGGTCGCGGCCGTCCTCGCCGTACGACAGGTGGCCGTCGTCCTCAGTACGCCCCGGGGGGAGCGGCTGACCGACCTGGAGACCTGGGTCGGTCCGAACGGCGTCCTGCATGTGAACGGCTCGCTGTACGACTCGACGCGGTTCACCGGCACCCCTTTCGGCGGACTGGTCATGAAACCGCTGACCAGAGCCGCCGAGCAGGCCCTCGGCTGGGGCTGGACCTTCGGCACGCTGCTGCTGGTCGTCGCCCTCGGCCTGATAGCCGCCCGCGCCCTGCCGCAGCCGGTGAGCAGACGGACGTCCCTGCTCGCCGCGCCCGTCGCGGTCAGCCTGCTCATGCTGTCGCTGCCGGTGCGCAACACCCTCTGGCTCGGGCAGACCAGCATCATCCCGGTCCTGCTCGTGCTGCTCGGCTGCTTCGCCGTACGCGGCCAGCGGGCCAGCGGCCTGCTCATAGGCTTCGCGGCTGCTCTTCAGCCGACCGTGCTGCTCTTCGCGCCCCTGCTGTGGTTCACCGGCCGTCGTAAGGCCTCCCTCGCCACGGGCATCACGTTCGCCGGATGCACCGCGCTCGCCTGGTCGGCGATGCCCCACGACTCGTACACCTACTGGGTGCACCACATGGCGGGCGTCGGCCTCGGCGGCCCCGCCGACGACCTCGCCAACCAGTCACTGCACGGGGCCCTCCTCCGGCTCGGCCTGTCCGGCCCCCTGGAGATCACCCTCTTCCTCCTCCTCGGCGCGACCGTCGCGGTCCTCGGCCTGCGCCGGGCCGTGCGCTACGCAGGCGACGGACAGCTCCTGCTCGCCGTGGCGATCACCGGCTGCGCCGCGATCGCCGTCTCCCCGACGACCTGGCAGCACCAGCTGCTGTGGGTGCTGCTCGCGGTCGTCGGCCGGGTCGGCAAGCGGGCCTCCGACCGGTACGTGTGGCCGGTCGCCGTCGTCCTGGTGATGACGCTGCCGGCGAAGATGATGCTGCCGAACATGCCGGCGCTGTACGCCCTGCGCGACAACGTGGTGCTGCTCGCGGCCCTGGCCGCCGCCACACTCATCCCGTTCCTGTCCCGCACCTCGGCGCACTACCAGTCGCCGATCCCGACGGAGTACGCGGCACCGGTCCCCGCCCGCTTCAAGCACGTCCCGCTCCTGCCCTTCCTCCGCCGGGTCCTCACCCGCCCGAACCTCCTGCTGGAACTGCTCCTCATCCGCGTCACGTACGCCGCCTACCAGCGGGTGAGACTCGCGGCGACCGGCGGCAGCAACTCGGAGGGCCGGGCGCGGGCGGAGGAGAACGGCCACCAGATCCTCGATATGGAGCGATGGCTCCACATAGACATCGAGCACTGGGCCAACCACGCCGTGGTGAAGGTCGACTGGATCCGCGACTTCTTCGACTTCTACTACGAGTCCTTCCACTTCGTCGTCCCGCTGAGCGTCCTCGCCGTCCTGTACTGGCGCAGACCGGTCGACTACCGCTGGGCCCGCGCGGCCCTCGGCTTCACCACCCTGCTCGCCCTGGTGGGCTTCTGGCTCTACCCGCTCGCCCCGCCCCGCCTGATGCCGACGCTCGGCATCATCGACACCGTGCACGGCGTCCAGGACTTCTCCAAGCCGGACTACGGCACCCTGACCGCCCTCACCAACCAGTACGCGGCGATGCCGTCCCTGCACTTCGGCTGGTCCCTGTGGTGCGGCCTGGTCATAGCGATCATCGCCCCGAAGTGGTGGATGAAGTCCCTCGGCCTGCTGCACCCCCTCTTCACGGCCACGGCGATCGTGGTGACCGGCAACCACTGGATCCTGGACGCGGTGGGCGGGGCGATGGTCGTGGGGGCGGGATTCGGGCTGGCGTATGTGTTCCAGGGGCCACGGGCGAGCACGACCGGACGGGCCGACGGCGCCGGGAAGCCGTCGGCCCGAGTTCCCACGGATACGTCAGCCCGCGCTGACCTGTAGTTCCTTCACGCCGTTGATCCACGCGGAGCGCAGGCGGCGTGGATCGCCCGTCGGTTTCAGGCCGGGCATCGCGTCGGCGATCGCGTTGAAGATCAGGTCGATCTCCAGGACCGCCAGGGACTTGCCGAGGCAGAAGTGCGGGCCTCCGCCGCCGAAGCCGAGGTGGGGGTTGGGGTCGCGGGTGATGTCGAAGGCGTCCGGGTTGTCGAAGACCTCCGGGTCGTGGTTGGCGGAGGCGTAGAACAACCCCACCCGGTCGCCCTTCTTGATCTGCTTGCCACCCAGTTCCGTGTCCTGGGTGGCGGTGCGCTGGAAGGAGTTGACGGGGGCCGCCCAGCGGACGATCTCCTCCGCCGTCGTCGCCGGGCGCTCCGCCTTGTACAGCTCCCACTGGTCGGGGTGGGTGAGGAAGGCGTGCATGCCGTGGGTGATGGCGTTGCGGGTGGTCTCGTTGCCCGCGACGGCCAGCATCAGCACGAAGAAGCCGAACTCGTCCGAGTTGAGGTTCCCCTCGTCCTCCGCCGACACCAGCGTCGTCACGATGTCCTTCGCGGGGCACTGCTTGCGGTCGGCGGCCATGTTCATGGCGTAGGCGATGAGCTCGGTGGCCGACTCCTGGCCGACCTCCTCGGTGATCGCGTACTCCGGATCGTCGTACGAGATCATCTTGTTGGACCAGTCGAAGATCTTGGCCCGGTCGTCCTGCGGGATGCCGATGAGCTCGGCGATGGCCTGGAGGGGCAGTTCGCAGGCGACCTCGGTGACGAAGTCGAAGGAGCCCGAGCGGGCGCGGGCGGTGGTGACGATCGCGTGGGCGCGGGCGCGCAGGCGGTCCTCCAGCGCCCGTATGGCGCGTGGCGTGAAGACCCGCTGGACGATCTGGCGGACGCGGGTGTGCTCCGGCGGGTCCATGTTCAGCAGGATCAGCCGCTGCGCGTCGATCGCGTCGCGCTCGATGTGCTCGTTGAAGCGGATGATCGCCGTGTTGAGGTACGAGGAGAACAACTCCGGATGCGTGGAGACGTACTTGACGTCCGCGTGCCGGGTGACGGCCCAGTACCCCTCGTCCTGGAAGCCGGCGAGATTGGGCGGCTGGGGGACCCAGTGGACCGGTTCGGCCCGGCGCAGCTCGGCGAACTCCGGCAGCGGAACACGGTGTTGCAGCAGATCGGGGTCGGTGAAGTCGAACCCGTCGGGGAGAGCTGGACAGGGCATCGGCGACTCCAGCTGAGGGTCTGGACCGCACGACTTCTGACGGTCCATCAGGAATGAGGTCGCCGTGAAGGTAGTAACGGGTTCTATAAGTAGCAAGGGGTACGGCGCGCCCAATTGACTGCATGCCCCTTGCGGTGGGGGGCGACGGGTCAGCAGACTGCTGGTGGAACTAGAACATGTACTAGTTCCGCGTGGCGGGCCGGGCCGGGACGCCCCCGCGCCGCGCGGGTACCGGAGGAGAGGAACTCCCCATGGCCGCGGAACCCGTGATCGTCGAAGCCGTACGCACCCCCATCGGCAAGCGCGGCGGCGCGCTCGCCAACCTGCACCCCGCCTATCTCCTGGGCGAGACCTACCGAGAACTCCTCGGCCGCACCGGCATCCCCGCCGACTGCGTCGAACAGATCGTCGGCGGCACGGTCACCCACGCCGGCGAACAGTCCATGAACCCCGCGCGCACCGCCTGGCTGGCGGTCGGGCTGCCGTACGAGACGGCCGCGACGACGGTCGACGCCCAGTGCGGCTCCTCGCAGCAGGCCTCCCACATGGTCGCCAACATGGTCGCGGCGGGCGTCATCGACGTGGGGATCTCGTGCGGCGTCGAGGCGATGTCGCGGGTGCCGCTCGGGTCGGGGTCGAAGCACGGTCCGGGGAAGCCGTTCCCCGATGAGTGGAATGTGGACCTGCCGAATCAGTTCGAGGCGGCGGAGCGGATCGCGAGGCATCGGGGGCTGACCCGGGAGAACGTCGACTCGCTGGGGTTGGTTTCCCAGGAGCGGGCCGGCGTCGCCTGGTCCGAGGAGCGGTTCAAGCGGGAGACGTTCGCCGTCCAGGTGCCGACCACGGAGGAGGAGCAGCGGGCCGGGCAGGGCATGTGGCGGTCGGTGGAGCGGGACGAGGGGCTGCGCGACACGTCGATGGAAGCGCTGGCGAGGTTGAAGCCGATCATGCCCACGGCCGTTCATACGGCGGGCAACTCGTCGCAGATCAGCGACGGCGCGGCAGCGATCATGTGGGCCTCGAAACGGATGGCCCGTGCCCTGAAGCTGCGGCCCCGGGCGCGGATCGTCGCTCAAGCGCTGGTCGGCGCCGACCCGCACTTCCACCTCGACGGGCCGATCGACGCGACGCGCGCCGTGCTCGGCAAGGCGGGCATGTCCCTGAAGGACATCGACATCGTCGAGATCAACGAGGCGTTCGCGTCGGTGGTGTTGAGCTGGGCGCAGGTCTTCGAGCAGGACCTGGCGAAGGTGAATGTGAACGGGGGCGCGATCGCGCTCGGGCACCCCGTCGGAGCGACGGGGGCCCGGCTCATCACGACCGCTTTGCATGAACTGGAGCGCGCGGACAAGGAGTTCGCGCTGGTGACGATGTGCGCCGGTGGCGGCTTGGCCACCGGGACGATCATTCAGCGGCTGTAGTCGTCGTCCACGTGACGAAGGTGGTGAACGCGGCGGGGTCGAGGGTGAGGATCGGTCCCGCCGGGTTCTTCGAGTCGCGGATGGCGATGGTGGAGGTGGGGGCTTCGGCGATCTCCACGCAACTGCCGCCCTGGTCGCCGCTGTACGACGACTTGCGCCAGGTCAGTGGGCCGAGTGGTGCGCATTCGATGCAGTTGCCGCCTTGGTCGCTGCTGTAGCTGGACTTACGCCACTGGATCCCCGTCAGAATCGCGTTGTTCTCCATAGCGTTCCTCCATCACGCGCCGGATCAGCTCCGCCGATTCCCTGAGGGAGAGCGCGGCGGCTTGGAGATGATCGTAACGGAGTGAGCAGTCCTTGACGGTGTCCGGGTTGGCCGTCGGATGCGCGCTTCCGTACCCCTCCGTGTAGACGATGGTCGGATCGCTCGCGAAATGGTAGAGGTCGAACGAGCCTGTCAGTCCCGCATGGGCTCCGGCCGAGAACGGCAGTACCTGGATGTTGATCCTGGGATTGTCCTCGAAGGTCAACAGGTGGGCCAGTTGGCCTCGCATGACCTCCCAGCCACCGATCTCCTGACGCAGCGCGGCCTCGCTGAGGACGGCCCAGAAGACCGGTGGCTCCTCCTTCTCGAAGATGCTCTGGCGGGCCAGCCGTACGGCGGTGCGGTCGTCGAGGTTGGTCTGATCCAGCGCCCCGAGGACGGCACGCGCGTACTCTTTGGTCTGGAGGAGGCCGTGGATCATGTGCGTCTCGAAGGAGTAGATCTCAGTGGCCCTCGCCTGCAACTCGGCCACTTGCTGAAACCAGGCCGGAAGTTGACTCCGCATCACGAGATCGACGAGTCGGAAGAGCAACCCTCCGGTCCCCAGCGCGGCGTCCACCCGTTGGCTGAACGCGGGCGTCGGCAGCTTCCGCGCTGTCTCGATCTGACCGACCATCGAGCCGGTGTAGTTGACGATGTCCCCGAGCTGCCGTTGTGTCAGCCCGGCGGCTTCCCGATGTCGCCGCAGCTCGAAGCCGTAGTAATCGAGCGGCGAGGCGCCGGGATCGAGAGCGTTGATGTTGGTCACGCGAGGCCCCCTCTCGGGCAACTCGGTCCACTGCTGAACCAGTTGTGTCTGTTCGGTAGCCCAGCGTAGTTACACGAGGTCACGCTCGTCTCGTGAACGCATACATTCCCCCCACGCATTGGGGCCCCACCCCTGTCCAGTACCGGATGAGCCTCACCGTGGGCGAACACTCCGCCGGCCACATCCGCCGTATCGTCCGCTCGCTGCTCGGTGAGTGGCGGTTGCCGCAGCTGTCCGCCGCCGTGGAACTGGGCATGACCGAGCTGGTCGCGAACGTCGTACGGCATGTCCCCGACCGGCGCTGTGTGCTGGTGGTGCTGCGGCTCGGGGCGGGGGAGGGGGTTCGGGTGGAGGTGGCCGACGGGTCCCGCGAACTGCCCTGCCTGTCGGCCGAGTTGTCGACGGAGGCGGAGGGCGGGCGCGGGCTCGTGCTGCTCGACGCGGTGGCCGACAAGTGGGGGGTGGAGCCGAGATCGGGAGGTGGCAAGACGGTGTGGTTCGAGTGCCTGAGGTCCGGAGAGTGACTGGGCTAGGTGAGGGCGGCTATGACCCGGTTGGTGATGTCCTCGTCCGTGTTCAGGGGCGTCGGGGTGTAGGTGAGGACGAAGTTCAGGCGCTGGTCGCGGGTGGACAACACGCGGGTGCGGTAGCCGTACACCTCGCCGGTCTTTCCCCAGAACGTCACGCCGTTCACCGTGCCCGTTTGGAGGCCCATGCTGTAGCGGGCGGGGCTGCCGTCGAGCATGCGGACGTCGGACGGGGGGAGGGTGAAGAGCTTGTTCATTGCCCGGGGCAGCAGCAAGGCGCCGGAGAACAGGGCTTGTTGGAAGCAGACGAGATCGTCGACGGTGGAGACGAGCTCGCCCTCGCCCCAGGTGCTGGAGGGGTTGTAGACGGTCGCGTCGCGCAGCGATCCGTCGGTCATCCGCAGGTAGCCGTGCACGTGCGGCCCGTGCAGTCGGGGGTCGTCACCGGGGAACAGGGTGCGGGTCAGGCCCAGGGGGCGCAGGAGGCGGGCGGCGATCGCGTCGCCGTAGCGCTCTCCGGTGACCTTCTCGATGATCAGGGCGAGCAGTACGTAGTTGATGCCCCGGTACTCCTGCTTGGTGCCCGGACGGAACTTCAGCGGGTCGTGCGTCACCGTGCGCACCCACTCCGGCGGGGTCCACTGGTCGAACCGGTGCCGCAGGGCCGCCTCCGGGGTGCTCATGTCCGGGATGCCCCGGTGGTCCGGCAGTCCGCTGGTGTGGTTGAGGAGTTGGGCGACGGTGATGCGGGCGAAGTCGGCCGGGAGCAACCCCGGAAGATACCGCCCGAGGGGAGCGCCGAGCTCCAGCCGCCGCTCGGTCCACAGCTGAAGGATGACCGTCGCGACGAACACCTTGGTGACGCTGCCCGCGCGGAACTTGTCGTCGGGGCGCGGGGCACGCCCGGTGGTGAGGTCGGCGACGCCTTCGGTTCCGTACCAGTGCTCCGCGCCGTGGGCGGCGTGCAGTTGGGCGGAGGTGGACGGCGGGTGGGAGAGGCCGGAGATGGCGGCGCGTAAGGCGCGGGTGTCCAACAGCGGGCCGTCAGGTGAGTCGATGGATCCGCTGGGCCTGGCGGCGTCCGCCGCCGCACGGGACGCCGTACCGCCTGCCGCGACCAGCACCGCACCCGCCGCCACGGAACCACGAACCAGCGACCGCCGGGAAAGCCGCCGAGATGCCTGAGATGTCATGTGACTCATGCTGCCGACGAGGCCACACCCAGGTCATCCGGGATGTCCCCCACACGCCCCCTGATCGAACCCGGGGACGCGACTCAGGTGTTCAACGGCGCCGCCGCCCCTCGACGCAGAACCGGTTGCCTTCCGGGTCGGCCAGCACGACGTACGGCCGGCCACCGGGCGGCAGGGTCTCGGGATAGTGCGGCCAGTCCACGTGCCGCGCCCCGAGCGCCACGAGACGGCCCACTTCCTCATCCAGATCGCGATCCCCCGCGTCCAGATCGAAGTGGATCCGCGGAAAGTCCTCAACGGGACTCCCGCTCACGTCCATGGCGATGGCGACACCGGGCTCGCCCGGCCGCGGTTCGAGGACGATCCAGTCATCCCCCTCGAACCGCGGCGGCCGCCGCACGTATCCCAGCGCCCGGCGCCAGAACTCCCCCGCCCGCTTGTCGTCGTCCACACCCAACGAGATCTGCCGGATCGTCGCCATGGGCCACACGGTAGGCATGTCATCTGCCGGTGGGAATGGACCCTAACCTTCGGCCTTCTGTCCGGGCCAGACGGCCGAGGCGTCGTCGCGGTGGGGGTCGGGCAGCCGGATCGGGCGGACCGGGACGGTGTGTTCGCGTCCGTCGGTGACGGCCGTCCACGGGGTGGCGTGGCCGGAGTAGCACAGGGTCGTGAGGGCGAAGACGTTGTCGGCGTAGACCTCGACGTATTCGCCGATGGTGAGGATGCGCAGGGTGGCGGCGGGCTCGGTGAGGGTGGTCTCGCCGAGGCGGGTGCCGTCGGGGCCGGTGACCCAGAGCTTCTTGCCGTCGCAGCCCACGGCGAGGGCGGATCGGCCGCCGTTCGGGGTGTCGGTGCGCAGGGTGATCTCGACGGGCCCGGTGATGCCGATGTCGCCGACCGCGTGCGGGCCGGGTCGGTCCGTCTCCTCGGCGAGCCAGGCGTCCAGGCCGGACCACCATTCCAGGCGGGGCGCGGAATCACCTCGCACGACAAGGGACTTGGGCTGGGCGAGCATGCCGCGGCAGCGCTCCCCGGTGTCGGTGAGCCCGACCTGGCGGGGCGTGGTGTGCAGGACGACGCGGGAGCCGTCGGGGGCGGGGATGACCCGTGGAGCGTAGGACCCGGTGGGCCCGAGAGGACCGCGGCGCGTCCAGGGACCGCGCAACCGAGGGGCGGTCCACGCCTCGAAACCCCGGGTGCCCCCGATGGAGCCGAGCAGCAACCAGCCGCCGTCGTCGAGGCGTTCCAGGACCGGGCACTCCAACTCGTCGACGTCGCCGGGGGAGATGAGTGGTGGGTGGACGGTCCAGTGCTCCAGGTCGTCGGAGGTGGCCAGGGCGACGCAGCCGCTGACCTCGACCGGGAGGGAGGCGTCGCTGGCGCAGACGACCATGACCCAGCCGTCCGACTCGTCGTCGCGTACGACGAACGGGTCGCGCCAGCCCATGCGTTCACCGGTGCGGTACCAGCGCGGGTCCGCCTCGACGACCGGTCCGGTGCCGTGCCGCCGCCAGCCGGTTCCGTCGGTGCGGTCGGAGTGGGCGAGGCCGACGGACTGGAGCGGCCAGCCGCCCGGCGTCAGCCCGCTCACGCCGGTGTAGAACATCGCCATTCCGCCGCCGTGCCGGACGGGGTGCATGGTCCACACCGCCTGCTGGTCGAAACGGCCGGGCAACCCGGTCCCGAAGACGGGGCCCTGTGGCTGCCAGTCGACCAGGTCGGTGGAGGTGGCCCGGCCGAAAGAGGTCTCCATCCGCAGATGGTCGAACTCGGCCGTCCAGGGCCCCTGTAGGTGCAGCACCGCGTACGTGCCGTCCTCGTCGCGCAGGAGGGCGAAGTCGTTCACGCAGAGGCCGGGCGGGGCGTATCGCATGCGCAGTTCCTGTCGGCTCACAGCGCCCAAACGCGTGCGCTGACCATCGATCCAAAACGGTCTCACTTGAGAATCGGCCCAAGTAAATCTGAACGCAAACGCTTGCGCAACAAGTGGGCCGGGTTTACGGTCACGTCACCCACAGATCACACCGACGTGAAACCAACGGGAGGAACAGCGCCGTGACGGCCAGCATCAACGACGTCGCCCGCGCCGCCGGCGTCTCCGCGTCCACCGTGTCCCGCGCCCTGCGCGGCCGGCCGGGCGTGTCCGACGAGGTGCGGGGCCAGATCAAGGCCGTCGCCGACCGGCTCGGCTACACCGCCTCCCGCTCCGCCTCCAGCCTGGCCAGCGGCCGGACCTACACCATCGGTGTTCTGGTCCCGTACGTGGGCCGCTGGTTCTTCGGCACCGTGCTGGACGCCGCCGAGAAGGAGTTCAGCGCCGCCGGGTACGACGTCCTGCTGTACAACCTGGGCTCGCCGGAGACACGCAAGCGTTTCTTCACCAGGCTGCCGGTCCGCAAGCGGGTCGACGCGGTGCTGTCGCTGCTCATCCCCGACGAGGAGGAGTCCGCCGCACTGCGCTCCCTGGGCGTGCCGCTGGCCACCACGGTCGGCGGCACCCGGCCCGGCTTCAGCGTCGTCGGCATCGACGACCGGGCCGGCACCGAGAGCGCCGTACGGCATCTGGTGAACCTCGGCCACCGCCGGATCGGCATGATCAGCGGGTCCAGCGGGCCGCTGCACTGGACCACCCCCATCGACCGGCGCCAGGCGTACCTGGACGTGCTGGCCGACGCCGGGATCGAGCCCGACCCGGCCCTGGAGGCGGACGGCGACTACACCGTCGAGGGCGGCGAGCGCGCCATGACGGAGCTGCTGGCCGCCTCCCGCCCGCCGACCGCCGTGTTCGCGCAGTCCGACGAGATGGCGATGGGTGCCCTGCGCGCCCTGCGCAGGCACCGGCTGAGGGTCCCGGACGATGTGTCCGTCGTCGGTTTCGACGACCACGAACTCGCCGACGTGGTCGGCCTGACCACCGTCGCCCAGCCCGTCGCCGGCCAGGGCGCCGAGGCCGCCCGGCTGCTGCTGCGGCAACTGGACGAGCCGGACGCGGAACAGCCGGAGCAGGTACAGATGCCCATCCGCCTCGTCCTGCGCGAGACCACCGCCCCGCCCAGTCCGCGCGGGCCGCAGTAAACCCGCACCACCTCCCGCAGCAACAACCCAACCACTTCGAGTCCCACGCCCCCACAGCACTCCCGCACCACGAACCCTCGCCACAGCACGGAGGCACAGACATGAGCTCGACCAACAGAAGGCTCCGCCGCACAGCCAGTACGGGACTGGCGCTCGCCCTGCCCCTGGCGGCACTGGCCGCCTGCGGCGGGGGCGGCGGCACCGACGCCGCCGCGGAGGCCGGCAGCGGCAAGGGCACCATCAGCGTCTGGGCCCACCAGGGGCAGAAGAGCGAGGACGCCGCGGTGCAGGCCGCGGTGAAGTCCTTCAACTCCTCGCAGAGTGACATCAAGGTCGAGCTGAAGCTGATACCCGGCAACGACTACACCAAGACCATCACCGCCACCGACGCCTCCGAGCTGCCGGACGTGATGGAGTTCGACGGCCCGACCATGGCGAACTTCGTCTACAACAAGAAGCTCGCCCCGATCGACGACTACGTCTCCTCCAAGACCATGGCCAACGCCACGGACGCGAGCAAGTCCCAGGGCGAGATCGACGGCAAGCACTACGGCCTCGGCATGTACGACTCCGGGCTCGGCATCTACGGCAACAAGAAGCTGCTGGACGCGGCCGGCGTGAAGTACCCGACCGGCCTGGCCGACGACTGGACGGCCGACGAGTTCACCGCCGCGCTCAAGGCCCTGAAGGCCAAGGACTCCGACGGCAAGACCCTCGACGTCCAGGAGAACAACGGGCTCGCCACCGAGTGGGGCACCTACGGCTTCGCCCCCATCGTCTGGTCGGCCGGCGGCTCGCTCCTCAAGGACGGCAAGGCGGAAGGCGCCCTCGACACCCCGGCCGTGGTCTCGGCGCTGAAGACCTTCCAGTCCTGGAAGACGTACGTCGACCCCAACACCGACGGCAACGCCTTCGCCAACGGCCGCGTCGCCCTGAGCTGGGTCGGCCACTGGATGTACCCCACCTACAGCAAGGCCCTCGGCGACGACCTCGTCGTCCTGCCGCTGCCCGACTTCGGCAACGGCCCCAAGACCGGCCAGGGCTCCTGGGCCTGGGGCATCGGCGCCGACAGCAAGAACGCCAAGGCCGCCGGCGCCTTCCTCGACTACCTGCTCAACGACACCAACGTCACCGCCATGACGACCGCCAACGGCGCCCCGCCCGCCACCAAGAGCGCGCTCGCCGCGAGTCCCCTGTACAAGCAGGGCGGCCCGCTCCAGCTCTTCACCGACCAGCTCGCCAAGCCCTGCGGTGACAGCGACATCAACAAGTCCTGCGTCGCGGTCACCCGCCCGGTGACCGCCGGATACCCCACCGTCACCGCGAAGTTCAGCGAGGCCCTCAACTCCGTCTACGGCGGCGCCGACTCCAAGGACGCCCTGTCCAAGGCCGCCCGCTCCATCGACCAGGACTTCTCCGACAACGCCGGCTACGAGATCCCGTAGGACATCGGCCAGGGGCGGGCTCGTGCCGCGCCCGCCCCTGCCGGGAAGAGGACCCATCCGTCAACTCCTCGGCCGTGAACAGCCCGAGCCCGAGACTCAGTCCGTTCACACCTCGTCGCGCTCCCGGCTGCCCCCTGCGACGGGACGGCCACGGGTCGCATCCACCACCAGCGTGGTGCGGGACCGTCGACAGGGCCCCACGCTGGGACGCGGCCCGATGGCAAAGGGACGCGGTTCCCTCTCAGGAGTGAACGCCCCGGCTTCCCCGCAAGAACAGGATGTATTCCATGGAACCCGCGCTCGCCGCGCCCCCCGGCCCGGAACACGCCCCACCCGTGATACCGGCCAAGCCCGCGCGCCCTGTGCGCAAGAACCGCGACTGGTTGCACGGACTGCTCATGTCCACGCCCGCCGTCGCCGGACTCATCGCCTTCGTCGGCATCCCGTTCGGCTACGCCGTCGTCCTCTCCTTCTACAACGTCCGCCTCGGCTCCCCGCTGGAGCCCACCTTCTTCGGCCTGGAGCAGTACCGGCGGCTGTTCACCGACCCCGACCTGTCCGGCCCGTTCCTGCGGGCGCTGCTGAACAACCTGACCTTCGCCGTGGTCGTCGTACCGGTGCAGACGGCGCTGGCGCTCGGGCTGGCGATCCTGCTCAACCGCAAGCTCAAGGCGATCGGCCTGTTCCGGTCCTTCTTCTTCATGCCGGTCGTCTTCCCGATGGCGCTGGTCGCCGTGATCTGGCGGCTCATCCTCGCCCGCAGCGACCAGGGCATGCTCAACTCGGCGCTGGACGCGGTGAGTTTCGGCAACTGGGGCGCCTTCGACTGGCTCGGCGACTCCGCCACCGCCATGGCCTCGATCATCGTGCTGTCCATCTGGCAGGGCGTCGGCTTCCAGATGGTCATCCTGCTCGCCGGCCTCCAGCAGATACCGGGCGAGCTCTACGAGGCCGCCCAGCTCGACCGCGCCTCGCGCTGGCAGCAGTTCCGCCACGTCACCCTGCCCGGCATCCGCGGCACCCTCGTCTTCGTCGCCATGCTCACCTCGGTGCTGTCCTTCCGGGTCTTCGACCAGGTCTATGTCCTCATCGACGGCGGCGGCCTCAACGAGGACGCCACCCGCACCGTGATGTACCAGGCCGTCACCACCGCCTTCGACCAGAACAACGTCGGCCAGGCATCCGCGATCACCGTCGTCTTCTTCCTGATCGTCGTTGCCCTGACCCTCATCCAGCGCCGCGTCGTCCGGCCCGACAACGAGGACTGACCATGAGCACGAACCCGGGCCTCACCCGCACGCCTCTGCGCCGCTTCCTCGACTACGCCGTCCTGTCCGTGCTGGCGTTCATCTTCGCGCTGCCCGTCCTCTATCTGTTCCTCGGCAGCCTCAAGCCGTCGGGCGAAGTGCTGAACGGCCTGTCCGGCTTCCTGCCCACCCACCTGTCCTTCGACAACTACACAGCCGTCCTCGACAGCCTCAACTCCGACAGCACCGGCTACTTCTGGCGCTTCATGGGCGTCTCGCTGCTGCTGGCGTTCGTGGTCGTCACCGGCGGCCTGTTCGTCAACTCCATGGCGGCCTACGGGCTGTCCCGGCTGAAGTGGCGCGGCCGGAACGCCGTCTTCACGCTCGTCCTGCTGCTGATGCTGGTCCCGTTCGAGTCGGTGGCCGTGCCGCTCTTCTACATGTTCAACGACCAGCGCAACACCCTCTACATCCTGGCGCTCCCGTTCATCGCCAACGCCTTCTCGGTGTACCAGTTCCACACCTTCTTCCGCACGATCCCGCCGAGCATCGAGGAAGCGGCCCGGATCGACGGCGCAGGTCCCTGGCGCACCTTCTTCGCGATCATCGTCCCCATGTCGAAGCCGGCCTTCGCCTCGGTCGCGATCCTGACCTTTCTCATCCAGTGGGGCTCGTTCCTGTGGCCGGTGCTGATGGTGTCCGATCCGTCGGTCCGCCCGCTGCCGCTGGAGATGAGCGTCTTCCAGGGCCAACAGCCCCCGGACTGGGGACAGATCCTCGCCTTCGGCGTTCTGCTGGTCCTGCCCGTACTGATCGTGTTCGCGTTCTTCCAGCGATGGTTCGTCCAGGGCGTCGCCAGCTCGGCCGTCAAGGGCTGAAGGGCTGAAGGGCTGGAGGACCTACGGCGAAGGCGGCGGCCCCGGGGATCGGGGGCCGCCGCCTTCGCGTCAAGGGGGCTGGGAGCGGTCGCCGTCAAGGCGCGCGCTCAGTACCAGCCGTTGGCCTGCCAGAACGCCCAGGCGCCGGTCGGGCTGCCGTAGCGGGACTTCATGTAGTCGAGGCCCCACTTGATCTGGGTCTCGGCATTGGTCTTCCAGTCGGAGCCGGCCGCGGCCATCTTGGAGCCGGGCAGGGCCTGGACCAGGCCGTAGGCGCCGGAGGAGGCGTTCTGGGCGTCCACGTCCCAGCCGCTCTCGTGCTCGACGATGTTGCTGAAGGCCTTGTACTGCGCGGTGTCCGGGATCAGTTTGTGCGCGATCGCCTTCGCCTCTGTGGCCGAGGAGACCGTGGTGGCCGCCTGGGCGGGGGCCGCGGTCAGGGCGATGCCGGCGGTGGCGGCGGCCACGGCGGCGGTGGTGAGGGCCTTCTTCGGGGAGGCGAGCGGGGCGGCGATGCGACGAACGATGCGGGAGACGGGCACGGAGAACCTTTTCTTCGGGGGCAGGGTGTGCGCGGCATGCCGGAACCACGCGGTGCGTGGCGGGGAGGGCATGCGATGGCGCCGCGGCCCTGAGGGCACGTCGGCGCCGTGCGACGTCATCCAGAGAAGCAGGCTCGGCAGGCGTCCGCAATGACCGGTTTTACTAGTTGTGGTCGCATCCGAGGGAAAGGTGCCCCGTGTGATCTGGCTCTCAAAGTGCAGGTCAGAGGGGGTGGGTCCGCGTACATGTCAGGGCTGTGCGGCTACGAACCTGCCTCGTAGGTGACGTGGGTCATGTGGGGTGGTTCACCGTTGAAGCGCGGTTGTGCAACAGCCGGCGCACGGTGTCTCACGCACGGGGGGCGTCAAAAGTGACCGGCGTCTCGAAGGCCGCCCGGCGAGTGGCCCGGCGCAGCGCCCGGAGGAGCGGCGGGCCGAGGAAGAAGGTCAGGACGACGGTCACGAGGGCCCGGCCCAGGTCCCAGCCGAGTGAGGTGGCCAGGCAGTAGAGGAAGAAGCGGGCCAGGTTGGCGAGGGGTGACGCCTCCGGGTCGAAGGCGATGTTCGAGGCGAGTGTGCCCATGAAGGGCCAGCCCGCCAGGTTCATCACCGTGCCGTAGGCGAAGGCCGCCAGAAAGCCGTACGCGGCCAGCAGCCCCAGCTCACCCCGGCCGCGCAGGCGGTCCGGGCCCGGCAGCAGGCCCGCGCCCATCGTGAACCAGCCCATCGCCAGCATCTGGAACGGCATCCACGGACCCACCCCGCCCGTGAGCAGCGCCGACGCGAACATCGTGACCGAGCCGAGCACGAAGCCGAAGCCGGGGCCGAGGACCCGTCCGCTCAACACCATCAGGAAGAACATGGGCTCGATGCCGGCGGTCCCGGCACCGATGGGGCGCAGGGCGGCACCGGTGGCCGCCAGCACGCCGACCATCGCCACCGCCTTCGGGCCGAGGCCGGATTCGGAGATCGTCGCGGCCACGACCGCCACCAGGAGGACCAGCAGGCCCGCGAAGAGCCAGGGGGCGTCCTGCGCGTGCGCGCTGACCTGGGAGGCGGGCGGGGCGAGGAACGGCCACCCCAGGGCGGCCACGCCCACCGCGCTCACCAGGACGAGCGCGGCTACGGAGCGGGGGCCCAGGCGGACGGCACGCGCCTGGGGAACGGTTGTCATGCGAGCGCCTCCCGTACCTGTGCCACCGTCAGCCACTGCTGCGGCGCCAGGATCTTGGTGACCTGCGGGGCGAAGGACGGGGAGGCGACCACGACGTCCGCCGTCGGACCGTCGGCGATCACCTCTCCGTCGGCCAGCAGGACCACGCGGTGGGCGAGTTCGGCGGCCAGCTCGACGTCGTGCGTGGCCAGCACGATCGCGTGCCCCTCGGCCGCCAGGTCACGCAGGACGGCGACCAGGCGGGCCTTCGCCGCGTAGTCCAGGCCCCGGGTCGGCTCGTCGAGGAGCAGGAGGGGAGGGCGGGCCGTCAGGACGACAGCCAGGGCGAGCGCGAGGCGCTGGCCCTCGGAGAGGTCGCGGGGGTGGGTGTCGTCGGTGATGCCGGGGAGGAGGCCGCGGACCAGGGCCCGGCACGTGCCGGGTTCGGCCCCCGCGTCCCGGTCGGCCGCCGCGCACTCGGCGGCGACCGTGTCGGCGTACAGCAGGTCCCGCGGCTCCTGGGGGACGAGACCCACGCGGCGTACGAGGTCACGCGGGGACGTGCGGTGCGGTACCGCTCCGCCGACCCGGACCGATCCGGCGGAGGGTTCCACCAGGCCGACGAGCGCGGAGAGCAGCGTGGACTTGCCGGCGCCGTTGCGGCCCATGAGGGCGATCGTCTCGCCGGGGGAGACGGTGAGGTCGACGTGCCGCAGGGCCTGGACGCGGGCACGGCGGACGGCGAGGGAGCGGACTTCGGCCGGGGAAGCGGGAGTTGGGGCGGCTGCGGGCTTCTTGCGGAGACGCCAGAGGGAGGCATGGGCCGGACGGGGAGAGGGCAGTGCCGGCGCGGCGGCCGGTGCGCTGTGCGTTTCCTCTCGACCGGTCAGCCGTTCCCGACCGGTCAGCCTCTCCCGCAGGTCTCCCGCCCGGCGCCGCGCGTCCCGGACCGTCAGGGGCAGTGGGGACCAGTCCGCCAGGCGGCCCAGGCCCACCACCGGCGGGTACACCTGTGATACGGCCATGATCTCGGCCGGGGTGCCGAGGACCGGAGCCGCCCCGGGCGACGGCAGAAGGGCGACCTGGTCGGCGTACTGGATGACGCGTTCCAGGCGGTGTTCGGCCAGGAGGACCGTCGTACCGAGGTCGTGGACGAGGCGCTGGAGGACCGCGAGGACCTCCTCCGCGGCCGCCGGGTCCAGCGCGGAGGTCGGCTCGTCGAGGACGAGGACCCGCGGGTGCGGGGTGAGGACCGAGCCGATCGCGACCCGCTGCTGCTGGCCGCCGGAGAGCGTGGCGATGGGGCGGTCGCGCAGGTCGGCGAGGCCCAGGAGGTCGAGCGTCTCCTCGACGCGGCGCCGCATCACCTCGGGAGGAAGGCCCAAGGACTCCATGCCGTAGGCGAGTTCGTCCTCGACGGTGTCGGTGACGAAGTGGGAGAGCGGGTCCTGGCCGACCGTCCCCACGACGTCGGCGAGTTCGCGCGGCTTGTGCGTGCGCGTGTCCCGGCCGGCGACCGTGACCCGGCCGCGCAGGGTGCCGCCGGTGAAGTGCGGGACGAGACCGCTCACCGCGCCGAGGACGGTGGACTTGCCGACGCCGGACGGGCCGACCAGGAGGACGAGTTCGCCTTCGGGGACTTCGAAGTCCACGCCCTGGACGGTGGGTTCGGTGGCGCCGTCGCCGTCATACGTCACGGAGACGTTCTCGAAGCGGATCACGACGGCTCCTTGGGGGCGATGAATGTCGGCAGCAGGCCGAGGAGTACGGCCGCCGCGGGCCACAGGGGGAGGGTGGGGGCGACGAGCGGGACCACGCCCGGGTGCAGGGCCTCGGGGTCGCGGACGGAGGCGAGCGTCAGCAGGACGGCGACCGCGACGCCGGAACCGGTGACCAGCCAGGCGCGGACGTCCCAGCGGTCCGGGCGGTAACGGGTGCGCGGGGAGCGGCGGCCGCCGAGGTGCAGTCCGGCGAGGGCGGCGGCGAGTCCGGCGAGCAGGACGGGGAGGCCGTACGTGCCGCCCTCGGCGGTCAGCAGTCCGTACGTTCCCGCGCAGACGCCGAGCAGGCCGCCGAGCGTGAGAGCGGCGGTCGTACGGCGGACGGGGGCGGGGACGTCGGCGGTACGGCCGTAGCCGCGGGCGTCCATCGCGGCGGCGAGGGCGACGGAGCGTTCGAGGGCGCCCTCCAGCACCGGGAGAGCGACCTGGAGGAGGCCGCGGACGCCCTTGTCGGGGCGTCCGCGGAGGCGGCGGGCGGCGCGCAGGCGTTGGACGTCGGCGATGAGGTTGGGGGCGAAGGTGAGGGCGACGACCACGGCCACGCCCATCTCGTAGAGCGCTCCGGGGAGGGACTTGAGGAGACGGGACGGGTTCGCGAGGGCGTTCGCGGCGCCTACACAGATGAGGAGCGTGGCCAGTTTCAGGCCGTCGTAGAGGGCGAAGAGGAGGCCTTCGGCGGTGACCCGGCCGCCGATGCGGATCCCTTGGGCCCAGCCGGGGAGGGGGACTTCGGGGAGGGTGGCTATCACGTGCGTGCCGGGGATGGGGGAGCCGAGGACCACGGCGAAGGCGAGGCGGATGAGGAGGACGGCCAGGGCGAGTTTGAGGAAGGCGGTGTAGGAGCGGGCGGTGGGGGTGTTGGGGCGGTGGGTGGCTACGACGTAGGCGGAGGTGGTGATGAGGAGGGTGAGGAGGAGGGGGTTGGTGGTTCGGGTGGCGGCGGTGCCGAGGCTCAGGGACCAGAGCCACCAGGCGCCGGGGTGCAGGGTCGTTGCCCTTGGCCGGTGCCTTGGGGTGGGCGCGCTCACCGGCACTGGAAGGGCGCCGGGCGTGGCTCGGACGCGGTCGGCGTTACGGCGCATCCCTGCGCCGCCTTGCCTGCCACACCGCTGCCCCGCCCAGCACTGCCACGACCGCCACCCCTGCGAGCAGGCCCAGAGACGAGCCGTCTTCGTCCTTCGTGCCCGCATCCTTCCTCTCCGCCGGCACCTGCTCCCCGCACCCCGTCCGCGGATACCCCGCGATCGCGCACAACAGGGCGTTGGCGTCATAGCGGAGGGGCTTGGCGACCGAAGCCAGCGCGTCTGCCGTCGTCGCGTCGGAGGCGATCGCCGCGCACGCCGTACGGGCCGCCGGTGGGGTCGCGCCCGACGGCGCGTCCGTTGCCGTACCGAAGTCGATGACCAGAGCCACCCGCTTCCTGCCGTCCCGCGCGGGCGTCTTCGCGCAGATCGTCGTGAAGTCCGCCGTGCCGCGCGGCTTCGTCGCGTCGCCGGAGTCCTCGCTCACCGAGAAGCGGAAGCCCTGGACGTCGCCGTCGGAAGGGCGGGTGGTCGAGGGGCCCTGCGTCGCGTACGTCCACTGGTTGCCGTCGCGCTCCCAGAAGGACCAGTAGCGGTAGCCGGCGGCCTGCGCCTGACCCACGCTCCCCAGGAGAAACGGGACCAGGAGCAGCAGTGCGGCGGCACGGCGGCGGATCACGGCTTCCGCCTCTTGTTGCGGCCGCTGATCAGGAAGCCGATGCCGGCGCCGGCGGCGAGGCCCGCGCCGACCATCCACCAGATGTCGCTGCCGTCGGAGTCGTCCGTGTCCGCGGCGGAGTCGTCGGTCGCCGTCTTGGGGGCGGGCCCCGTCGCGTTGAGCTGCTTCACCAGGTCCGCCCCGCCGAAGTCGCGCGGGTCCGTGCCCGTCGCGTGGGCGGCGAAGATCAGCTGGGCGTAGGCGGCGGGGCCGCTCTTCGCCGCCCAGGTCGCGGAGTTCTGCTCCAGCCACCGCAGGGGCTCCTTGGCCTGCGCGGCCCGGCCCTGCGCGGCGAGCGCGACGACGGCGTCCGCGGTGTTGCCGTAGTCGGGCTGGTCGGTGGAGCCGGGGAGGGCGGACTTGAGGTAACCGTCCTCGGCGAGGGCCTTCGTGAGGTAGGCGGCACCGTTGGCCGCGGCCTGCTGCGGGGCGGGGTAGCCGGCGTCGGAGCAGGCCGCGGCGTCCGTCTGCTTGCCGGACGCCGGCCGCACGACCAGGCCCTTGCCGAGCGCGCCGAGGACACCAGCCGCCGTGGCGTCGGCGTTGGCGGCCAACTTGCCCTTCTTGTCCGGCTGGAAGGCGAAGGCACCCGCGCCGTCCCCGTCGCACGGCAGGGCGAGCTTCCGCAGGGCGTCGTACGGCGTCTGCTCACCCTTGCGCACGTCCGCCGGCTCCTCCCCTACGGCGGTCAGCGCGCCGATGACGACGGAGGTCGAGTTCGTGTCGCTGGCGCCGCCGGGCGCGTAGCCCCAGCCGCCGTCCTTGTTCTGCACGGACTTCAGCCAGGCGACGGCCTTGTCGGCGGCGGCGTCGTGGCCGCCGAGCGCGGCGAGGGCCTGGACGGCGGCGGCCGTGTTGTTCGTGTCGGCCATGAGCTTGGCGCCGCACGCCTTGGAGGGGTCGGCGCGGTAGGGCGCGAAGGCGCCGTTCGCGCACTGCTGCCCGGCCAGCCAGTCCACGGACTCGGCCGGGGGTTTCACCCCGACGGTGTGCTGGGCGAGCAGGGCGAGGGACTGACGCCAGACACCGTCGTACGTCGGGTCCGTGCTGCCGTACAGCGCGGAGGAGAAGGCCCGCGACGCGGACGGGGACGGGTCGGTGGCGACGGCGGGCGCGGCGGCGGCGCCGATCACGGCGGTGGCGGCGGCCAGGGCCGCGGCGCTGCGGCGGACGTTCATGATCGGCGGGTGCCTCTCCCTGCGAGGGAGCCGGGCAGCACGGGACACCCCGGGCGGCTCGGCTCCGTAGACCTCGACGGTGCCGCACACCGGCCGGTTGCCGGTGCGCGTGAGCCGTTCACGATCCGTCCGGGGCAGTCCGGCTCACCACGTGGTGGTTCACGGTTGCGGGTCAGCGCCGGAATTGCACCGGCTTCCCCCCGTACGGGTGCGATGACGACGCGGCTACTCTACTCGCCCGTAAGGAAGCGGCTGAGGGCCGCCGGTGCGTGCGGGTACGTTCGGGCCATGTCCGTTGACGGGGAATCCATGACGGGGAGACTGCTCGGCTCCGGCCGCTCCGCCGACGTGTACGAGATCGACGAGGCGTGGGTGCTGCGCCGCGACCGGGAAGGGTGGGGGGACGCGCTCGCCGAGGGCGCGGTGATGGAGCACGTGCGCCGACACGGCTACCCCGCGCCCCGGGTACGGCTCTCCGCCTCCACGCGCACCGAACTGGTGATGGAGCGGCTGTCGGGGCCGACGATGCTGGAGGCGCTCGGCGCGGGACGGATCGACGCGCGTGAGGCGGGCGACGTCCTCGCCGGTCTGCTGCGACGGCTCACGCCATTCCCGCCCGTCACTCCTCCACCGGACGCGTACTCCACCTCGACCTGCATCCGGACAACGTGATCCTCACGCCCGACGGCGCCTACGTGATCGACTGGTCCAACACCGAGGAGGGCGACCCGGGCCTGGACTGGGGCATGTCAGCGGTGATCCTGGCCCAGGTCGCAGTCTCCGCCGAGGCACTCGCCGGAACGGCCCGCGCGCTGCTGGCCGCGCTGCTCGCCGACCCCTCCGACCTCACGGGGGAGGGCCTGGCCGAGGCGCGCCGACGGCGGGCCGTCAATTCGACGATGAGCCGACGCGAGATCGAACTCCTGGGTAACGCAGAGGAGTTGGTCCGGACGTACGCGGGTTGGCGGGTGGACCGTCGCCGTTCACGCCTTGTCGCGCAGGGAGACGGAGAGCCGGGTGACGGTGCTCGCGGGGCCGCAGTCGACGGCGGTGTTGCCCGTGCCGAAGCGGGTGCAGCCCGGACCCGGTGTGATACCCGAAGAGTCCTCGATGATCAGACTGCCACCGGAGTTGACGCGCATACGGACGGGATTCGGCGTCGTCGCGAGCCGGGTGGTGACCGTGACGGTGTTGTCGACGCGGGTCGCCGTGGAGTCGGCCGGAGCCTGGGCCGCGGCGGGGGCGGCGAACGCGGCCAGGAGGAGACCCGCGGCCAGGGACGGAACGGCGGCTCGTTTCAGGGTGGTGGTGCTCACGATCCTCATGCTGTTCTTCTCTCCTTCGAGCAGGGCCGGAGAGGGCGCCGTGATGGACGGCCTCGGCGCCAGCTAAACAGTGAGTGATCGGGTGCGCGCGATTTGTTACGCCAACCTCTTTACACCGCCACGTACGTCACCGGCTCGCTCCCCGCCACCGCCTCCGCCCGCCCCAGTTTCACCAGTCGCCGCAGATGCGCCTCGGCCTCCGAGACGGCGATGTTCTTCGATCCGTACGGGATTTGGTCCCAGGGACGGTTCCATTCCATGCGCACGGCGAGCTGCCAGGGGGTGAGGGGCTCGGCCAGGAGGGAGAGGAGGCCGGTGAGGCGGTCCTCGTGGTGGGCCAGCAACTCCCGTACGCGGGCGGGCGCGTCGGTGAACGCGTGCTGGTGGGCGGGGAGCACCTCGGCGGGGGCGAGGCGGCCGACGCGTTCCAGGGAGTCGAGGTAGTCGCCGAGGGGGTCGGTGACGGTGGCGTCGTCCGGATCCTCGTACAGGCCGATGTGCGGGGTGATCTCGGGGAGGAGATGGTCACCGGAGAACAGGCGGCCGTGGCCCGGGAGTCGGGCCGGGTGCTCCTCCTCCAGGTGCAGGCAGACGTGGCCGGGTGTGTGGCCCGGGGTCCAGATCGCGCGCAGTCGGCGGCCGGGCAGATCGAGGAGTTCGCCGGGGACGATCTCGCGGTCCGGCAGGGCCGGGGCCAGGCCGGGCAGGGTATGGGAGCGGGCGGAGCGCAGGGGCGCCACGTGTTCCTCGGGGGCGCCGGCGGCTTCCAGCTTGGCCGTCATATAGGTGAACCAGCGCTGGGGGCGGGTCGAGCGGGTCCGCCGTACGATCGCCCCGTCCGCCGCGTGCATCGCGATCCACGCCCCGGACGCCTCGCGCACCCGGCCGGACAGGCCATGGTGGTCGGGGTGGTGGTGGGTGATGACCACGCCGTGGATCTCGCCGACCGAGGTGCCGCAGGCCGCCAGCCCCTCGGCGAGGGTGTCCCAGGAGGCCGGGTCGTCCCAGCCGGTGTCGATCAGTACCGGTCCCCGGTCGGTGTCGACGACGTGGACGAGGGTGTGGCCGAGGGGGTTGTCCGGGATGGGGACCTGGACGGAACGGACGCCGCCGCCGTGGTCGTACACCTGCGCCATGGGCTCCCCAATCGCCGCGTTCAGACCACGCTCCGGCCACTATAACTAGAACGGGTTTCGATGAGAGCCCGAGTCATCCGTCCCGTGGAACCCGACGTGTGAGGCCCGTGGACTCCTCCGAGTGGAACTGGTATCAGTTCCGTATCTGATGAACCGTCAGAGACGGTAGCTCCGGGGAGGCAGTCGCCATGGCCGAACTCGTGGAACCCCTAGAACCCATAGAGCACGGACAGCTGTTCATCGGCGGGGAGTTGACCGACCCCGTGGGCAAGGACGTCATCGAGGTGATCTCGCCGCACACCGAAGAGGTCATCGGACGCGTGCCGCACGCCTCGACGGCGGACGTGGACCGGGCTGTCGCCGCGGCGCGCGCGGCGTTCGACGAGGGGCCCTGGCCTCGCATGACCCTCGACGAGCGGATCGAGGTCGTCACCCGGATCAAGGACGGGATCGCCGCCCGGCACGATGAGATCGCCCGCGTCATCTCCTCCGAGAACGGGTCGCCGTACTCCTGGAGCGTCCTCGCGCAGGCGCTCGGCGCGATGATGGTGTGGGACGCGGCGATCACGGTCGCGCGGGACTTCACCTACGAGGAGACACGCGACGGAGTCCTCGGGCGCATCCTCGTGCGCCGCGAGCCGGTCGGGGTCGTCGCGGCCGTCGCCCCCTGGAACGTCCCGCAGTTCGTGGCCGCCGCCAAACTCGCGCCGGCGCTGCTCACCGGCTGCACGGTGATCCTCAAGCCGTCGCCCGAATCGCCCCTGGACGCGTACATCCTCGGCGAGATCGCGCAGGAGGCCGGGCTGCCGGAGGGCGTGCTGTCGATCCTGCCCGCCGATCGCGAGGTCAGCGAGTACCTCGTCGGGCACCCGGGCGTCGACAAGATCTCCTTCACCGGCTCGGTGGCGGCCGGCAAGCGCGTGATGGAGGTGGCCGCCCGCAATCTGACGCGCGTGACGCTGGAGCTGGGCGGCAAGTCGGCGGCGGTGGTCCTGCCGGACGCGGACCTGGAGACCTCCGTCCCCGGCATCGTCTCCGCGGCCTGGATGAACAACGGCCAGGCCTGCGTGGCCCAGACCCGCATCCTGCTGCCCCGCTCCCGCTACGACGAGTTCGCCGAGGCCTTCGCGGCGGCGGCCGGCGCCCTGGTCGTCGGCGACCCGCTGGACCCGGCGACGCAGGTCGGCCCGCTGGTGGCGCAGCGGCAGCAGCGGCGCAACCTGGACTACATCCGCATCGGCCAGGAGGAGGGCGCCAAGATCCTCACGGGCGGCGGGCGCCCGCCGGGGCTCGATCGGGGCTGGTACGTGGAGCCGACGCTCTTCGGCGACGTCGACAACTCGATGCGCATCGCCCGGGAGGAGATCTTCGGGCCGGTGATCTGCCTGCTCCCGTACGGCGACGAGTCCGAGGCCGTGAAGATCGCGAACGACTCCGACTACGGGCTGAGCGGCAGCGTGTGGACCGCCGACGTCGAGCACGGCATCGAGATCGCCCGCCGGGTCCGTACCGGCACGTACTCCGTCAACACCTTCAGTCTCGACATGCTCGGCCCCTTCGGCGGCTACAAGAACTCCGGGCTGGGGAGGGAGTTCGGGCCGGAAGGCTACGGCGAGTACCTGGAGCACAAGATGATCCATCTGCCGGCCGGCGGGGAGGTGTAGCGCGTGGGCGACCGCTGGCAGGTCGAGGTCGACCGCTCCCTGTGCATCGGCTCCGCGAGCTGTGTCCACCACGCCCCGGACGGTTTCCGGCTCGACGCGGGACGCCAGTCCCACCCCGCCGAGCCGGAGACCGACGCCAACGAGAAGGTCCTGGCGGCGGCGGAGGCCTGCCCGGTGGAGGCCATCATGATCACGCTGCTGGGGAGCGGGGAGCCGGTGTTTCCCCCGGAGGAGTAGCCGGAGGGGTAGCCGGAGGGGTAGGAGCCCCAGGAGATCCTAAAAAATCAGCATTCGGGGGATTCCATACCGGGGCGAATGTCCTATTATGGGAAGTGCCTACGGGACGAGTGAGGGAGTTCGACCGGAGTAGCCGACTTCGGCGAGATGCTTCGGCATCCGCCGGGGCCGACAGCGACGGTCGGGCTGAGAGGCCGGAAAGTCGGAAGGCCGAGAGGCTGGAAGACCGGAAGGCGACCCCCAGTTACCTGATCCGGGTAATGCCGGCGAAGGGAACCCGTCTCGTAGGTCTTTCTTGTGCCTACGGCCCGTCCGGGCCCTGCGTGTCCGGATCCGTCAGGTCGATCAACCGGCACACCGTCTCGATGTCGATCTTCACCTGGGCGATGGAGGCGCGCCCCGACAGCCACGTGATCAGGGCCGAGTGCCAGGTGTGCTCGATGACGCGGACCGCGGAGAGCTGGTCGGGGGTGGGGTTCTCCAAGCCCATCGCGTCCAGGATGATCGCCGTGGTCTGGCGGGAGACCTGGTCGACCTCGGGCGAGACGCTGCGGTCGGCGAAGGTCAGGGCGCGGACCATCGCGTCCGCCAGATGCGGCTCGCGCTGCAGCGCGCGGAAGGCCCGCATCAGGGTCTCCGCCACCCGCTCCGCCGCCGTCTCGCCCGACGGCGGCTTCTTGCGCAGCGTGCCGTGCATGTGCTCCAGCTGGTCCTGCATCGTGGCGACCAGCAGATGGATCTTGGACGGGAAGTAGCGGTAGAGGGTGCCGAGGGCGACCTGTGAGACCTCCGCGACCTCCCGCATCTGCACCGCGTCGAAACCGCCCCGGCTGGCCAGTTGTGCGCACGCGTGCAGGATGCGGCGGCGGCGCGCCTCCTGCCGCTCGGTGAGGGGCGGGGAGGCGGGGTGTGAGGTACTGGCGTCCACCTTGACCACCTTGTCCCCCTTGTCGGCCTTGGCTTCCGCAGGCATGGATCCCGTTCCGTGACAGTCAGCCGTGACAGTCGGTAAGGCGTCCGATTACACAGCATGGATCATCCAGCATGGCAGGACGTCCGCCGTGGCGTGAATCACCCGATCCACCGCTCACAGCGGCCTTACCTGCCGGTAGATTCAGAGCCTCTTGAACGATCAAGTCTGAAACTTGTTCTAGATTAGCGTCCCGGCGTAATCTCGCGGGACAGAGCAGGGAGAAGGGGGCCCAGAGTGACCGCTGAGGCCAGTCAGGCGGGGTCCTCCGAGGACCTGGCCGCCGACGGCGAGCGACCGCTCCGAATCGCACTCCTCACCTACAAAGGGAACCCGTTCTGCGGGGGCCAGGGGGTCTACGTACGGCACCTCTCCCGCGAGCTGGCCCGCCTCGGCCACCGCGTCGAGGTCATCGGCTCCCAGCCCTACCCCGTCCTCGACGAGGGCTACGACGGCCTGAGCCTGACCGAGCTGCCCAGCCTCGACCTCTACCGCCACCCCGACCCCTTCCGCACCCCGAAGCGCGACGAGTACCGCGACTGGGTCGACGCGCTGGAAGTGGCGACGATGTGGACGGGCGGCTTCCCGGAGCCGCTGACGTTCTCGCTCCGGGCCCGCCGCCATCTGCGCGATCGGCGCGGCGAGTTCGACGTCGTCCACGACAACCAGACACTCGGATACGGGTTGTTGGGCGATGTCGGCGCCCCGCTCGTCACCACCATCCACCACCCCATCACCGTGGACCGCCGGTTGGAGCTGGACGCGGCGGAGGGCCTGCGGCGGCGGATGTCCATACGGCGGTGGTACGCCTTCACCCGCATGCAGAAGCGCGTCGCCCGCCGCCTGCCCTCCGTGCTCACCGTCTCCGGCACGTCCCGCCAGGAGATCGTCGACCATCTCGGCGTACGGCAGGACCGCATCCACGTCGTCCACATCGGCGCCGACACGGACCTCTTCTCGCCGGACGAGTCCATACGGCAGGTCCCGGGCCGTATCGTCACGACGTCCAGCGCCGACGTACCGCTCAAGGGCCTGGTCTTCCTGGTCGAGGCACTGGCGAAGGTCCGCACCGAACACCCCGACGCCCACCTCGTCGTCGTCGGCAAGCGACCCGACGAGGGGCCCGTCGCCCAGGCTCTCGAGCGCTACGGCCTCCAGGGCGCCGTCGAGTTCGTCAAGGGCATCTCGGACGCCGAACTGGTCGACCTGGTCCGCTCGGCCCAGGTCGCCTGCGTGCCGTCCCTGTACGAGGGCTTCTCGCTGCCGGCGGCGGAAGCCATGGCCACCGGAACCCCGCTGCTGGCCACGACCGGCGGCGCGATCCCGGAGGTCGCGGGGCGCGACGGGGAGACGTGCCTGGCGGTACCGCCGGGTGACGCGGGCGCGCTGGCCGCCGGGCTGGGCCGGCTGCTGGGTGACGCGGAGTTGCGCGGACGGCTCGGCGCGGCGGGGCGCGAGCGGGTGCTGGAGCGGTTCACCTGGGCGCGGGCCGCCGAAGGGACGGTCGCCCGGTACCGCGAGGAGATCGCCCGCTCGGCCGTTCAACCATCCGCGCCCGCAGGAGCGTCCGTACAACCAGTCACAGCGGTACCACCGATCACCCCGGCAACGGCACCCATTGCCGCCTCCACCCCGGAAGACCATCCCGAAAGCAGGGCCACGTGCTGACCGTCGACTTCTCCCGGTTCCCGCTCGCCCCGGGGGACCGTGTTCTGGATCTCGGCTGTGGTGCCGGCCGGCACGCGTTCGAGTGCTACCGGCGCGGCGCGCAGGTGGTGGCGTTGGACCAGAACGGCGAGGAGATCCGCGAGGTCGCGAAGTGGTTCGCGGCGATGAAGGAGGCGGGGGAGGCCCCCGAGGGCGCCACCGCGACGGCCATGGAGGGCGATGCCCTCGCGCTGCCCTTCCCCGACGAGTCCTTCGACGTCGTGATCATCTCCGAGGTGATGGAGCACATCCCGGACGACAAGGGCGTACTCGCCGAGATGGTACGGGTGTTGAAGCCCGGCGGCCGCATCGCGATCACCGTCCCGCGCTACGGCCCCGAGAAGGTCTGCTGGACGCTGTCCGGCGCCTACCACGAGGTCGAGGGCGGCCACATCCGCATCTACAAGGCGGACGAGCTCCTGGCGAGGATCCGCGAGGCCGGGCTGAAACCGTACGGCACGCACCACGCCCACGCCCTCCACTCGCCCTACTGGTGGCTGAAGTGCGCGTTCGGCGTCGACAACGACAAGGCGCTGCCGGTGCGGGCGTACCACAAGCTGCTGGTCTGGGACATCATGAAGAAGCCGCTGGCCACGCGGGTCGCCGAGCAGGCGCTGAACCCACTGATAGGCAAGAGCTTCGTGGCGTACGCGACCAAGCCGCATTTGCCTCGGGTGGACGCCAAGTGACCACCCCCCGGACAGAACACCTCGTCCTGCCCGGGGTCCTCACCGCCGGGCAGGCTGCCGCCACCGTCGCCGGGATCCTCGCCGTGCAGCGGGAGGACGGCGCGATCCCGTGGTTCCGGGGACACCACCTGGACCCGTGGGACCACACCGAGGCCGCGATGGCGCTGGACGCGGCCGGCGAGCACGAGGCCGCCGAGCGGGCGTACGCCTGGCTGGCGAGGCACCAGAACGAGGACGGCTCCTGGTACGCGGCGTACGCCGACGGGGACTTCGACGACGTCACCGACCGGGGCCGCGAGACGAACTTCGTCGCCTACATAGCCGTGGGCGTCTGGCACCACTACCTCTCCACCGGCGACGACACGTTCCTCGACCGCATGTGGCCGACGGTCCACGCGGCGATCGAATGCGTCCTGCGCCTCCAGCAGCCGGGCGGACAGATCGGCTGGAAGAGCGAGGACGACGGCACGGCCACCGCGGACGCGCTGCTGACCGGCTCCTCCTCGATCCACCACGCGCTGTGCTGCGCGCTCGCCATCGCCGACCAGCGCGAAGAGCCGCAGCCGGACTGGGAGTTGGCGGTGGGGGCGCTGCGGCACGCGATCCGGCGCCACCCGGAGCGGTTCCTCGACAAGGACCGCTACTCGATGGACTGGTACTACCCGGTGCTGGGGGGCGCGCTCACCGGCGCGGAGGCCAAGTCCCGCATAGAGGCGGACTGGGACCGCTTCGTCGTACCCGGCCTCGGGGTGCGCTGCGTCGTCCCCAACCCGTGGGTGACGGGCGGGGAGTCGGCCGAACTCGCCATCGCCCTCTGGGCGATGGGCGAGTCCGACCGGGCCCTGGACATCCTCCAGTCGATCCAGCACCTGCGGGACGCGGAGTCCGGCCTGTACTGGACGGGCTACGTGTTCGAGGACGAGGCCATCTGGCCCCGGGAGCTGACCACCTGGACGGCCGGCTCCCTCCTCCTGGCCGTGGCAGCACTCGGTGGCCACGAGGCGACCTGCACGGTCTTCGGCGGCGATCGCCTGCCCCGCGGCCTCGACCCGGAGTGCTGCGACTGACCGCTCAGTGCCGGTGCACGCGGTTGGCGATCGCGTGCCCCACGAACAGGTACACGATCGCGGCCAGGCCGTATCCGGCCACGACCCGCGCCCAGGCTTCGTCGAACGTGAACAGGTCGTGGGACCAGCCCGCCAGCCAGCGGGCCGCGTCGTGGATGAACTGCACGAAGTCGTTCGCGCGGTTCGCGTCCAGCAGGTACATCAGGATCCACAGGCCCAGGATGAGGGCCATGATGTCGGCGACGACCGCGATGATCGTGCCGGCCTGATTGGCACCGTTGCGATAATGAGGGGACATGTCCATCGGGTTGCCCCTCAACCGTGGATGAAACCCGAACGGGTTCGTTCCCGCGGCGCGTGGGCTCCGACGGGCGGCAGCTGCAAGATCAAGCAGTCGGTCAGGAGTTGAGTTCCGCGAGGACGCGCAGGGTGTGCCGGTCCGGCGCCAGCGCCAACAGGTCCGTCACCGGCCCCTTGCGCCACAACTCCAGCCGCTCGGCGATGCGTTCGCGCGGCCCGACCAGCGAGATCTCGTCCGCGAAGGCGTCGGGGACGGCGAGCACGGCCTCTTCCTTGCGGCCGGACAGGAACAGTTCCTGGATCCGCCGGGCCTCCTCTTCGTACCCCATGCGCGCCATCAGGTCGGCGTGGAAGTTCCGTGCCGCGTGGCCCATTCCGCCGATGTAGAAGCCGAGCATCGTCTTGACCGGCAGGAGCCCTTCGCCGACGTCGTCGCAGACCCGCACCTGGGCCATGGGGGCGACGAGGAAGCCTTCGGGAGCACCGGCGAGTGAAGCCTCGTACACCTCGGGCCGGGTCGGCGACCAGTACAACGGCAGCCAGCCGTCCGCGATCCGGGTCGTCTGCGCGACGTTCTTCGGCCCTTCGGCGCCCAGCAGGATCGGCAGGTCGGGGCGGAGCGGATGCGTGATCGGCTTGAGGGGCTTGCCGAGGCCGGTAGCGTCCGGGCCGCGGTAGGGGTGGGCGTGGAAACGGCCGGCGAGCTCCACCGGCGCCTCGCGCCGCAGCACCTGCCGTACGACGTCGACGTACTCCCGGGTCGCGGTCAGCGGCGACTTCGGGAACGGCCGTCCGTACCAGCCCTCGACCACCTGCGGACCCGACAGACCGAGCCCGAGCATCACGCGTCCGCCGGAGAGGTGGTCCAGGGTGAGCGCGTGCATGGCGGTGGTGGTCGGCGAGCGGGCGGCCATCTGCGCAACCGCCGTACCCAGTTTGATGCGGGACGTCTGGGCCGCGATCCAGGCGAGCGGCGTGAACGCGTCCGAGCCCCACGACTCCGCGGTCCACACGGAGTCGTAGCCGAGCCGCTCCGCCTCCAGTGCCAGCGGCACGTGGTCCGCGGAGGGGCCGCGACCCCAGTAGCCGAGGGCGAGCCCTAGCCGCATGGCGCCTCCAGGTGTCGGACGTCACTGATGGTGTGTCAGTTATCGGTTCCGGGCTGCGACGCGACTGTACGACAACGGCCCCCCGCCCGGAAGGGCGAGGGGCCGTTCGGCGAAGACAGGTGGCTGGGCCTCAGCCGCGCTGGATCCCCGTCGTGTCCTGCAGCACGCCACGACGACCGTCCTGCGTCTGCGCGACGAGCGCCGGACCGCGCTGCTCGACCGCGAGGTACCAGGTGCCGGGGGCGAGTTCGGCGATCGGCGTCGGCGAACCGTCCTCCGCGAACAGCGGCCGCGGCACCGGCACGGCGAACCAGAACGGCGAGAAGTCCGCGGCCGGCGGCTGCGCCTGCGGAGCCTGCTGCGGCTGGCCGCCCGGCTGGGCCCCGAAGGGCTGCCCCGGCTGCGGCTGACCGCCGTACGGCTGCTGCTGGGCGCCGGGGTAGCCGTAACCACCCTGGGGCTGGGCGCCGTAGGGCTGGGGAGTGGGGGGCTTGGGGGCGGGGACGAGGGCGCCCTTGAGTGCCGGGACCAGAGGGGTGGCGATGGCGGCGGCGGCCATGACCAGGGTGGCGACGAGGGCGAGGATCAGGCCGATGCCGGCGTTGGGGCCGGGGCCGGACGTCTCGAAGTTGTCGGCACCCCCGGCCGGGTCGAAGATGTTGCCCAGCGCGCTCCACGCGGCGAACACCGTGAAGGCGACGCCGAACTGTCCGAGGTCGAGCCCCGCCACCTTCGGCATCTGCGGCAGGCCCCGAGAGACCACGACGAGCGCGGCGCCGATGATCCCCGCCAGAACGACACTGAGCAGGACCGGGCCGCTTGCCCACAGGCTGGGGAGGTCGAGGCTGTCGGGAGCACCGTCGAGCGAGTAGAGGTCGAGGAATGACGCGATGAACAGCAATACCGCTGCTCCGATCACCACGCCGTCGCCTCGAGTGAGGGAGCGGATATTCACTTCGTGTCCTTCGTCAATCGTCTCATCGTCGGCATCGCTGGAGGCGCCGCTCTCACCATGTCGCCCTCGGGCCCCGGTGTGAAGCGCGGGGGTGGCCCCTCATCGTAGGGACGACACTATCGTCCGCCAGAACAGGGTGTCCGCCCGGATCCGTGCGCTGATCACTACCCGCGCAGGAAACTCACGATTCCCTCAGAGATCCCTTGCGCCGCTTTCTGCCGCCAGGCGCCGCTGGTCAGTAGTGCCGCGTCCTTGCTATCGCGCATGTTGCCGCACTCGATGAACACCTTGGGAACCGTTGACAGATTGAGACCGCCCAAATCCGTGCGGGTGTCCAGTCCGGTGCCGTCGCCGACGTAGTTGGAGGGCGCGCTGCCCGTGACGCGCACGAAGTTGCCCGCGATGCGCTCGCCGAGGTCGCGCGAAGGGGCGACGATCGGGCGGGTGTCGGCGGCGCCCGCGTGCACGCTGCCGGGAAGGATGACGTGGAAGCCGCGGTTGCCCGCTCCCGAGCCGTCCGCGTGGACCGAGACGACGGCGTCCGCGTGCGCCGCGTTGCCGATCCGGGCGCGCTCGTCCACGCACGGGCCGTAGGGCCGGTCGTTGTCCTGGGTCAGCTTCACCGTGGCGCCCTGCTTCTCCAGCAGAGCACGCATGCGGTGGGCCACGTCGAGGGTGAACTTGGCCTCTGTGTAACCGGAGTTGGTGGATGTACCTGTTGTGTCGCATTCCTTCCGGTTCGTTCCGATGTCCACCTTGCGGTTGATCTCGGCCGTGTGCTGGAAGTTGCCCGGGTTGTGACCCGGGTCGATGACGATCACCTTGCCCTTGAGGGGGCCGGAGGCGGCGGGGGCCGAGGGAGAGGGTGTCGGCTTCTCGGAGGTGCGCGGCTGCTTGCCGTCGTCGGTGGGGGAGGTGGCCGGGGTGCTCGACTGCGCGGTGGCGGTGCCGACCGCCGCGCCTGTCTCTCCGCCCGATCCGCCCGATCCGCCTGTTCCGCCGACCGCCTCGAACACCAGCCACCCCAGCAACGCGCCCGGCACGAGCGCGGCGAGGGCGACGGTCAGCGGACGGCGCCGGGGACGGCGGGGCTGGGGCGGTTCGAAATCCGGGCCTGCGTACGACACGACAGCGACTCTAACCGCGCCCTCAGACCCCCGTCCCCGTTCGCCGCAGGACGCGCAGCGAGTCGGTCACCGAGACCTCCGTGAACGCACCGGAGGCGAGAGCCCTGAGGTAGACGCGGTACGGGGCCTGGCCGGTGAACTCGTCCGCCGGGTCCGGGAACACGTCGTGGATGACCAGCAGCCCGCCCTCGGCCACGTGGGGCGCCCACCCCTCGTAGTCGGCGTTCGCGTGCTCGTCGGTGTGGCCGCCGTCGATGAAGACGAGCCCCAGGGGAGTGCTCCAGACCTTCGCCACCTGCGGCGAGCGGCCGACCAGGGCGACGACGTGTTCCTCCAGCCCGGCGCGGTGCAGCGTGCGGCGGAACGTGGGCAGCGTGTCCATCAGGCCGATCTCGGGGTCGACCGTCTCCGGGTCGTGGTACTCCCAGCCCGGCTGTTGCTCCTCGCTGCCGCGGTGGTGGTCGACGGTGAGCGCGGTGACCCCGGCCTCTCGAGCCGCGTCGGCGAGCAGGATCGTGGAGCGGCCGCAGTACGTGCCGACCTCCAGGAGGGGGAGACCGAGGCTGCCCGCCTCGACGGCCGCCGCGTACAGGGCGAGGCCCTCGTCCACCGGCATGAATCCCTTCGCCGCCTCGAACGCGGCCAGGATCTCGGGCTTGGGTGCCGCGGGCATGGCGCCTGCCTTTCCGAAAGCAGTCGTACGTGCGTCTCGGCATCCCATGCTGCCGTACCTCCTGGTCGGCGGGCGACAGGGGGTACGGCGGCGATGGATCATGGATCAGGGCGCGTCGGAGGTGTCGAGCTTGTTCACCTTGATCCGAGAGGTGTCGAACTCCCAGGCGACATAGAACTTGCCCGGGGCGTACTCGTCGGCCATTGCATACGTGTCCCAGCCCGCACCCGTGCCGACCGGCGTCTTGTCCTCGTCGGCCGCCGGGCCGTCGGCGAAGAACTTGCCGGCGCTCCAGGCCGCGCCGGGGCGCTTGACCTTGTAGTTGAGGACCTTACGGTCCTTGGCGGTGTTGTGGATGGACAGGTACTGCCCGTTGCTGTCCTTGGTGAACTGGACCTTGACGTCGTAGCTCGGCAGGTTGGAGTCGAGCATGAAGGGCGTCCAGGTCTGACCGCCGTCGGAACTCGTGGCCGTCGCCGCGCGGGTCCGGCTCGCGGCGCTGCGGGCGACCATGACCAGCTTGTTCGGATCGTCCTGCGAGACGGCGATCTGGGGTTCGCCGCCGTCGAGGTCGTTCGGATCCGGTACGACGCCACCGGCCGTCCAGGTCTTCAGGTCCGAGGAGATCAGCACCCCGTTCTCCCGGCCCGAGGCCCAGAACGGGATGACGTGCTTGCCGCCCGCCAGCTGGACCGGGCGACCGGCGATGATGAGGTTGGCGAAGCCCTCGTCGACGCCCGTGGTGTCCGGGTCGTCGTACGGAATGGTGGTGGGGTAGTCCTGCCAGGTGTGCCCCTCGTCGGTGCTCCGCTTGACCACGACGGCGTCGATCGGGAGGCCGTTGTTGTTGGTGATCGAGGTCTTGGTCCGGCCGAGGTAGGCGAAGAGTTCGTGGCCCGCCTGGTAGAGGACGACGTAGTGCCAGGAGTACTCGCTGGTCTCCTGGGCCAGGATCTTGGGACGGCTCCAGTTCACGCCGCCGTCGGTGGTGTACGAGTACCGGATGTAACCCTGGTCGACCTTGCCCGGGACGATGCCCTCCCGCCAGGCCACGACCGCGTTGTTCGCGCTGGTGCCGATGATGTCGGGAGTGCGGGGGCCGTCGCCCTCGGTCGCCGTGTTGATGTAGGCGCTCGCTTCGCCCGACGTGCCCTCGGCGGAGGCCGGGCCCGGCAGGAGAACACCGGTCAGGACGGCGAGGACGAGTGCGGTCAGGAGCGCGGTCCGGGCACGTCCGCGGGTCACCACAGCCATTGCTGGTCCTTGTTCTCGTTGCAGCCCCACTGCATGGCCTCCGTGCCGACGGTCGTACTGGTGTTGGGGATGGCGAGGCACAGGCCGGTCTTCGCGTTCTTGAGCCGGTCGCGGTCGTCGTGGACCCAGACCTGCTCGTCGCCGGCTTCGGTGCCGCAACCCCACTGGATGGCCTTGACGCCGGGCGTCGTACTCCCGCTGGGGATGGCCAGGCACTTGCCGCTCGCCTTGTTGATCACGTGGTAGCCGCCGGTCACCGGCTGGAGCGTCCAGTAGTTGCTGTCGCTGTAGCTGCACGACCACTGGATCATCACGGTGCCGTTGGTCGTGCTGGAGCCGGGGTTGGCCAGACAGAAGCCGGTGCCCTGGTTGTAGAGGCGGGCGTGGACGGCGGTTTCGGCGGCCTCGGCCGTCGGCGCCGAGCCGGTCAGGGGCGAGCCCGTCAGCACGGGCGCGCTCACCACGGCGACGGCCGCCGCGGCGACGAGGTGTCTTCGCATTCTGGAGATTCCTCAACTGCTCGACAACGAAGGGCGACCCTCGCCAGGAGGGTCGCCCCGGTGGGGTCTTACCAGGCCCACTGCTGGTCGGTGTTCGTGGTGCAGGTCCACTGGATGACCTCGGTGCCGTTGGTCGTGCTGCTGTTGGCGACGGCCAGGCATCTGTCGCTGTTCACGTTCCGCAGGCGGTTGATGCTGTCGTGGATCCAGCGCTGCTCCGAGCTGCCGTTACAGGGCCACTGGATGACCTGGGTGCCGTTGGCCGTACTGGCGTTGGGCATGGCAAGGCACATCTGGCTGTTCTCGTTCGTGATCTTGACCGCGCCGCCCGGCACTTCCTCGATCTTCCACTGCTGCTCGCTGCCGGAGCCGCAGGTCCACTGGATCAGGCCGGTGCCGGCCGTCTTGCTCGCGTTGGGGACGGCCAGGCACTTTCCGGTTCCGACGTTGTCGAACCTGGCGTAGATGGCCGCCGCGTCGGCCGGCGTGGAGAAGGCCAGGGCGCAGACCGCCGAGGCGACCGCTGCGGAGACTCGCGTGATCATCTTTATGGACATGCCAGTAGGCCCCTCTGTGTTTCGTGGGTTTTCCTGTCGGGCGACTGCCTGATCAGCATGCGAGTGATCGTTGTGAGTGTCGTTAGCAATGAGTCCACTGGGACTTGGCGGTGCGTCTACTCCCGTACGGACAACGCCTGGAGCCGGTGTTCCTTGGGCGAAATCCCGTAGGCGGTGCGGAAGGCGCGGGAGAAGTCCGAGGCACGCGGAAGGCCCCAGCGGGCGGCGATGGCGTGGATCGGCGTGCCGCGCAGAGCGGGGTCCGCGAGGTCGCGGCGGGCGCCCTCCAGTCGCTGTCGGCGGATCCAGGCCGCGACCGTCTCGCCCTGCGCCTGTTCCTGGAAGATGCGGTGCAGATAGCTGAGGGAGATGTGGTGCGCCGCGGCGATCACGGGCGGTGTCAGCTCCGGATCGTGCAGGTTCTGCCGGATGAACGCCCGGATGCCTTGCGCCATGGCGCGGTTGCGGGTCTCCGGCGGCAGTGCGGGCTCCGTCTCCAGCACCTGGGCGATCCAGGCCGAGAGCAGGTCGAGAAGGACCGTCCCCAGGCGCGCCGCGTCGGACGGCCGCACGGTGTCGGCCTGCCGGTCCAGGCCGGTGAGGAAGTCCTTCAGCAGGGCGCCGATTCCCTCCCGTGCCGACAGCCGTCTGCCCAGCAACTCCCGGTGCGGGGGCACCGGCAGCAGCACCTTGGGGACCTCGACGCCCACTGCCGTGAGCAAGCCGCCTTCCCCGTCGTCGTACGACCGCAGGTCGCCCGGCCGCGAACTGTCGGCCAGGTACAGGTCGCTCGGGCCGAAGGTGTCGGTCCGGCCGCCGTGGTCGAAGGCCAGCTCGCCCCCGAGGATCAGCCTCAGGTGGAAGATCTCGGGGTCGGACTGCCGCACCATCTGGGCGTCGCGCAGGAACCGCGTCGGCAGGAACGTCGCCGACCAGACGGTGACCGGTCCCAGTTCCAGCAGTCGCAGTTCCGCCCGGTAGTCGGCGGCGTAGTCACTGGTGACGTCGAGGGTCGCCGCGGTTCGGCCGACCCGTTCCCGCCAGTAGGCGAGTCTGTCGTCCGCCGGCACGTCCTCGCACCGGAACACAGTCCCGTTCATCCCGCCCCGCCCCACACCGTCCTGAATCCCCGTCAGACGCGTTCCGCCGATCTCCGCTCACACGGAGATCGGCGGAGGCGGAGATCACAGGGAGGGATGGTGCGTCGGCGAACCCTGCTCATCGTGAACGCCGGGTGGATTCCAGGGGAAGAGATCTCCTCGGATTGTTCAGGGTATGGAGACCGTTTCGCCCGGCAGTGAAAGGTCCATGTCGACCGCGCGATCGTCGCCCGCGTGGGTCGCCGCGGAGGCCAGCGGGGCGTGGCCCGTGGCGCGGGCGGCCAGGACGTACGGGCCCTGGGCCGGGACGGTGAGGGCATAACTGCCGTCCTCGGCGGAGAGCGTCGCGCCCGCCTGCCGGCCCCGGGGGTCGATCAGCGTGACCTTCGCGCGGGCGACCGGGGTCCCGGTGGCGTCCAGGACGCGGCCGCGGAAGCCGCGCAGCGCCTCCTCGGCGCGCTGCAGATTGGCGTCCTCCTCGCTGCTCGCGCGCAGCTGCGGCTTGGTCGCCGGGCGTCGGCCGGGCAGGAAGAGGGCCAGCAGCAGGCCGACCGCCACCGCGCCCGTCGCGATCAGGAAGGAGACCCGGAAGCCGTGCATGGTCGGGACCGCGACGCCGTTGACGTTGTTCGCGGTGTTGGCGAGGACCATGCCGACCACGGCGCTCGACACCGACGTACCGATGGACCGCATCAGGGTGTTGAGGCCGTTGGCCGCGCCCGTCTCCGATGCCGGGACCGCGCCGACGATCAGCGCGGGGAGGGAGGAGTACGCGAGGCCGATGCCCGCGCCCAGGAGCACCGCGATGACGAGGCTCTGCCAGGCGGCGCTCATCAGGCCCAGGCCGGCGCCGTAGCCGATCGCGATGATCAGCAGGCCGAGGATCAGGGTGACCTTGGGGCCGTACTTCGCCGACAGCCGGGCGTAGACGGGCGCCGTGAACATCATGGTCAGGCCGAGCGGCGCCACCAGCAGGCCGGCGACAACCATCGACTGGCCGAGGCCGTAGCCGGTGGCCTTGGGCAGCTGGAGGAGCTGCGGAAGGACGAGGGAGACGACGTAGAAGCTGACCCCGACCATGATCGAGGCGAGGTTGGTGAAGAGGACGGCCGGGCGGGCCGTGGTGCGCAGGTCCACCAGCGGGGCCTTGACCCGCAGCTCCATCACGCCCCACAGGAGGAGTACGACGGCGGACGCGGCGAACAGGCCGAGTGTGGTGGCGGAGGTCCAGCCCCAGTCGCTGCCCTTGGTGATCGGCAGCAGGAAGAGCACGAGACCGGTGGAGAGGCCGAGGGCGCCCAGGACGTCGAAGGAGCCCTTCGCGCGCATCGGGGACTCCGGTACGACGAGGAGGGTGAGGGCGATGGCGAGGGCGCCGATGCCCGCGGCGCCGTAGAAGAGGGCGTGCCAGTCGGTGTGCTGCGCGACCAGGGCCGCTGCGGGCAGGGCGAGGCCGCCGCCGACGCCGATCGAGGAGCTCATCAGGGCCATCGCCGAGCCGAGCTTCTCGCGGGGCAGCATGTCGCGCATCAGGCCGATGCCGAGGGGGATCGCGCCCATCGCGAAGCCCTGGAGCGTACGGCCGACGATCATGGGGAGGAGGGCGCTGGTGAACGCGCTGACCAGTGCGCCGACCACCATCACCGAGAGGCTGACGATCAGCATGCGCCGCTTGCCGTACAGGTCGCCCAGCCGGCCCATGATCGGCGTGGCCACGGCGCCCGAGAGCAGGGTCGAGGTCAGGACCCAGGTGGCGTTGCTGGGGGAGGTGTCCAGCAGCTGTGGCAAGTCCTTGATGACCGGGACGAGCAGGGTCTGCATCACCGCGACCACGATGCCCGCGAAGGCGAGCACCGGGACGACGGCTCCGCTCGCTCCGGGTGCGGGCTGGTCGGTCGACGTGTGCGTCATGAAGTGAGGCCTCCAGGCCTGGGGAGAGGCGTGCTGGTTGAGCGAGCCGTGCGGGATACGTGCAGCTTGAACCCCGTGCGCCTGGGCAACTATTCCGATGCTTCGGCCCACTAACGAATTCTTTGTCTTCTCTTGGGGAAGGGCCGGCAGCTGGGGAAGGGCCGGGGCTGGGGCCATGGCCTACGCCTCGGGGCCTGGCCTACGTCGAAATGCCGATGCCAGGAGCGTCGGCTGGTTGAGAGCATGACATCCATGCTCGGAGCCGCTGACGTCGCCCGCCTGTCCCGTCGTCCCGCCACGCCTCCCACCTGGGTGGTCGTGGCGCTCGCGTGCGCCGGACAGTTCCTCGTCGTGCTCGACATCTCCGTCGTCAACGTGGCGCTGCCGTCGATGCGGGCCGACCTGCACCTGAGCGAGCAGGGCCTGCAGTGGGTGGTGAACGCCTACACCATCGCCTTCGCCGGGTTCATGCTGCTCGGCGGGCGGGCCGGTGACCTCTACGGCCGCAAGCGGATGTTCCTCGTCGGACTCGGCCTGTTCACGCTGGCCTCGCTCGGCGGCGGGCTGGCCCAGGAGGGCTGGCAGCTGCTGGTGGCGCGGGGCGCTCAGGGGCTGGGCGCGGCGGTGCTCGCCCCGTCGACGCTGACGATCCTCACGTCCGCCGTCCCGGAGGGCGCCGCCCGGGCACGGGCCATCGCGACCTGGACGGCCGTGGGGGCGGGCGGCGGCGCGGCCGGTGGACTCGTCGGCGGCCTGCTGGTGGATGCGCTGTCGTGGCGGTGGGTCCTGCTGATCAACGTGCCGGTCGGGGCTGTGGTGCTGCTCGGCTCCGTCGTGTGGCTGGTGGAGAGCCGCGCGGGGGACGGGCGGCGACTGGACCTGCCGGGCGCGGTGCTGGTGACGGCCGGGCTCGCCACCCTGGCGTACGGCATCTCCCAGACCGAGGCCGCGGGATGGACGGCCGGGGCCACACTGGTGCCGCTGCTCGCCGGTCTCGCGCTGGTCGGCTGCTTCCTCGCCGTCGAGGCCCGTACGGCGGCTCCGTTGATGCCGCTCGGGCTGCTGCGGGTGCGGTCGGTGTCGTCGGCGAACGTGGCGATGTTCCTGAGCGGCTCCGCGATGTTCTGCATGTGGTTCTTCATGACGCTGTACGCGCAGAACGTGCTGGGCTACTCGCCGCTGGACGCCGGGCTCGCCCTGGTGCCGAGTTCCCTGGCCGTGGTCGTCGGCTCGAAGGCCGCGCCGCGGCTCATGCGGGTGTTGGGGGCGCGTGCCGTGGCGGCGCTGGGGACCGTGGTGGCGGTCGTCGGCTTCGGCTGGCAGTCGACGATGAGCGCGGACGGGGCCTTTCTGACGGCGATCATGTTCCCGGGGATCCTGATGATGCTGGGCGCGGGCCTGGCGGGGACACCGCTCGCCGCGCTGGCCACGTCGGGGGCGGCGCCGGGGGAGGCCGGGCTGGTGTCCGGCCTGGTCAACACCTCACGCACGATGGGCGGTTCACTGGGACTGGCGGTCATGTCGACCATCGCGGCGGCCCGTACCGGGGGCGACCGCAGCCCGCAGGCCCTGACGGAGGGCTACGCGCTGGTGTTCCGGGTGGGGGCCGGGGTGCTGGCGGGCGGGGTGGTGCTGATGCTGGTGTGGCTGCCGCGGAAAATTTCCACGAGTTGAGGCAACGGTCCGGGCGGTCCGTGGACTCCTTTGTTCATCTAGGAGGTGCCCATGGGGGATCGCAAGGAGGCTCGGGACCAGGAGTTCCAGAGCTTTGTCACCGGCCGCTGGCCGCGGCTGATGCGGACGGCATTTCTCCTCACGGGGGAGCAGCACGCCGCGGAGGACCTGGTCCAGTCGACGCTCGAACAGGTCTATGTGGCCTGGCGCAGGGTCGGCTCGGCGGACGAGCCGGAGGCGTATGTACGGCGCGTGATGATCAACGCGCACGCGCGCAAGCACCGCAGAAAACTCAGGGAGTTCCTGGCGCCCAAGGACGACTCGGGACTCGTGCGCGAGGTCGCCGACACCGGTGACCGCATCTCCCAGGCCGACGACCGGGGCGTCCTGCTGAAGGCGCTCGCCCAATTGCCCGCGCGGCAGCGGGAGGCGGTGGTCCTGCGGTACTGGGAGGACCTGACCGAGACCCAGACCGCCGAGGCGATGGGGTGTTCGGTCGGCGCGGTGAAGAGCAACGCGGCGAAGGGGATCGCGAAACTCCGCGCCATACCGGGCCTGGCGGAGATGGTGACGAGCGGAGGGCGGACCTGATGAGCGCGGACCGGAAGGCGAACCACGACATGACCAACAGCGACATCGCCCTCCTGCTGGCCGACGCCGCGGACGAGGTCGAGATCGGCATAGCCCCCTACCAGGCGGTGATCCGCGGCGGCCGCCGCCGCAGGGCCCGGCGCTGGGCGCTGGCGGCGGCGACGGCCCTGGTACTGGCCGGCTCCTCGGCGACGCTCGCGGTGGCGGGGCTGCCGGGCGGGGACGGGGGGCGGAAGGGGGCGGTGGCCACGCAGCCGCCGGTGACCGTGTCGCCGAACGTGTTCGAGGCCAAGTGGACAAGGCTGGCCGACGGGGCGGAGAACGGCAAGACGTGGGAGGTCCTGGTCGACGTCTGGCCTGCGCCTCGCGACGAGGGGGAGGCGCAGGCCGAGCTCGATGCGATGCACGAGTACGGGTACAAGCTCGCGGAGGCGAACCAGGCGTCCCAACTGGTCGGCAAGGGCGCGTTCTTCGTGCACCACAGCGACGGTGACAAGGGCTCGATGGCGCTCCAGGGCCTGTTCAGCGGGGACGACACCATGTCCCGCGCGGACATCGAGTCCGCGGCGATGCCCCTGAAGATCGATTCCGACGACCCTCAGCGCCTGGTCATCGGCAAGGTCGCCAAGACCGTCCAGCAGATCACGTGCACCTGGAAGAACGGCACGACCACCGAGGTGACCAAGCCGCCGCCGAACGAGGAGGTCAGCACGGACATCCCGGCGATCCGCACGGTCGAGGGCTCTCCGGTGAACTGGTTCGTGTGCCTGGCGCCGAAGGGGACGGAGTACGAGTCGGTGAAGGTGACGAAGTAGGGAAGAGAGGGTGGGCCGACCTGGCTAGAGCCACCCCTGCTGCCGGGCCTCCCGCATCGCCTCCATGCGGTTGCGGGTGCCCGTCTTGCCGATGGCGGAGGAGAGGTAGTTGCGGACCGTGGACTCCGACAGGCGGAGCTTGGCGGCGATGTCGGCGACGGTCGCGCCGTCCGCGGAGGCCTTGAGGACGTCGCACTCGCGGGCCGAGGAAGAGGTTGGAGAACGCGCCCATGCCCATGAGCAGCCACGGCAGCAGGCTGAAACCGGTGGGGGCGGGCCCGGGTGGGAGGGGAATGTTCCGTCGCTCGGGCATGGATACGACGCTACGCACCCGCCTTCCCGCCCGGCAGATGCGCGTGTACGGACTCCGGCAGGACAAATGTCACGGCGCACCGACCCGACACCGACGACCTGACACTCCGTCAGGAGTCTTCACAACTGTCGAGCGCTGGGCTATACAGGGGGCGCCGGACTGGAACGCGTTCTAGGTCGGCCCGTGTCGACCTCGGTGCGGCCGACGGTGCGGACGGCCGTACCGAGGTCTCTGAGCGATCAAGCGATCGAGCGATCCAGCGATCAGGAGCCCCATGCCCATCGACGCAGCCAAGGCCATGGCCGCAGAGCCCCGTACCGGCGAGATCGCCTGGAGTCAGAAGGACGTCCAGCTCTACCACCTCGGCATCGGCGCCGGCGTCCCCGCCACCGACCCCGACGAGCTGCGCTACACCCTGGAATCCCGGCTGCACGTCCTGCCGAGCTTCGCCACCGTCGCGGGTGCCGGCTCGCCCGGAGTGATCAGCGGCCTGTCCATGCCCGGCGTCGACGTCGACCTCGCCCGCGTCCTGCACGGCGGCCAGAGCCTGACCCTGCACCGCCCCATCCCGGCCGAGGGCACGGCGACCGCGACCTCCCGCATCGCCGCCGTGTACGACAAGGGCAAGGCGGCCGTCCTCGTGATGCGCACCGAAGTCGCCGACGAGGGGGGCCCGTTGTGGACCAACGACGCTCAGATCTTCGTACGGGGAGAGGGCGGCTGGGGCGGCGACCGCGGGCCGTCCGCGCGTCTCGAACCGCCCGCCGGCGAGCCCGACCGGGTCGTCGAGCGGCCGATCCGCGAGGACCAGGCCCTGCTCTACCGCCTCTCCGGCGACTACAACCCCCTGCACGCCGACCCGGAGTTCGCCAAGCTCGCCGGTTTCGAGCGGCCCATCCTGCACGGGCTGTGCACCTACGGCATGACGCTCAAGGCGGTCGTCGACACGCTGCTCGGCGGCGATGTGACGCGGGTGCGGTCCTACGGCACACGCTTCGCCGGGGTCGTCTATCCGGGGGAGACGCTCCGTATCCGCATGTGGCGCGGGGAGGGCCGGGACCGGGTGGCCGTGACCGCCGTCGATCGGGAGGACGCACCCGTCCTCGCCGACACCATCGTCGAACACTCCTGACACTCCTGACACTCCTGAGACCGGCGCAACGACCGGCGATACGCCTGAGGGGAGCCGCACCATGCGCGCAGCCGTACTGAACGAGATCGGCCAGGACAAACTGGAGGTCTTCGACGACGTCGAGGCGGTGGGCTTCGGCCCCGGCAGGGCGAGGATCCGGGTGCGGGCCACCGGGCTGTGCCACTCGGACCTGTCCGCGATGGGCGGCGTACTGCCGCAGCCGGCGCCGTTCGTGCCCGGTCACGAGGGAGCGGGCGAGATCCTCGAAGTGGGCGAGGGTGTGAGCCACTTGAAGCCCGGCGACCGGGTGGTCGTGTGCTGGCTGCCCGCCTGCGGAGCCTGTCCCGCCTGCAAGCGCGGACAGACCCAGCTGTGCCTGGCCGGGTTCATGAACGCCGGTACCCCCAACTTCAAGCGCCCCGGCGGTGAGGTCTTCGGCTTCGCCGGCACCGGCACCTTCGCCGAGGAGGTCGTCGTCGACGCCGGGTGCGCGGTGCCGATCCCCGACGACGTGCCCTTCGACATCGCCGCCCTCATCGGCTGCGGGGTGACCACCGGACTTGGCGCCGCGCTCAACACCGCGGACGTCGAGGCCGGTTCGTCGGTCGCCGTCATCGGCTGCGGAGGCGTCGGCATCTCCGCCGTCCAGGGCGCCAGGCTCAAGGGGGCCGCCGAGATCGTCGCCGTCGACCCGGTCGCCTCGCGCCGCGAGTCCGCGCTGAAGTTCGGCGCGACGAAGGCGGTCTCGCCCGACGAACTGCCCGACGCCAAGCAACAGCTCACCGGCGGCGAGGGCTTCGACTACGTCTTCGAGGTCGTCGGCAGGTCGGCCACCGCCCGGACGGCGTACGAGAACACCCGGCGCGGCGGCACGCTCGTCATCGTCGGCGCGGGTGCCATGGACGACTTCCTCCAGCTCAACATGTTCGAGCTGTTCTTCGACGAGAAACGGATCCTGCCGTCCATGTACGGCGGCGGGGACGTGCTGCGCTCCTACGAGCGGACCATCGCCCTGTGGCGGGCGGGCCGCGTCGACCTGGCGGGCCTGATCACGCACCGGGTGCCGCTGACCGAGATCAACGAGGCCCTCGACCAGATGCGTACGGGGACCTCGCTGCGTACGTGCATCGAGATCTGAGGGCCCTGTATGTCACTGCCACTTGAAGGACGCGCCGCGATCGTCACCGGTGCCGGACGCGGACTCGGGCGGGCCGAGGCACTGGAGCTGGCCCGGCTCGGCGCGGCCGTCGTCGTCAACGACTACGGGCAGCCCGGCCGGGACGGCTCGGGCGAGTCCTCCGCCGCCCCCGCCGAGCAGGTCGCCGCCGAGATCCGGGCGGCGGGCGGCACGGCCCTCGCCCACACCGGGGACGTCGCCGACTTCCAACAGGCGGCGCGTCTGTTGGAGTTGGCGACAACAGAGTTCGGTCGACTCGACATCCTGGTCAACAACGCCGGCATCCTGCGCGACCGGATGGTCTTCTCCATGACGGAGGAAGAGTGGGACGCGGTGATCCGCGTCCACCTCAAGGGCCACTTCAACACCACCCACTTCGCGGCCGCACACTGGCGCGAGCGGTCCAAGGCGGCCGGCGGGCCGGTGTACGGGCGGATCGTGAACACCTCGTCCGAGGCGTTCCTCGCGGGATCCGCCGGACAGCCCAACTACGCGGCGGCGAAGGGCGGAATCGTCGGGCTCACGACGTCGACGGCCCTCGCCCTCGCCAAGTACGGCGTGACGGCGAACGCCATCTGCCCGCGCGCCCGCACCCGTATGACCGAGGACGTCTTCGCGGGCTTCGAGCGGCCGGTGGAGGGGCTGGACCCGCTGGCCCCCGAGCATGTCGCGCCGCTCGTCGGCTACTTGGCCTCGCCCGCCGCCGAGCGGGTCAACGGGCAGGTGCTCGTCGTGCACGGCGGCATGGTGGCGGTCGTCGAACGGCCGCGGGTGCAGGCCAAGTTCGACAGCAAGCAGGAGACGTTCACGTACGACGAGCTGGACGCCGTACTCACGCCGCACTTCGCGCAGCGGCCGCCGGGGGAGACGTTCGCGGCGGCGGAGGTGCTGGGGCTCAAGAGGCAGTAGTCACGGCAGGCATACGGAAGGGGCCCGCGCGTCGGCTGACACGCGGGCCCCTTCGGCATACCGTCAGGCAGCCGCCTCGGTGTCCTCGACCGGCTTGCGGTGACGGCCACGAGGGGCCGTCTCGCCGTCGTGGTCCGAGACCGGACCCCGGTGCCGGCCGCGGCCGGCGTCTTCCTGGGACTCGGTGGGCAGCGGCTCCATGGTGCTTGTGTCGCTCATCGGAAAGGTTCACCCCGTCAACATGATCTTTCTAACAGCCGGGCGAGTTTAACCGGCACCCCACAGGCCGAATCCAGGTGGCCACGCCAACCGGCACTACTTCGTTACAAGACGTGCCAGGGGTGCTTGCTGCAACGGCATCGGGCGGGGCGCTACGGGAGCCGGAGGGTCCGGTTCATCGGGATCATCGGCTTCACCATCTGATTCATCCACTTCATCTGATTCATCCTGTTCCCTCGCCTCCCTTGACTCCCTCGGCTCCCTTGGTACTGACGCACGCTGTGCAGCCGCAACGGCCGGCACCGTCATCCGAGCCACCCCGCACGGCACCTCGGCCGTGGCGTACGGCAGTTGGAGCACCCCGTCCTCGGTCCACAACCCGGCGCCCGCCAACCACCCCTCCGGCGCGGGGAGATGGCGCATCTGCCGCTCGGCGGGCCGCCACACCCCGACCCAGCTGCCGAGCGGGCCATCGACGCGCAGGGCCACCCCGCAGTGCTCCGGCGTCAGCACCTGCCCCGGCTGGATCGCGAACGGCGTGACACGGCAGTGTGCCGGGCGCAGGCACTCCGGGAAGCGCACCGGCAGCGTGCTGCCCAGTACGCCCCAGCCCACCCGGTCCTGCCCCGGCGACGGCGCGTCCGAGCGGATCAGCAGCAGTCCGCTGTCGGGGTCGGCGAGCAGCAGCCGGTCGTCGCTGTCGGCCGCGATCTGCAACAGGGGCGAGACCTCGCCGCCGCGTTCCAGGTCCACCACGACCGTCTTGGTCCGGCCGCCGGCCTCCCGGTCGAGCGCCAGCATCCGCCCCGTACGGTCCAGCCACACCCCGCCCGAGCAGCGACCCGGGACCTCGGCGAGGTGCTCGGGCCCGAAGGCTCCGCCCGCCACCAGCCATACCGCGCTGGAATGCCGGCCCACGGCGAGGGCGTACGCCGTGTCGCCGCCCGGCGCGGGCGGCAGCAGCCGCAGCCGGGTGCCCTCGTCCGGGCACTCGACCGCGCCGAGCGGCAGCTCGCCCGTGCCGGGGCCGGTCGGGTAGAGCAGTGAGAAGTGGTGCCTGCCGTCCGTGAGCCGCCGGATGAGGACCCGTCCGTCGCCCATCGGCTGCACCTCGGTGCCGGGCTCCTCCGGCTGGTGGCCGGGCAGTGGCACCGCGTACGGCTCGGGGCCGTCCAGCGTCCAGCGCTCCGGGAACCAGCAGTCGCCGGCGGGCGCGAGGCGGGCGGCGTAGGCTCCGTCCGCGGTGATGGTGCAGCCCGGTCGCGCGGTCCGGTCGTCCTCGTCTCCCGCGGCAGGCTCGATGGCACAGGCTGTCATCGTGCGGTCACCTCCAGCGACGAAGCTAGTTTTCGTACGCACAGACGGGGGACCGGCCGAAGGCCACTTCACACATAAGGGTGGCCCAGGAACGATTCGCCTGAGGAAACCGGGGCGAGTGTGCTGGGCGGGGCGAGGGGCAGCGGGCCGGTTCAGTGGGGGAGAACGGCCAGGTAGCCTTTTGTTCGTGCCCCGTCTGTCTGAAGTCATCACCGCGCTGGAGAACCTGTGGCCGGCCGAGCGGGCCGAGTCCTGGGACGCGGTCGGCACCGTCGTGGGCGACCCCGACCAGGAGGTCTCCCGGGTCCTGTTCGCAGTCGACCCGGTCCAGGAGATCGTCGACGAGGCGGTCAAGCTGGGCGCCGACCTGCTGGTCACCCACCATCCGCTCTATCTGCGCGGTACGACGACGGTCGCGGCCTCCACCTTCAAGGGCCGTGTGGTGCACACGCTGATCAAGAACGACATCGCGCTGCACGTGGCTCACACGAACGCGGACACGGCCGACCCGGGCGTCAGCGACGCGCTGGCCGGGGCCCTGGACCTTCGTGTCGTACGACCGCTGGTGCCGGACCCGACCGACCCGGAGGGCCGCCGCGGCCTGGGCCGGATCTGCGAACTTGACCACCCGTTGAGCGTCCGCGAACTCGCCGCCCGCGCCGCCCAGCGGCTGCCCGCCACCGCGCAGGGCATCCGCGTGGCCGGCGACCCCGAGGCGACCGTCCACACGGTCGCCGTCAGCGGCGGCTCCGGCGACAGCCTGTTCGACGACGTCCGCGCGGCCGGCGTCGACGCCTTCCTCACCGCGGACCTGCGCCACCATCCGGCCTCAGAGTTCACGGCGGCCATCGCCCCCAGGCCTCTCGCGCTGCTCGACGCGGCGCACTGGGCCACCGAATGGCCCTGGTGCGAGCTGGCCGCCGCCCAGCTCGACGAGATCTCCGACCGGAACGGATGGGACCTGAGGGTCCACGTCTCGAAGACGGTCACCGACCCCTGGACCGCCCACGCGGCCTCCACCCCTTCTGATTCATCTGGAGCCCCCAACTGAACGCCGCGCCCGCAGACCAGATCCGACTCCTCGACGTCCAGGACCTCGACGTGCGCCTGCAGCAGCTCGCGCACAAGCGGAGGTCGTTGCCCGAGCACGCCGAGATCGAGTCGCTGACGAAAGATCTGACTCAACTGCGCGACCTCCTGGTGGCCGCGCAGACCGAGGAGAGCGACTGCGCCCGCGAGCAGACCAAGGCCGAGCAGGACGTGGACCAGGTGCGCCAGCGCGCCTCCCGCGACCAGCAGCGCCTGGACTCGGGAGCCATCACGTCCCCCAAGGACCTGGAGAACCTCCAGCGCGAGATCGCCTCGCTCGCCAAGCGGCAGGGCGACCTGGAGGACGTCGTCCTGGAGGTCATGGAGCGCCGCGAGTCCGCGCAGGAGCGGGTCGCCGAGCTGACCGAGCGGGTCGGCTCCGTCCAGTCGAAGATCGACGACGCCACGGCCCGCCGTGACGCGGCCTTCGAGTCGCTGGACGGCGAGGCGGATTCGGTGACGAAGGAGCGCGAGGTCATCGCGGGGGCCATCCCCGCCGACCTGCTCAAGCTCTACGAGAAGCTGCGCGAGCAGCAGGGCGGCATCGGCGCGGCCAAGCTGTACCAGCGCACCTGCCAGGGCTGCCGCCAGGAGCTGGCGATCACCGACATCAACGAGATCCGCGCGGCGGCGCCCGACACGGTCGTCCGCTGCGAGAACTGCCGTCGCATTCTGGTGCGGACCTCCGAGTCCGGCCTGTAAGGGGCGTACGCGGTGCGGGAGTTCATCGTCGAGGCGGACGGCGGGTCGCGGGGCAACCCGGGGCCCGCCGGCTACGGCTCCGTGGTGCTCGACGCGACGACGGGGGAGACCCTGGTCGAGGCGGCCGAGTACCTCGGCGTCGCCACGAACAACGTGGCCGAGTACCGGGGCCTGCTCGCCGGCCTGCGCGCCGCCCACGAACTGGACCCCTCCGCCACGGTCCGCGTCCGCATGGACTCCAAGCTCGTCGTCGAGCAGATGACGGGCCGCTGGAAGATCAAACACCCCGACATGAAGCCCCTGGCGGCGGAGGCGGCCCGGGTGTTCCCGCCGGACCGGGTCACGTACGAGTGGATCCCCCGCGAGCAGAACAAGCACGCGGACCGCCTCGCCAACGAGGCGATGGACGCGGGGAAGCGGGGGGAGCAGTGGTCGGCGTCGCAGTCCAGGGCGGAACTGGACGCGCGCGCCGCGAGGACCGCGACTCCCGAGCCGTCCGACCCTCAGGCCTCGGGCCCTCCGGGCGACGCCACGGCAGGCGCGGCACGGGCGCGGGCGGCCTTGGCGGGTGGCCAGGCCTTGGCGGACGGCCGGGACACGGCGACCAGCGCGGCTGAGGCGGGGCAGGCGGCAGCGCCGGACCTGCCCGCTCCCTCCGCTCCCGCCGCCAAGGCCGACGCCGATGTGCGCGCCGCCCGTACCGTCGCCTCACCCGGTTGGGCGCCCGCCGACATGGGCGCGCCCGCGACCTTCGTACTGCTCCGGCACGGAGAGACCCCGCTGACCCCGCAGAAGCGGTTCTCGGGCAGTGGCGGCACCGACCCCTCCCTCTCCGACGCCGGCCGGGAGCAGGCCGAGCGGGTCGCCGCGGTGCTGGCCCGGCGCGGCACCGTCCAGCACGTCGTCGCCTCCCCCCTCGCCCGTACCCGCGAAACCGCCGGCATCGTCGCCGCCCGTCTCGGCCTCGAGGTCACCCTCGACGACGGCCTGCGCGAGACCGACTTCGGCGCCTGGGAGGGGCTCACCTTCGCCGAGGTGCGCGAACGCCACCCCGACGACCTGACCAAGTGGCTGGCCGACCCGGACGCCCAGCCCACCGGCGGCGGCGAGAGCTTCACCGCCACGGCCACCCGCATCGCCGCCACCCGCGACAAACTGATCGCGGCGTACGCGGGCCGCACGGTCCTCCTCGTCACCCACGTCACCCCGATCAAGACGTTCGTACGTCTCGCCCTCGGCGCCCCGCCGGAGTCCCTGTTCCGCATGGAGCTGTCGGCCGCCTCGCTGTCGGCGGTGGCGTACTACGCGGACGGCAACGCCAGCGTCCGCCTCTTCAACGACACGTCCCACCTGCGCTGAGCCCGGCAGCCGCCCGGGCCAGCGCCTCGACGCGCCCCCAGTCGCGGTCGGCCACCGCGTCCCTGGGCAGCATCCAGGTCCCGCCCACACAGGCGACGTTGGGCAGCGCCAGGTACTCCGGCGCGGAGTCCGGTCCGATGCCCCCGGTCGGGCAGAAACGGGCCTGCGGCAGCGGCCCGGCCAGCGACTTCAGATACGCCGTACCGCCCGCCGCCTCGGCCGGGAAGAACTTCATCTCCCGCACCCCGCGCTCAAGCAGCGCCACGACCTCCGACGTGGTCGACACCCCCGGCAGGAACGGCACCCCGGACGCCCGCATCGCCTTCAGCAGTACGTCCGTCCAGCCCGGGCTGACCAGAAAACGCGCGCCCGCCGCCACGACCTCGCTCACCTGCGCCGGCGTGACGACCGTGCCCGCACCGACCACCGCGTCCGGGACCTCCGCCGCGATCGCCCGGATCGCGTCCACCGCGGCCGGCGTCCGCAAGGTCACCTCGATCGCGGGCAGCCCGCCCGCGACCAGCGCCCGGGCGAGCGGCACGGCGTCGGCGACGTCCTCGACGACGACCACGGGGAGGACGGGAGCGAGATCGAGCAGGGATGAGGTCATGGCCTTATCCTGCCCGCCGGTGCGCAGCCTGCGCAAAGCGCGTTGCGTGTACTGCAACGCGCTTGGGTGCTTCAGTGGACGCGCCGGGGGTGCTTCAGTGGACCTCCGTCACCAGCACGTCCAGCGACCACGACTTCCCCGCCGCCGCAGGGGCCTGCGCCTCCACGACGTACCCGAGATCCCGCAGCGCCTCCACCAGCTCCGCCGGGCCCTTGGGAGCTGCCCCGGCCGACAGCAGACTGCGGACGATCCTCCCCTTCGTCGCCTTGTTGAAGTGGCTGACCACCTTCCGCGTCGGCGCGTGCAACACCCGTACGGTCGCCGTCCGCCCCGCGACCTCGCCCTTCGGCTTCCACGCCGCCGCGTAGGCGGAGGACCGCAGGTCCAGCACCAGCCCGCCCCCGGCCGCCTCGGGCAGCGCCGCCGCCATCGGCGTACGCCAGTGCGTGCCCAGCGCCCCGAGCCCGGGCAGCCTCACTCCCATCGAGCAGCGGTACGACGGGATCCGGTCCGTCACCCGGACGGCACCCCACAACCCCGAGAACACGAGCAGGGAGCGGGAGGCCCGCCGTTTCCCGGCCGTGTCGAGAGAGGCCAGGTCGAGGGCGTCGTACAGCACGCCCGTGTAGATCTCTCCGGCGGGCCGTGCCCCCGCCGTCCGCAGCTCCGCGTTCTTCGCGACCTCGCCCCGCAGTCCCTCGCTCAGCCCGAGCACCTCGCGCGCTTTGTCCTCGTCGCCCACGCACAGTTCGACCAACTCGTCGAGCACGGCCTCACGGGCCTCGGTGAGCCCCGGCAGCGACAGCGACTCCAGCTTCAGCGGGGCGCCACGGCCGGAAGACGCCTTGCCTTCGGAGGGCGGCAGCAGGACAAGCACGGGGATCTCCTTCGGTTGAGCTCCGGGACAGGGTACGGCGTGCCACCCGGCAGCCCCCGCCCCACGCTCGCCGTATGCCGAACGTCTGCGGGTGCGGCTCACGCAGGCCGATCCGGGAGCGGCGAAGGTGCGCTGCGCGCCTGCGTGATCGCGCGGACGAACGCGGTGGCGTCGTCGGCGTGACAGCGGACGAGACGGACGTCCCGGCGGCGGCCGAGGAAGGTGAAGTGGGGGACGGGCTCGGTGAGTTCGAGGGTGACGGAGGTCTGGGCGCCGATGGCGAGGTTCAGTTCGCCGTCGGTCCGCTCGTGGACGGTCCGCAGTTCCCGGCGTACGGACGCGATCTTCTCCACCGGTATGCGCAGATCGACATGGGCGGCACGGCGGATCCGCAGCGAGCCGCCCTCCAGTACATGCGGCCGGACCACGCTCGCCGCGTGCATCGCGACGACGATGACGATCCCGTACACGTCCAGGAAGAACACCACCGCGTGCACGGTCGGCCAGTCGCGCAGCAGCACGGACATCGCCACCGTCTCCACCAGGCACACGAACGCGAAGCCGAACATCATCGCGCCCTGCCCGCCCGCGTAACCGAAGGCCCGCCCGCCTTGGGTGTCGTGGGTTCTCCTCGCCGCCCACAGCACCAGGCTCACCATCAGCCGCAGCTCGTGCCGGGCCAGGACGAGCGCCGTCCTCATCGGCGCCCCTCGGTCAGGATCCGCAGCGCTCGGCGGATCGCCTCGGCCTGCGCGGGCGCGAAGTCGGCGTAGAGGGCGCGCAGAAAGCTGTTGTCGTGGTCGATGTCGGCCTCCGGGAGCATCTCGTGAGGGATCAGATCGGCGAGGAGGCGGGCCGCCTCCGTCACGCGCGGGTCGTCCGGATCGGCGTCCGCGAGGTCGTCGAGCAGCGCGTACGCCTCGTGCGCCCGTGCCACCGCCTCCGGGCTCCCGAAGGCGGTGCCCAGCAGGGCCGCCATCTGCTCCCGGGCCTCCGGCGTCGCCGCCGTGTCGATCAGCGCGAGGATCTCGCGGTCCTTGGCGGCCATGGGGGAGCCGGACGGCTGCCCCACCTCGCTGAACAGGGCCGCCAGCTGGGGCGAGACCGGCCCCTCGACGGGCAGCCCGCCCTCCTCGTCCAACAGGGCGCGCAGCCGCGTCCGCCGCTCCCGGATCGCGGCCTCCTGCCGGGCGAGATCCTGGTCCAGCTCGGTGAGCACCTCGACGAGATCCTTGCCCGCGTCCTCGGCGAGCACGTCCCGCACCTCGGCGAGACCGAGCCCCAACTCGGTCAGCCGCCGGATCCGGGCGAGCACGACGGCGTGCCGGAGCGTGTAGTTCCGGTAGCCGTTCGCAAGCCGCTCGGGCTCAGGCAGCAGGCCCAGGTGGTGGTAATGCCGCACGGTCCGCGTGGTGACGCCGACGGCGGCGGCGAGTTCTCCGATCCGCATGGGAACAGTAGAGACGTTGACGTTGCGGCAGGGTCAAGCGCGCGGCTCGGCGCCTGACGGTGGCCGTGATCGTGTGCCACGGTCGAGGGAACGGTTCCCGATCTCACGAACAGGTGATCCGGCGATGTCCCAGTCCGGCGAGCGACCGAAGGAGGGGCGTGACATGACTGCCGTGGCCCATGAGCCGCTCACGCCGGCGGAGGGCTTGCTGGAGATCTTCCTGGCCCTCGACACCCCGGAGGGCTTCCGGGCCGAGTTGATCGAGGGGGAGATCGTTGTGACGCCGCCGCCGGACGGGGATCATGAGAAGTACATCAGCCGGATCGTGCGGCAAGTGATCAAGCAGTCCCAGACCGACATGGATTTCTCCGGGAACAAGGGGCTGAAATCGCGGAGCGGAAATGCCTGCCCGAAGAACCACGTGATCTCGCATCCCTCTCTACCTGCTCGTAGACCGGGACACGGCTCAGATCACGTTGTTCAGCGATCCGAAGCAGGACGACTACCGCGAGCACTGCACCCGCCCGTTCGGTAAACCGCTCACCCTCCCCGAGCCGTTCGCCTTCGACCTGGACACCACGGACTTCCTCTGATCCCCTTGAGCAGGGGGTACGACGTGAGCACACAGGAACGCGTCCGGGAACAGGCCCGCTGGACCAGGGCACGCCTCGGCCGCTGCGGCCCCGAACTCGACCTGCTGACGGCCCGTTTCGACCAGCACGTCTACGCCTCGCACACGCACGAGGAGTTCAGCATCGGCATCTGCGTCGCAGGCTCCGAGGTCATCGACTACCGGGGCGACCACCTCCGGCCCGGCCCGGGCTCCATCGTCGTACTGGCCCCCGGCGAGATGCACACCGGCCGCCCCGCCGCGTCCGACGGCTACGCCTACCGCGCCCTGTACCCCGACCCCTCCCTGCTCACCGACGGCACCCTCGGCGGCCCCCCGTACTTCCGCGAGCCCCTCCTCGACGACCCCGAACTCGCCACCGCCCTCAACCGCGCCCACACCGAACTCAGCTCCTGCCCCGACCCGTTGGAGACGGAGTCCCGCCTCCCGTGGCTGCTCACGGCGCTGGCTCGTCGCCACTCGACGGCCCGCGCAGCTAGGGATGTTGTGCCCGGTGCCGCGCACATCGCCCACGCCGTACGGGACCGGCTCGCCGACGAGCTCCTGGAGCCTCCCTCCCTCGCCCTGCTCGCCGCCGAGCTGGGCCTGTCCCGCTACCAACTCCTCCGAGCCTTCCGTACGACGATGGGGATACCCCCGTACGCCTGGCTGGCGCAGCACCGGGTGCACCGGGCCCGCGGACTGCTGGAGTCCGGACTGAAGCCGGCCGAGGTCGCGGGCCTGGTGGGCTTCGCCGACCAGGCGCACCTCACTCGCTGGTTCCGGCGGGTGCTGGGGGTGACGCCGGCGGTGTACCGCAACAGCGTTCAAGACGGGCGCCGCTGATCTGGTGAGCATGGCCGCATGACTGCACGCGGCTGGTTCCTGTTCTCCCTGATGGGAGTGGTCTGGGGCATCCCCTACCTGCTGATCAAGGTGGCGGTGGACGCCCCGCTGTCCCCGTCCATGGTGGTGTTCACACGCTGCGCGCTGGGCGCCGCGCTGCTCCTGCCCTTCGCGATACGGCAGGGCGGCCTGCCCGCCGCCGTTCGGACCCACTGGCGCCCGATGCTCGCCTTCGCGTGCATCGAGATCATCGGCCCCTGGTGGACCCTGACCGACGCCGAACGCCACCTGTCCAGCTCCACGGCGGGCCTGCTGATCGCCGGCGTCCCGATCGTAGGAGTGGCCCTGGCCCGCTTCTTCGGCGACACGGAGCGCTTGGGGATACGCCGGATGACCGGCCTGGTCCTGGGCCTGGCCGGCGTCGGAGTCCTCACGGTCCCGCACCTGACCGGCGGGGACGCCCGCTCCCTCGCCGAGGTGCTGCTGACGGTCCTCGGCTACGCGACCGCCCCGCTGATCGCCGCGCGGTACCTGAAGGACGTCCCGACCCTCCAGCTCATCGCCCCCTGCCTGGCCCTCTCGGCCCTGGTCTACGCCCCCGCGGCGGCGCTGACCCGGCCCGCCGAGCTGCCCTCCACCGAGGTCCTGGTCGCGCTGGCCGCCCTGGGCGCCGTCTGCACCGCGGTCGCCTTCGTGGCCTTCCTGGAACTGATCAAGGAGGTCGGCCCGACCCGGGCGACGGTGTTCACGTACGTCAATCCGGCGGTCGCGGTGGCTGCGGGCGCGATCTTCCTGGACGAGGCGTTGACGGCGGGCATCGTGGCGGCGTTCACGCTGATCCTGGCGGGGTCGGTGCTGGCGACGGCGGCAGGACCGAAGAGGGGCCCCGGCCCGGTAACATGGTCGACACGGCAGACGAGCCGGGCGGACGGCCGCGTGGAGTCCCTTAGGGGGCTTCCCGAGGAACGTCCGGGCTCCACAGGGCAGGGTGATGGCTAACGGCCACCCGGGGTGACCCGCGGGACAGTGCCACAGAAAACAGACCGCCCAGCGCTCAGGCGCTGGGTAAGGGTGAAACGGTGGTGTAAGAGACCACCAGTGCCCAGGGTGACCTGGGCAGCTCGGTAAACCCCACCCGGAGCAAGGTCAAAAGGGACCGCCCTTTCGGAAGAAGGGGCACTCCTGCGCGGACGTTCGAGGGCTGCCCGCCCGAGTCCGCGGGTAGACCGCACGAGGCCGGCGGCAACGCCGGTCCTAGATGGATGGCCGTCGCCGAGGGGACCGCGAGGACCCCTCGGAACAGAACCCGGCGTATAGCCCGACTCGTCTGCCGCTCTTTATTTCCGCAGGTCAGAGGCCATGTTTACTCACTGAATAAATAGCTCGGGTCGAATCCGGGTCGAATTCAGGATGTAGGTATTGTTGTCCCCGTCCGCTGCTCGTGCGGCACATCCGGACATTCCGGGTGTCAAATGTGGTTCAGCGGCGTTCTGTAGCAGACATCTCGGATTCTGATGCATTGGAAGTACATGTACGAGGTGTCCTCTTGCTGGCCTGCTCTGGCTGAACTTGAGCACCAATGGTGCGTCCTCCGGCGGGCCGTGTCCGGGCCGGGGTACGTGGCATTGCTCGCGCGGCATATCGAGACAGCTGTCAATGGCGCCCTCTCGGTGTCGTTGGACGCGCCGGACTGAACCCCGTGCGGCGGTGGTGGTCAGGCTCTCCTGTGTGATCGCCGAGGCCTGCCCGTCTCTGTGCTCGTGATCGTCTTCTCGCCCTTCACTTGCAGGTGGTAGGACGAAGGGCTCCTGCGAGGACGTGACTCGCGGGAGCCCTTCGGTCGCGGGACGTCTCACAGTGGAACGACGCCCGGTCGGATGCCGAGCCCGATGAGCGCGGAGCCCGTGATCCCGTCGAGCGCAGTGCAGGAACTCGGCCATCGCGGTGAAGTCCACCACTGGTGCCACCGTGCCGAGTGCGGCGGAGGACATGAGCCTCACCCGCCGGCCCCGGCTGCGCAGCAGTCCGGTCGAGCGTGTCGGCGGTCACGGCTTCCTCGGCTTGAAGTAGACGGGTCGCATGTCTCGCACTCTCGCTCTCGTCACCGGCGCCTCCTCCGGGATTGGCGCCGCCTACGCCCGCCTCCTCGCGCCGGACCACGACCTCATCCTGGTGGCCCGTCGCGGGGACCGGCTCCACGACCTGGCCGGCCGACTCCGCGCAGCCGGTGCCGGGGTGGAAGTCCTGGTCGCTGATCTCTCTTCGCACGACGGACTCGCCGCGGTGACTGGCCGGCTGGCCACCGGAGACGTCCGTCTGCTGATCAGCAACGCCGGAGCGGGCGGCTACGCCCCGCTCACTGATGTCGCCCCGGACGAGGTCGACCGGCTGCTCACCCTCAACGCCGTCGCCCCGATCCAGCTGGTGGCGGGCCTCGTCGACCAGCATCACCCACTCCCGCTCACGGCCGGGATCGCGCCGCTCGGCCTCATCGGACACCGCCGCGATCACCTGATCGGCGTCGCGTTCGACCGAGGCGGTCAGCCAATTCGCCTGCGCCGTGGGCCGCTTGGCGGGTGTGGGCCGGTCGGCATCGCCGCGCCCGATCACATCGCCGGGCTCACGCGGCGTCGGGCGCGAGGTCGTAGACCGCGCCGACGGTCGCCCTTCGCTTCCGCCCGTTCTTCTCCCCGCCGGCCAGGCGGGGAGAAGAACGGGCCGCCCCCGGCCGCAGCCTTCTTGGCGGCAGCCCTTCTGGTCTCCTCGCGCAGCGCCTCCGGGCGCATCACCATCCCCTCTATGTGTCCATCCCCTCTATGTGTGCACAGCCTGACCCCGGACCTTGACGGTCCAGCGGCAGAGGTGTCACTGACGGTGATGAAAGTGTCTTCGGCCGCGTTTCAGGCGGATACTGTCGCGCTGTACCTGTGGCTCACTGAGACGGCTCCTCGACCGCGGTCCGGCCGCGTCAGCGGACGCGGTGGCCTGCCCGGTAGACCGCGCGGACATCGGTGACCGAGGAGATGTCGTCGACCGGAGAGCTGCCGAGCACGAGGAGGTCGGCGTCCGCGCCGGGGCGCAGTACGCCCTTGCGTCCGCCGAGGCCCACCGCTTCGGCGGCCACGGCGGTCGCGGATCGCAGCACGTCAAGGGTCGGCATCCCCAGCCGGGAGAGCTCAGACAGCGCATAGGGCAGGACATCGTGGGGTTTGATGGCGTCGGTGCCGGCGTCGGTGCCGGCGACAACCCGGGCACCCGAGGCGATGACCTTGCCCGCTAGGTCCCCCATGGCCTCGATACGGGCGGCCACGGCCGGAGGAGGCGGCGACCCCGGAACGGAGCCCAGCGTGAGGCTGACGACGATTCCTCGCCGCACGACCTCGTCCAGCAGCTCCGGGCGCAGGGCGATGCCCTCGGCGGTGAAGAAGGTGAAGTGCTCGATGGTGTCGAAGCCCGCGGCTATCACGTCTCCGATCGCCTCGGCGGCGTGGACGTGTGCGGCCGCGGCGAGCCCGAGCCGGTGCGCTTCTGCGACGACCAGCCGCAGGTCGGACCTGCCGTACTGCTGCTGCAGCGGACTGGAACCGGGAGTCACGTTGCCGCCGCTGGCCATCACCTTCACCACGTCGCAGCCGCGCTCGGCGCGTTCCCGTACGGCTGCCCGCAGCGCGTCGGCCCCCTCGGTCTCACCGCCGAGGAAGTGGCAGTGGCCGCCGGGCGTGGTGATCGGCGGGCCTGCCGCGACGATCTCCGGCCGCTCGGTGGGCGGCACCAGGTCCCGCAGCTCCAGGGTGAGGTAGTCGCGGTCGCCCAGATCCCGGACGGTCGTGATGCCGGCCTGCAGCGCGGTCGCCGCGGAGGCGCGCGCGGTCTTCAACACGGTGTCGCGGTCGCCGGACGCCACGTGCGCCACGGCGTCTGTACCGGCGTCCCAGCACAGATGTACGTGCGCGTCGACCAGCCCGGGAAGCAGCCACCCGTCGGGCCCGAAGTCCGTGACCGTCGCGTGCTGCGGCGGCGGGGCTCCGGTGACGTCCACGTCACGGATGACGCCGTCCTCTACCAGCACCATGCCGGGTTTTCCCTTGATGTCGGCGCCGTCGAAGACGTGCCCTGCCCGTAGCGCCTGAAGTGCGCTGTGTATCACTGTCAGCTCCAAGTGAGAGTGTCGTGCGGTGAATTCGCTCGATCAGGTATGTGCGTACCGGTCGGTGAAGGTCGGTCGACGTCTCCGGACGGGCGCGGTGTCCGAGCAGGGCGCGCACCACCCGTCTGCTCCACGCCGGGGCGGGGGTCCAGGGCGTGCGTGGGCGTGAAGGAACGCGACGGGGACGCGATCGCCGTGTCGATCGGCTGAAGCGAGGTCATCGGTGTGCGGTGAGGGGAGCGCCAGGCCCGCACGGTCGGCCTCGTCGGCAAAGCCCTGTCCCTCAAGTCGTGCAGGACTGCTCGGGTGTCTCCGGACGGCGTGTGCCACCGCCTTCGGCTCATGACAGACCACCACGCCCGACGGCGGCCAGCAGGTCCGTGCCGCGGACCAGGACGTCGGTGTCGGGCAGTATCCCGCGACGGGGGTCCATGGTGATCACGGTTGCCCGGCGGAAGAGGAGGGGCCGGCCGGGTGCGAACGTCACCGGCGCGGCCGGCGGTGCCGGGGATGCCGTCGCGGTCGCGGAGGCACCCCTAGGCCGGCGCCCACTCCCACGGCCATGGTGTCGAGCGCGCCGGCAGCGCCGGCGAGTACCCGATCTTGTTTCTGGTCCTTCTGTCCTTCTGGTGGTCTGGGTTGTTCTCGGTCCGTGTCGCAGATGTCCGGTCATCGGTCGTAGGCGAGGCGGGTTTGGCGGGGCACCGGGCCGAAGGCGCCGGCGTGGAAGTCGGTGAACGCCTTGGTGATCTCCACCTTGGTGTTCATCACGAACGGGCCGCCGAGGGCGACGGGTTCGCGCAGGGGAGTGCCGCTGTAGACCATGACGCGGGCGGGCTGTTCGGGGTCGACGGTCGCTAGGTGCAGCGAGGTGGCCGCCGGAGCACCGCCGTCGTCCCCGCTCCCTCTTGTGACGGGGTCGGACCAGCCGGTCTGCCCCGCGTGCAGTTCCCGGCCGCCGATCAGCAGGCGCCCGCTCATGACGTGGGCGAACAGCCGGTGTTCGGCGGGGACGTGCAGGTCGTAGAAGGCACCGGGGTCGAGCGTGGCGACGACGCCCTGCACCGGGTGACGGGCGTCTGCCGCGCCGGTGACGCCGCCGACGGTGCCGGCGTGGACGTCGATCGTCACACCCGGCGCGTGTACGCGTGGCATGGCGGCCTTGGTCAGGTCCTGGTAGCGCGGCGGCGTCAGCTTTTTCTCGGCGGGCAGATTGAGCCACATCTGCAGCACGTGGGCGTGCTCGTCGCGGTAGGCGAGCTCACGGTGGATGATGCCGCGCCCGGCGGTCATCCACTGCACCTCACCGGCCTGAAGCGCCCCGGCGTGGCCGAGGTTGTCGCCGTGTTCCAGGACGCCGTCCACGACGGTGGTGACGGTCTCCAGGCCGCGGTGGGGGTGCCACTCGAAGCCGGGGGTGGAGAACCAGTCCTCGACCAGGGCGAGGAAGGGGTCGGTCAGGGCCGGGTCGGTCGGCACGAAGACGAGTGCCTTGTCGTCGACCTGCGCGTCGGGGCCCAGCTGCTGCTTGGTGGTGATGCGGGTCAGCGTGCGCTCACCCGGCAACTGCGCGGTCATGGTTGCTCCGTGATGCCGATGCCCGGCTCTCGAAGGGAGACGGGGTGATGAAGGGGGATGGACCGGGTTCAGGCGACGCGCAGAGCGATCTTGCCGCGCGTGTGGCGGGTCGCGAGGGCTTGGAGCGCCGTGGCCGCGTCCGCCGGCGCGTAGGTCAGTCCGACGGGAATCCTGATCGTGCCGTCGGCGAGATGGCGCGCCACGCGCCCGAGGATCTCGGGGCACGGCCCCGCGCACGACGTTGGTGCGGTCTGGGCCATGACCTGCGGCGTAGGTCGGCGAGGCGATACGGCCGCCGTCCTTGACGACTCCCGCGAACGGCGTGATCTCGTACGCGGTCACGGCGTCGAGGAGCGCGTCCACGCCGCCGGGGTGTTTCCTGCGTACGGCGGCGACGAGGCCACCCCCGGGCGCGAGCACGTCGCTCGCGCCCAAGGCGCGCAGGTACTCTTCGTCCTCGGGCCGTCCTGGTGCCAGGACGGTCGCACCGGCCGCCCGGGCGAGTGGTACGGCGATGCCGCCGATCCCGCCGGTCGCACCCACGGCAAGGGCAGTGTCGCCGGGTGCCAGGTCCAGCGCATCGACCGTCATGATCGCCGTACTGGCCGTCAGCGCGGCCGCACCGGTGGTCGCGGTGTCGATTCGGGTGGGCTTGCGGGTCAGCATGTGCCCGCCGGTCACGACGAGTTCGGCCCAGGCCTCGTCGCGAACGGTCTCCGCCATGGGGTACGGCCCCGAAGATCTCGTCGCCGACCTCCACCTCGCTGATGCCTTCACCGACGGCCTCGACGATCCAGGCGAAGTCCCGGCCCAGTGTGATCGGCAGTTCGTGCAGGGCCACGTCCTTGAGGGCGCCGTAGGTGATGTCCGCGTCCAGCCAGTTCACTGACGACGCCTGGACGCGGACCAGTACCTGCCAGGGCCCCGTGATCGGCTCCGGAACGTCCTCGCGCAAAACGGGCGGAGCGCCGAACGCGGTGAGCGGTGACGGCTTTCACGATTGCTCCTCGCGTACAGGACCCGACGAGCGGACCAGCGATCGTGCATGACGCATCAGGGTGCATGACGCATCAAGAACATACTTGATGTGTCATGCATTGTGCCAGACTGGTCCGGTGATCGGAGAGGGGGACGTCTTCGGCCCCGTTCGGAACATGGTGTTGTCGTTCGCCGACGTCTCCGGCACGGCCTGGATCACGTCCCAGTGCTCGACGATCTTCCCGTTCCGCACCCGGAACAGATCCACAATCGCCTGCCCCCGCGCACCCGGTGCTTCCACAAAGTGCTGGTGGATCGCGACCAGGTCGCCCTGCGCGATCACCCGCTTCCGGAAGACCTCCAGTTGCGGGAGGGCCTCGAAGAGTCCGCCGAGTCCCGCCTTCGCGCCCTCCACCCCGTCGGGGACGGTCGGGTTGTGCTGGTCGTATTCGGGGCCGTAGTAGCGGTCGATCGCCGACAGGTCCTTGTGGACCATGAGTTCGTCGAAGGCCTTGGTGACCACCTTCTTGTTGTACTCGGTGAGCCACGCCGGCCCCGGCTGCTCCGTGCGCGGCCAACTCTCCGTCGAGAACATGTCGTTGCCGTTCACGGAAGTCTCGGGCACGTCCTGCGCCACGTTCCATTGCTCGGCGATCTTCCCGCCCTGGAATCGGAAGATGTCGAAGACCGCCTTGCCCCGTTCGCCCGGCGTCATGACGACGTTCGAGTGGACGAGCACCAGGTCGCCCTCGGATATCACCCGCTTGATGTCGTACTTGGCGTCCGGGAACCGCTGGTGGAGGTCCGAACCGAGATTCTTCAGCGCCTCGGCGCCGTCGGGCGCGAGCGGGTTGTGCTGGATGAGTTCCGGGCGGACGTAGCGATCGACGACCCCGGTGTCGCCCCGCTCGAACAGGCCCTTGAGGACGCGTACGGTGACGGCCTTCTGGTAGCTGAGGCGGGCGAAGTCGCCATAACCGGAGTGGGTGCCATAACCGGAGTGCTCGGCGGGAGCGGCGGACGGCGCAGCGACGGCGGGGACGCCGACGGCGCCCAGCAGCGACGAGTGCTCTGCGGGCATGGGTGGTGGGGATCACGGTGCGCTCTCCTCAAGAAGTCAGGCAAGAAAGATGCGTCAGAGATTGAAAGCTCAACCTCACGCTTTCTGAAGGAAAGCACTAACTCGCGGTTAGTGCAACGGGGTCGCCGTGTCGCGCAGTTCCCCGCACTCTTGGGCTCGGTTTGACCTTCCCGATCCGGCGTCCGCGCTGCGGATCCGGGCCGCCGCCCTTGACGTGTGGCGAACGTCGACACCCTCGGCCCACCCGCGACCCAGCGCGTCCGGTCCCTCCTGGCTCGCCACGACGCCGACACGGCCGTCCTCGCCGCCCGGACGCGTCGACGATCGCCGGCAGCATCGCCGGGTACCGCTGACCTGACCGCAGCGGTGACCTACGGCTCCTGGACCGCCTCGACCACCTGCCCGAGCAAGGCGGTGAGTTGCGCAGTGCCGTCCGAGCCCAGCCGCTCGACGACGCGGCGCTCGATGTCCGCGACGATGCGACTGGCGGAGCCGAAAGCCTCACGGCCGGCATCGGTGAGGTGGAGCTCCTGCACATGACGGTGCAGCGCGTGCTGCCGACGCTCCAGCTGACCGCGCCCCTCCAGTCGCGTCACCAGCGATGCCACGGCCTGAGGGGTGACGTTCAGGCGGCGGGCGGCCTCCGCGCCGGTGAGGCCGGGTTCGTCATGGATGCAGAACAGCAGGGAGTAGTGCGCGGGCGCCATGTCCAGGGTGCGCAGCCGCTGTCCCTTGAGCGCCTGCACGGCGAGTTCCGCCCTCCGCAGGGCCCAGATCGCTCTGACATCGCCACCAGGCGTCTTCTCGTCATCCGTGGTCACGCGAGGAGGATACGGGAATTCACGTGTATCAACCACTTGCTATCAAACGCTTGACTCTAGACAGGCGCTTGGTTAATGCTGGGCGCATGTCCCGAACTCTTGCTCTGATCACTGGCGCCTCGTCCGGCATTGGCGCTGCCTACGCCCGGCTCCTGGCGTCCGACTGCGACTTCGTCCTGGTGGCCCGGCGGGTGGACCGGCTGAACGAGCTGGCCGCCGAACTGCGCGAAGCAGGTGCCGCCGTCGACGTTCTGCCCGCCGACCTCAGCACGCACGACGGCCTCGACGCCGTGACCCACCGCCTGGCCACCGGAGACGTCCGGCTGCTGATCTGCAACGCCGGAGTCGGCGGCTTCGCACCGCTCACCGACATCGACGCCGTCGAGATCGACCGTCTCCTCACACTCAACGCCGCCGGCCCCATCCGTTTGGTGCGGGCCGCCCTGCCCGGGATGCTGGCCGCCGGTGACGGCACCGTCATCACCCTCGCCTCACTGCTGGCCTTCAGCGCCGGTCAGGAGATGCCGATACCGCGCACCCTGTACGCGGCCGCGAAGGCCGCCACGGTCGCCTTCACGCGGACGCTCACACACGAACTCGCCGGCACCGGCGTCCATGCCCAGGTGGTGTGCCCGGGGGTGGTGGCGACGGAGTTCCACGGCGGCTTCGGCCAGGGCTACCCCTCCGCCATGACGGCCGAGGGCGTGGCACATGCCAGCCTCGCCGGCGTCCGCCTGGGGGAGTCCGTCTGCGTCCCTGGTCTGGAGGACCAGGCTGCCGCGCTCGATGCCCTCCTGACCGCCGAATCCGCCCTGCTGGCCGGCAACCATTCTTCCCCGGCCGCCCGTTACGGGCACCTGCCCGTCGCCTGAGCAGTAGTCCCCGCACTGCCCTTGCCGCGACAGCCGAGGCGGAGGCGGGCGCACACGCGAGACCGCGAGTCGGCGCCCGGTGCAGGTGCGGGGCGAGGGGCGGGGCGAGGGTGCGGCAGGAGACGCCCCCAACGCCCCGCCCCGCCAGGTTCGCGCCGATCAGCAGGACCATCCGTACCCCGCACCGCAGAGTGGACATGTCCACCGAACTTCCCGACCCAGCCGTGTCTCCCCCCCCGCCGAATCCGGCTCGGCACCGACCCGGCGTACGTTCATCGCGACGACCACGGTGGCCGGAGGGGCCGCCCTGGCCGGCGGCCTGGTCGCGGTGCCCCTGCCCGGTTCCGGGGAAGCGGCCGCCGCCGAGGCGCCGCACGGCAGCAGCGTCTCCCTGACGGTCAACGGCGTCCGGCACACCGTCACGATCTGTGCGTGACCCCCGGTCCGGCGTACCCGGCGATGTCGCCGGCGATGAACCGGATCAGCGCGCCGCCGTCCGGTGTGGTCAGCAGCGCCGCCTGGCTGCCGCGGATGTCCTGGTATCGGGGCAGGACCAGCTTCTTCGCCCGGGGCAGATTGACCCACAGCTGGGTGCCGTGGATCACGCCCCCGCTCATCACCAGGCTCTCCGGCGGCGCCTCGATGTGCAGGATGCCCGCCCCGGCGGTCATCCACTGAGCACTGTGCATCATGATGTTGCTGGTCACGGGTCTGGTGTGCGCGGGGTTCGGGATGCTCGGGCGGGTCGTGGGTGGATGACTTCGGTGAAGATCGTCGGTCACCGGGAAACCTCGCGGTTCGTGAGGACGAGCAGGGACCTGACCAGGGCGGTCGCCCACGTCGGGTCGGTGCGGAGCGACAACGGACACCTCGCCAACTGCATCGGTCTTCGAAACAGCGCCGAGCATGCCCGCTGATCATGCTGGCACACCGGGAAATTCCAAGATCCCCGACAGGGTCAAGCTCAGCGATGACGACCATCACCGCCTACGGCGCAGCCCTGAACCTACGGGCCGCCCCGGTAGGTGCGTGTCCGGTACGCAGCCGCGCCCTCTCGGCCTGGTTGGACGACGTCCTCATCTTCGACCGGGTGGCGGTCGCAGCGGTCGCCACGGCCCACCTCGGATGGACCGTGGCGAACGGGGGAACCGTCGACGACCACATCATCCGCGACGTGGCCTTCGTGCCCACCCCCACGGTGATCCGATGCCTGCATCCGCAACGCAGTGACTTGTCACGACATGTGGCATGTCACAGCAGGTCCCGCCGGAATTCAGCGGTGGGTGAGCAGCCGTCTTCAGCCGTCCACGATCAACGACCTGGGGACACACATGCGGCGTTAAAGCAAATTGAGTAAGCCGAGCCAAACGCATACCTGCATTCACCCAGGTCATCCATATTCCCCTCCCATGGGGGATGATCAATCCAAGTAAGTCAAGACTTACTTTTGAATAATTTCGACCGCATAGTGGTGGCTCGAACCGAGAGGAGCCCCCTGTTGTCGCAGGTCAACGACCCCGCTGTGCGCCAGGTCGAATTGGAACGAGCTCATGTGTCCACCTTGTACGAACTGCTCACCGAGCGACTCTCCGAGGCGCGGGCGCACCGGACGGATGTACTCACGGCTCCGGCCGAGAGTGCCGGTGAGGTATATGAGCGAGAGGTCACCGCTGAACGTCTGGCCAAGGAGATCGGTCGCCTTGAGGGCGCCGAGAATGGGCTGGTTTTTGGCCGCATTGACTGGACGGACGGCACCGCTCTGCGCATCGGACGGATCGGACTGCAGACGGAGGCCGACGACCTGCCCCTCCTCGTGGACTGGCGTGCGACTGCGGCGCGGCCTTTCTGCGAGGCGACGCCGGTTCACCCGATGAACCTGCGGCGGCGTCGGCACCTGCGCCTGGAGGATCGCACGGTGGTCGCAGTGAGCGACGAACTGCTGGACGGCTCCGCCCCGACTGCCGAAGACGTAGTGGGCGACGGCCCGTTGACCGAGGCTCTTTCGGCACGGCGTACGGGCCGGATGCAAGCGGCCGTCGCGACGCTGCAGGCCGAGCAGGACGAGATCGTTCGCTCCGCGCACCGCGGGGTGACGGTGGTGCAAGGCGGGCCCGGCACGGGGAAGACGGTGGTCGCCCTGCACCGGGCGGCGTATGTCCTGTACGCGTTCCCGCGCGCCGCGGAGCAGGGTGTCCTGGTGGTCGGGCCGAACGCGCGGTTTCTCGACTACATCTCCCAGGTCCTGCCCTCGCTCGGCGAGAACGACGTCGTCCTGGCGACCTGCCAGGAACTGGCCGGAGTGTTCCCGGACGCGGTGGAGCCGTTCGATGCGGCGCGTCTCAAGGGCAGCTCCGTCCTCGCCGACGCTCTGGAATCTCTGCTGCGCGTCCACCAGGCTCCGGACGGCGACTTCGCTGTGCGGGTCGGACAGGATGTGGTTCACCTCTCGGGCGAGAGAGTCGCCGTGGCACGCGACGCCGCCGTGGCGACCGGGCTTGGGCACAACCCCGCGCGCCAGGTGTTCAAGGAGCTCCTGGTCGACGCCGTCACCGATGCGCTGGAACGCAATATGGGCGACCTCCTGGAGCGGATCGATGCCGAGGTCACCCAGCTGACGGGCAGGAACCTCGGCCGGTTCACGGCGGCCGACCTGCGCCACGGCCACGACGGCGCGGCCGCCCCGGGACCGGCCGACGAGTTCGACGCGGACGCCGTCCGGGCCGATCTCCTCGACGACGCCCACGTCGACCGGGCGGTGGAGACGCTGTGGCCGCGGCTGGTACCCGCCGACCTCGTGAGGGCTTTCCTGACGGACCCTGCCTCTCTCGCCGAGCATCTGCCCCGGCTGACCGCGGACGAGCGGTCAGGTCTGCTGCGCAGTCCGGACGACCCGGGGACGGATGCCGATGTGCCGCTGCTGGACGAGGCGGCGAGCCTGATCGAAGGCCCGCCGGAGCGGACGTATGGGCACGTCGTCGTCGACGAGGCACAGGAGTTGACCGCAATGCAGTGGCGGATGATCGTCCGCCGCTGCCCGGCACGGGCGATGACGCTGGTAGGCGACTTCGCCCAGGCGGGCCCGGTCGCGACAGCACGCGACTGGAAGGAGGCATTGAGTCCGCATGTCGGCCCGCGGTTCAACCTCCACAGCCTGACCGTCAGTTACCGCACCACCCAGGAAGTCCTGGACAGCGTGCGAGACCTGCTCGCGCGGATCGCTCCGGACCAGACGCCGACACGGTCGCTGCGACGTGGCGAGGCTCCTCGCACCGTGACCGCACCTCCGGACAGGCTGGTCGCCACCGTCGCCCAGGAGATTCGTGCCCAGCACACCGCCCACCCGGGAGAGCTGGTCGGGGTGATCTGCGCGGACACGAGGGTGGGCGAGCTGACGGCCGCGGGCATCGCGCAACTCGCACGCATCGTGCCGGCATCCCAAGGGCGTGGTCTGGAGTTCGACGGGGTCGTCGTCATGAGCCCCGCGGAGATCACCACAGCCCGCCCCGGCGGGGAGAGGGACCTGTACGTAGCCCTGACCCGGGCCACCAAGAGGCTCTGCACGATTACCGCCCAGCCCGCCTGACGTATCACCGTCCGCTTCCTACCGCGCATGCGCCACAGGCATGCGCAGGCACCGCAAGCACCAAGACAGAGAAGGTGGCATGGCAAAGGACTTCGACGCCCCACGCAACGACGGCGTCATTGACAACCTCGAGGAGCTCAAAGCCCGGAACACGTCCACATCTTCCGCTATTGACGTCGACGAGTTCGAGGCCGTCGAGGGCCTCGAACTGCCCGGCGCCGACCTCTCTAGCGAGCAACTGGCCATCCCGGTACTTCCGCCACTGGACGACGAATTCGTCTGTACGGCCTGCTTCCTCGTGTACCACCGTAGCCAATTTGCCAGCGGAAGCAGCACTCTCCGCATCTGCCGTGACTGCGACCACACCTGACATCACGCCGACTACGACAATGCCAAGCCGGCAGCAAGAGCCCCCAGCATCGCGGTGACCGCCAAGGGCGTGACCGGCGCCCATGACGGTCCACCTCCTCGGTCTCGATGGAGCCGGGATGGATGGTGTTGACGCGGATCCCTCGTGGGCCCAGCTCGGTCGCCGAGCTGGCATCAGTGGCGATCACCGTCCCGTCGCCCCGCCCGAGTCAGCGCTTCGGCCACGGCCGCGCCCTGTCCGCGCGCGGCCCTGGAGACGACGAAGAACTCGCCGTCCGGCTGGCGTTGTCACGTTGTTGGATGTGGAGGTGTCTGACGGTGTGACGGGGCGTGGAGGAGTCGGGTTCCGGCTGTGTGCTCATCGCGTGGTGGGCAGGCCGGCGGCTCCGGTGATCTGTTCCCAGATCGCGAAGCGGACGGTCATCTCGGCTCGATAGTGGGATGCGGGGATCAGATGGCGGCGGGGCCGGAAGTGGGGCGAGATGCCGCTGAACGCGGACAGAAACCGCTGTGCTCCGCCCACCGAGCGGAAGCCTTTCATCGCCCGTTCGCGCTGCCTCGTCGGCTGGTGACTGTTTTCCGCCCGGTTGTTCAGGTACTTCGACTGCCGATGCTCGACGGAGGGCATGACCTCGCGGTGGGCCGCGCCGTAGGAGCGGAGCTTGTCGGTGACGATCACCCGCGGCACCGCACCGGTCTTCTTCAGCAGCCTGCGCATGAAACGCCTGGCCGCGGCCTAGTCCCGGCGGTCCTGCACGAGGATGTCCAGGACGTTGCCGTCCTGGTCGACGGCCCGCCACAGATATTTCTGTTCCCCATTGATCTTGATGAAGACCTCGTCCAGGTGCCATTTGTCACCAGGCCGGAGCTGCCGGCGGCGCAGCGCGCCTGCGTACCGCTGCCCGAACTTGGCGCACCAGCGGCGCACCGACTCGTACGAGACGACGATCCCCCGCTCGAGCATCAGCTCCTCGACCTCGCGGAACGACAACGGGAAACGGAAGTACAGCCACACACAGTGGGAGATGACCTCGGCCGGGTACCGGTGCCCCTTGTGCGACGGCGACACGGCCCCCACGAACAGCCCCCTCCAGCACGATCCAACCAGAAGATCATCCCACCCGGTCAACCAACGTGACAGCGCCGACGATCCAGCTTGCGTGCATGCCCTCGTGCACGCGGTGGTGAGTGGGAGCGGTGCGTGTTGAACATCTTGCCGGTGAGGTGACGCGGCCTACGTCTCGGGCGTGGTCCCCCAGCCATGCGGGGCCGCAGGCCGTTATGGCTGCGGCCCCACTCGGGTGTGGTGGGGTCAGGACGGGTCGCCGTACTGGAGGCCGCGTCCGTTGGTGCCTACTGGCCAGCAGCCCCTTGCCGCCGCCGACGAGCTTTGACTGCCCGTCAGCTCTCCTCGCCCGCACGACGCCTGCGCGCGAAGTAGATCGCGGCGGTGCCGACCGCCACGACGGCGAGACCGGCACCCGCGAGAACGGGAGTGCTGCTCGACGCGCCGGTCTCGGCGAGGTCTCCGTCCGTGGTCGGGTCGTTCGCCCCCGTGTCCGTGCCGGGCGCGGGCGTGGCCGACTCGCTGGAGCTCGGGGACTCGTCGGCACCGGGCGTGGCCGGCTCGCTGGGGCTCGGGGACTCGCCGGTACCGGGCGTGGTCGGCTCGCTGGGGGTCGGGGACTCGCCCGCACCGGGCGCGTCGTTCTCGGCGAGCACCGCCGCGAAGGTGCCCGCGATCAGCTTGTGGCCGTCGGCGTTGGGGTGGGGGTCCTGCTTCGTGCACGCCCAGGTCAGCTGGCAGATCTTGGCCACGTTCGCCGGCATCTCGCCCGCGCCGGGTACGTTCACCTGGGTGGTGAAGTCGTCCGAGGAGAAGGCCCCGGCCACGTCCGCCACCTTGAAGCCGGTGGACTTGTACACCTGGGTGATCCCCGTGTTGGCGGCCTTGACAAGGGGTGCTGACTCCTTGGCGGCCTGCTGCCCCGCGGCGCCCTGCAGCCAGGCCCCCAGGAACGGGTTGTGGTACGTCGAGCCCACGAACTGGGTGCCCTTGGCGCCCGCCTTGCGGAGCGCGCCCGCGATCTGGGCGAGGTTCTTCGCCATGGTCTGGCTCCGGCTGTTCAGGCACGCCCCGTCGAGGGTGCCGGCCGGGCTGGCGCAGTTGAGGAGGATGTCGTTCGCGCCCACGCTGAGGGTCACGTAGGCGACCTTGTCGCGGTGCTGGGCCAGGGCCTTCAGGGCGGCGTCCAGCTGGGACGTGGCGTTCGGGTAGTCGCACTTTCCGCCATTGATCAGAGACTCGGTGGTCTCAGCGGTGCAGCCGAGGCGTATGTGCTTCAGTCCGGGGGTGCGCTGCTTGAGCTGCGCGTACAGCTGGTCGGTGTAGGCGACGTCGGTGTCCTTGTCGACGTCCGGCTGGTAGCCGGTGGTCAGGGAGTCGCCGAGTGAGATGTAGTACGTGGTGTCCTTGCCGTTGCTCGCCTCGTCGGCGGTGGCCAGTCCGGGCGTGCTCAGCACGATCGTCATGGCGGAGACGGCCAGCCGGGGGCCGAAACGCTGAAGGGATCTCATCACTTACGTGTGCTTCCAGTGTGTTGGGGGGTTTGGATACCGAAAGGCATGGCATGAGGCGTGGCTGGAAGCAGCGAGACTCGGCCGTTACGGTTTTCGGGCATCCAAGGAAAGCCTTGGTGAAGGCTTAGGGGGATTCTGCCTCTGTGAAACTGCGAGACTTACCTGACTTCGTCTCTGAGGCGTGGGCTTCAACCTAGCAAGGGTGACACCGACTTGGGTATGGGAAGTCGATAAAGGAACGGTCACAACGACATGTGTACTCATCAGAAACATTCGACCGGCCGGGAATTGGTGACCGAACCCGTTGGTAGCCATTCGCTGAGTGATCGAATGAGTGGTGAATCTCCTCCGCGCGACAGCCCGCCCACCTGCATGCACTGAATCACTCCGGGGTCAGTGGAGGCTCTGCGGGTTGGGTCCGGCGGCCGGTTGGGGCTGGTGTTGAGCGTAGTAGTTGGTCTCCTGTTCGGCTGGTCGAATGGCGCCGATCGCAGAATGCAGACGCTGGAGGTGAAACCGGCCGGCCTATTCCGCGGAGTTGGACAGCGCACGGCAGATCTGCTCGACCCCGAACGCCTTATTCAACTTGTCGGTGAACGCCAGGCGCTTGACGGACGGTCGAATTCGGAAAGCGAACGCTGCCGTCGAGATCAGACGGCCGTCGTTGCGCCTACCTCTGGCACGTGGTCCGGTAGGCGCGATGCCGCCGACTGGTGAGGCGGCACTCGGTGTTGTGAAGCGTCGTCCGGGTGGTCGGAGCCAGGGCGGCGGCCCGTCCGTCGTGTCGGCCGGGCGCACCGCGCGGTGGCAGATGGTGAACTGCCCAGGATGACTGCTCGGTTCGGGGCAGGTCCGCGGAAAGCGGGCAGGCTGACTTCCGGGGGCGTCGATGGTTCACGGGGTGAGGACGAGGCGGACCGGGTTGCCGGTTTTCTTCTCCAGCCGGGTGACGGCGTCGGCCGCCTCGGCCAGTGGAATGTGATCGGTGATGGAAGGTGCCAGGTCGAGCCTGCCGACGGCCGCCAGGCGGATGAGCTGGGTCACGTGTTCGGGTCCGGAGCCGTAGTGACCGCGGACCTGGTTGCCGCGGTAGCTGCGCCAGCGTGATCGGCGTGTGCGTGACCCCCGGTCCGGCGTACCCGGCGATGTCGCCGGCGATGACCCGGATCAGCGCGCCGCCGTCCGGTGTGGTCAGCAGCGCCGCCTGGCTGCCGCGGATGTCCTGGTATCGGGGCGGGACCAGCTTCTTCGCCCGGGGCAGGTTGCCCCACAGCTGGGTGCCGTGGATCACGCCCCCGCTCATCACCAGGCTCTCCGGTGGCGTCTCGGTGTGCAGGATGCCCGCCCCGGCGGTCATCCACTGGGTGTCGCCGTCGGCGATCCGCCCACTGCCACCGTTGGAGTCCTGGTGGTCCACGATGCCGTCGATGACGTACGTGACGGTCTCGAAGTCGCGGTGCGGATGCCACGGGGCCCCCTTGGGCTCACCGGGGCCCAGGTCCACTTCGCCGAGATGATCGAAGTGGACGAAAGGATCCAATTCGGGCAGGGGTGCATCGGCGAACCCGCGGCGCACTGGGAAGCCCTCACCCTCGTAGCCGCGCGGTGCGGTGACCAGCCGGCGCACCTCACGGATCCGTGTCCTGGCAGGGGCGAGCGCGGGCAGGCGAGGCAGGACGAGGACGTCCTCGACGGTGATGGCGGGCATGGTGCTCCTCCCTGTTCCTCCCTGGATGGACGCTGCCGGCGATCAGGCGAAGGGGTACGGGCCGAAGCGCCCCCATGCCACCGCACCGGCCAGAAGGATCAGCACGAGGTTCGGCACGATCGCGCTGGACTCCTTGCGTCTGGCGTGGGTTGTCGCCGCCCCGGCCATCAGCAGCACGAGGCCGACGGCGGCCAGCGGCACCAGGACGGGGCTGATGTCCAGCGCGGCGGGCAGGATCAACCCGACCGCGGCCAGCATCTCCAGGGCGCCGATCAGCTTGAGCATGCCCGGAGAGAAGTCCTCGGCCCACGCCATGTTCGGCGAGGCGGCGAGCTTCTCCTTCGGCTGGGTCAGCTTCGCGACGCCGGCGGCCAGGAAGAGCGCGGCGAGCAGGCCGGCCAGAATCCACAAAACGATGTTCATGAGGTGACCAATCAGGGGGAAGCAGACAGGGCCCCGACGTTCTCGTGATGCGTCCCGATGTGCGGGACGAAATCGGTATTTCGCGAGAACGCCGGGGCCCTGGGAATTAAATGCGTGGAATAAGATCCGCCGGGTCGCCCGTCAGGCGCCGGCGAAGGCGGGCTTGTGTGCGTCCAGCCACTGCTGGAACGTCTGCAGTTGCGGGTTCAGGTCACGGACGACGTCGAGGTCGCGGACCGCGTTGAACTGCGGCACTTCCGCATAGAACTGGAACATGTTGCCCGACTCGGCCGCGGCGGGGAACGGCTGCGCCCGCATCACGTCGAAGGGCACCGGCACGTACGCCACGTCTTCACCCAGGGCCACGCTGAGCTGCTCGGCCATCTGCTTGCCGGTCAGGTGCTCGCCCGCGATGGACACGGTGCGGCCGATGAGGTCGCCGCCGCGGCGGAAGATGCCGTAGGCGGTCTTGCCGATGTCTTCGACGGCGATGCCGGCGAGCAGACTGTCGGCCATCGGCATGGCCAGCACGAGCCGGCCGTCGTCTCCCCGTCGCGGCGCCATCGGGCCGAGCAGGTTCTCCCAGTAGAAGGTGGTCTGCAGGAAAGTGGTCGGCACCCCGGCATCGATGAAGAACTGGTTGGCCTCGGCCTTGGCATCGAAGTGCGGCACCTTGTAGCCGCCCATCAGCGTCGGCATGCGCTCGTCGTCGAGTGGGATGTAGTCGCGGGTGTCCTCCAGCGTCGACCAGATCACATGGGCCACACCGGCGGCCTTGGCGGCCCGGGCCATGGTTGCCGCCTCCTGCTTCTCCCTCTCGGGCGACATGTCCGCCCAGAAGTTGGTCACCAGGAACGCCCCGTGCGCCCCGTCGAACGCCTGCGTCAGGCTCCGCAGGTCGCCGAGGTCGGCCTTCACCACCTCGGCACCCAGGGCCGCGAGCTCGCGCCCGGCATCCGAGTCCGGGCGGCGCGTCAGCGCACGTACCGCGAACCCACCACCGGCGTCGGCCAGGATCGCCCTGGCCAGCCCGCCGCCCTGGGAACCGGTCGCACCGACCACCGCGATGACCTTCTTCTCCGCCACGGCCTTCTCCTTCTTATTTGATTCAGGGGCGACACACCCCCACTACATGCCACATCATCTATCCCGGCGCCCGACGATGCATGACGCATCATATGATGTGTCATGTACGTTAGGGCGCAGGTGCATGACGTGTCAAGTTCCCGGGTAAACTCGTTGCACATGAACGACGCACCCGCATGGCTGAGCCCCGCCGAGCAGCACGCCTGGCGTGCCTTCATCCGCCTGCACCAGAAGCTCTGGGCCACGCTGGAGCGTGACCTGAAGGCGCACAAGCTGTCCGGCGCCGACTTCCAGATCCTCGTCGCCCTCACCGACACCCCCGACGGCCGGCAACGATTCCAGGACCTCGCCAACACCATCGAGTGGGAACAGAGCCGCCTGTCCCACCAGATCGCCAGGATGACCAAACGCGGCCTGGTGACCCGGGAAGAATGCGCCGAGGACGGACGCGGTGCCTTCGTCGCCATCACACCGGCCGGCCGCAAAACCATCGAGGCCGCCGCACCCCATCATGTCGCCACGGTCCGCCGCCTGGTCATCGACGCCCTCGGCCCGGACGAACTCGCCACCTTCGCACGGCTCTCCAACCTCATCCTCGAACAACTGGACAACGAGCCACGGTGACCCTCGCCGCGTATCTGTAGGCGCAGATATTGCAACGGCAGCGTCTTCTGCTCTCGGCTTTCTGCCATCCTCGTGAGTGAATGAGCAACTGCTGACCGACGACGACCTGACGCTCTACGGCCTGTTCGTGGAGGCGTTCTCTCGTCTCAGGCCCCTGGTACACCGCTACCTGGGAGTCCCGGACACCTGGTTCGAGGTGCTGCTGCGGCTGGGCCGCACGCTCGGGCACCGGCTGCGCATGACGGACCTGGCGGAGGCCGTGTCCGCAGACAGCATTCCGCGCCATACGTGACATACCGCGTCAGGGCTCTCACGGCGTTTCCGTAAAGCCGGCCGGCCGCTTTCGATCCCGGGCGCGTCAGGCTGGCCGGGTAGGCCAGAGTGTGGTGACGTCGTCGGCCGGGGGTTCGGTGATCATGCGGTCGGCGTCGGCTGGGGAGCCGCCGATGGCGCGGGAGTTGCCCGTGGCTTGCGGGGCGTACGGCGGCCATCCCGGGGAGCCGGTGGCGGCGAAGGCGGCCCAGGCGCCGACGAGGGTGTCGCGGGCGGTGAGGTGTTCGGGGGTGTCGGCGCCCACGTCGGACAGTTTGTCGAAGACGTGGAGCAGGTCGGCGCCGTGGAAGGCGCCCATGGCCGGTCCGCACGGTTCGTCGAGGAGGAGGTAGTGGTAGGCGCGGCCTCCCGCCCCTGCCTGGGCCCGGGCCAGACGCGTGGCCGGGATCCGGTAGAGGGCGTCGGTGAGGAAGGCACCGCGCAGGGCTGACAGGTCGTCAGGGTCGGCGGTGCGGCTCCGGTAGGCGTCCAGGAGTTTCTCCGGTTCCGTGACACCGGCGCGCCGCATTTCGGTGTACAGGGCTGTTTCGTCCTCGGGGCGGAAGGAGTCGCCGCCGATCATCTGGAAGACGCGGGCTTCGTCGCGGGTGGCGCCGACGAGCAGGGGGATGTCGGCGGCGGCGCCGTCGGCGACGGCCTGCTGCGGGGCGACGGGCAGCACGCTGCCGTCGAGTACGGCACCCCAGGACCGGCCGCCGGGCAGGTTGCGCTGCCCGATGTCGCCGGTGACGACCGTGCTCTGGGCGTCCAGGATCCGCTGGCAGGTGACGGTGAGCAGGTCCTCTGGGCCGTCGAGGCGGAGTGCGGTGATCAGGTCCTCGGCCATGGTGGTGGCGGTGGCCCGGTCGAAGATCCGGGACGTACTGCCGCTCTGGAGGATCGCCTTGTGGAAGAGGCCGGCGGCCGCGGGTGCGGCCAGCAGGGCTCCGATGGAGAAGGCACCGGCGGACTGCCCCGCCAGGGTGATGTTGCCGGGGTCGCCGCCGAAGGAGGCGATGTTGTCCCGTACCCAGCGCAGTGCGGCCGTCTGGTCTTGCAGGGCGAGGTTGGTGGACCCGGCCCACTGGCTGCCGAGGTCGGCCAGGTGCAGGAAACCGAGGGCTCCCAGGCGGTAGTTGGCGGTGACGACGACCGTGCCGGTCTGCCGGGCGAGAGCGGCCCCGTCGCTGTACGGGGGTGCGGCGGAGCCGGCGTCGTATCCGCCGCCGTAGATCCACACGATGACGGGGCGGACGGCGTCCCCGGTCGTCGTCGTGGGCGTCCAGACGTTGAGATACAGGCAGTCCTCGGACGTCTCCCGGATCTCTGCCGTGGGGAAGGTGGGGAAGGAGGACTTCTGGCTCGCCCCCGGCGCCAGGGAAGACGCGCCCTGCGCGGGCGCCGGTGCGAAGCTGTCGGCCCGGCGGACACCCTGCCATGGCCGGGGCGGCTGAGGCGGGCGGAACCGCAGCTCACCCACCGGGGGTGCGGCGAAGGGGATACCGGCGAAGAGCCGACCCCCGTCTGGGAGGGTGCATCCGCGAACGGTTCCCGTGGTGGTGTCGGTCAGAAGTGCGTCTGCCATGGCGTGAGCCTGTCTTCCCATGGTGCGAGGTCAGGGGGGCGGAAGTAAGCATTCCACCCATACGTGACACCCGACGTCAGGATTTACGCTCACTCGTGTGAAAGCCGACCGACTGCTGTCCATCCTGCTGCTCCTGCAGACCCGCGAGCGGATCTCCCACGTCGAACTCGCCGAGCACCTGGAGGTCTCCGTCCGCACCGTCTACCGCGACGTCGAAGCGCTGTCCGCCGCCGGCGTCCCGGTGTGGACGGAGCGCGGACGCAGCGGCGGCGTCCGGCTGCTGCCCGGTTACCGCACCGATGTCACCGGGCTGACCAACGACGAGGCACGCGCACTGTTCGTCCTCGCCACCGAGGGCACGCACGACGCCCTCGGCCTCGGCGAGGCGTTCCGCTCCGCGCTGCGCAAGGTCATGGCCGCGCTGCCCGCCCCGCACCGCGGTGACGCCGCACGCACCAGCGAGCGCGTCCTCGTCGACCCTGTCCGCTGGATGCACGGCACCGGAACGGCCTCCGACGCCCACCTCGCGGAACTCCAGCACGCCGCCTTCACCGACCGCCGGCTCCGGCTGGCCTACCGCAGCAGCGACGCCCGCGAGCCACGCAGTCACACCGTGGACCCGTACGGGCTGGTCAGCAAGGCAGGCGTCTGGTACCTGGTCGCCGACCGGCACGGTGAGCCCCGGCTGTTTCGCGCCGACCGCATCCTGGCCGCCGAGGTCACCGACGAACCCGTCCACCGCCGCCCCGGCCAGAACCTGGCAACCGTCTGGGCCCTCCTGCGAGAACGCTTCGAGAGCCTGCCGGACGGCATCCGCGTCCGCTGCCGCGTACGCTGCGCGCAACTGGAGATCTTCCGGCGTCTTTTCGCCTCCCAGCTGGTCGCCCCGCCCCACCCCACGGATGACGGCTGGGCCCGCGCCGAACTCGCCTTCCGCGAACTTCCCGACGTACGCGGCCTGCTCTCCATGGGCGCCGTCGTCGAGGTCCTCGACCCGCCCGAGGTCCGCGCCGAACTCGCCGCCGTGGCCACCGAACTCACCGTGCTCTACGGTGCGCGGGCCTGACCGCACCGACCGACCTGCGCAGAACGGCAGGTCGTCGGCATCGAGACCGCCATCGCATTCGCCGGGCTGCGCCAACCGGTCTTGCCGCCCCTCTGCCCGTCGGGCCGTCCTGTTCGCGGCGATCTACGTACAGGTCGAATGCGCCCTGCGGCCGCCCAGGCCGGTACCACAGGGCCTGGCTCTCCGGCCCGCGGACGGTGACTGAGCCCGACAGGTCCAGGCCACGCTGGCGCACCACAAGGGACTGCCCGGTCGAGGCCAGCGCCATGATCGCGGCGAAGGGCAGCATGCCTGCGATCGCGCTCCGCGACAGGCTCCCCGGGGTCGGCGCCGGGCTCAGGGTGAACAGACGATCGTGGCCAGGCAGATCATCATCGTCGGCCTACCGGCAAGCGTCCGCAGGCGGCCGAGCGGCGACCCGCCGGCCGTCTGCGTCTCCGCCCCTCCTCGCGGCTCGGGGTCTGCCGGATCTGTGCCGCGTGCTTCGGGGGTGGTCGGGCTGGACGGGCCGGCCCCGGACGTCGTCGGCTGGGGGCGGCCCGTCATGACAGGTTCGTCCAGATGCCCTTGACTTCGGTGTAGGCCTCGATGGCCTGCCACCCCATCTCGCGGCCGATGCCGGAGGCCTTGCGTCCGCCCCACGGCGCTGCCGGATCCTGCACGGGCAGGGAGTTGATGTACACCGCTCCGGCCTTCAGCCGCCGCGCGAGCCGGTTGGCGCGCCCGATGTCGCGTGTCCACACGCTGGCCACCAGTCCGTACGGCGTGTCGTTGGCGCGTGCGACGACATCGTCCTCGTCCTCGTAGGACAGGATCGACAGCACCGGGCCGAAGATCTCCTCCTTGGCGATCGTCATCGAGTCGGCCACGTCGGTGAAGACGGCCGGCCGGAGGAAGAACCCCTGCGCGAGGCCACCTGACGTGGCCCGCTCACCACCGGTCAGCAAGGTCGCGCCTTGGTCGACGCCGAGTTGGACATAGCGCATCACGCGCTCCAGCTGCTCGGCGGAGACAAGCGGGCCGAGCTGGGTGGCCGGGTCCATGCCGTTGCCCAGGCCCATGCCGGAGACGGCGGCAGTGATCTTCGTGGCGAACTCGTCGATGCGGCTGGCATGGACGTACATCCGCGCGTACTGCGCGCAGATCTGGCCGGCGTTGAACAGCCCGCCCAGCAGGTTGCCCGTGACCGCGGCGTCGATGTCGGCGTCTGCGGCGATGATGCTGGGCGCCTTGCCACCGAGCTCCAGCGACACGCGCGTCAGACGATCCGCGCTGGCGCGGAGGATCTCCTTGCCGACTTCGGTGGAGCCGGTGAAGGAGATCTTCGCGACCCCGGGGTGCCGGACCAGGGCCGCCCCTGTCGAACCGTCGCCGGTGAGCACGTTGATCACCCCGGGCGGGAAGCCGGCTCTGGTTGCCAACGCGGCGAGGCGCAACGTGGACAGCGGTGCCTGTTCCGCGGGCTTGATCACCACGGTGTTGCCGGTGGCCAGCGCCGGGGCGAGTTTCCAGACCAGGATCATCAGCGGCGCGTTCCACGGTGTGATCAGCCCACAGACACCCAGTGGCTCCCGCAGGGTGTGGTGGGCGAAGCCGGGCACCGACACCGGCGAGGTGGCACCGGTGATCTTGGTGGTCCAACCGGCGTAGTAGCGCAGGACGCTGATCACGTTGGGGAGGACGAACTGTTCGTTGAGCGTGACCGGCATGCCGTTGTCGAGGGTCTCGACCTCGGCCAGCTCGCGCGCGTTCTGCTCGACCAGGTCGGCCAGCCGCCACAGGAGCCGCCCCCGCTCGTCGGGCATCATGTCGGCCCACTCTGCGGACTCGAACGCACGTCCCGCCGCGTCGACGGCCGCGTCGACCTCAGAGGAGCCCGCGAGCGCGAGATCACCGATGATCTCACCGGTCGCCGGATTGATCGTCTCGAATCGCTCGCCGGAGGAGTCGACCCACTTCCCGCCGATGAGTAGTTGGCCCTTGTCGTACATGTCGGTCCTCACTTCCCGATGAGCAGGTCAGCGGCCCGCTCGGCGATCATGACGGTGGGGGCATGAGTGTTCCCGGACGGGACGTCGGGCATGACGGAGGCGTCCACCACGCGCAGCCCCTCGACGCCGTGGACGCGCAGTTGCGGATCCACGACCGCCTCGCGGTCGACGCCCATCCGGCAGGTACCGACCTGGTGGTGATAAGTCTGCACGCGGTTGCGGACGTAGTCGCGCACCGCGTCCCGGCTGGTGACGTGGGTGCCCGGAGCCCATTCGTCCTTGCGCCACTCGCCCAGAGCAGGCTGGCGGCCGATCTCGCGGACCAGTTCGACGGAGTCGACCATCACTTCGAGGTCGTGGGGCTCGGCGAACACCTGCGGGTCCAGCGCGGGCGGCGTCGTCGGGTCGGCCGACCGCAGCCACAGGCGCCCCCGGCTGAGCGGGCGTACGAGCCCGCCCAAGCAGGTGAACCCGTTCTGCGGCACGTTCGGGTCGTCTCCGAGGTAGGGCGCGTGAACCAGCAATGGCTGTGTGTCCGGCGCGGTCAGATCGGGGTGGCTCTTCCAGAAGATGTTCACCTCAAGGCCCTGCGCCGCAGGTTGCGGCAGCGGCTGCGTGGTCTCCCACAGGACCGGGCAGATCAGGTGGTCGTGCAGATTGCCACCGACACCGGGGAGATCCGCGAGGACGTCGATGCCCAGAGCCCGCAGCTGATCGGCCGGCCCGATGCCGGAGAGCAGCAGGAGCTGGGGCGACCCGATCGCGCCGCCGCTGACCACGACCTCGTTCTCCGCCCGCGCCTGCTCGGTACGCCCGTCGAGGACGTACTCCACCCCCACGCAGCGCTCGCCGTCGAACAGCAGACGCGACACGACGGCGCCGGTCACCACGGTCAGCGCGGGGTTGCCGAGGACAGGCTCGACGAAACTCGCCCAGGCGCTGCGGCGACGTCCGTCCCGCACGTTGAGCTGGGTATAGCTCACCCCGAGGTATTCCGGGTTGTTCGGGTCGGAGATGAAGGGCAGCCCCGCCTGGGTCGCCGCCGCGACGAACGCTGCGGCCAGGGGGTTCGGGTTCTTGATCCGGCCGACCGGCAGCGGTCCGCCGTGGCCGTGCAGCTCCGACGCGCCCTCCTCGTGGTCCTCGGACCGCTTGAAGTAGGGAAGAACCGAGTCCCAGTCCCAGCCGTAGCAGCCTCGATACGCCCAGCTGTTGTAGTCCTCGGGAACGCCACGGGCGTAGATCATGCCGTTGATCGAGCTGCTTCCGCCCACGACCTTGCCCCGCGGCCATCCCAGACGTCGCCCGGCGGCATGCTCCTGCGGTTCGGTGACGTAGGCGTAGTCGACCTCGGTGTGCCACAGTGCGAGCGAGCTCGCGGGGTCATGGATCTCGGGCCGTGTATCCAGCGGGCCGGCCTCGACGAGCAGGACACGTCGGCCCGTGTCGACGAGCCGACGAGCGAGCGCCGAGCCCGCTGAGCCGGCGCCGACGACGATGTCGTCATAGGTGGATGTTCCCTCGGTCATGCGTACTCCCGTACCGATCAAGACGGCTTCCCGCCAGGAGAATCATTGGGATCGCGTTCGTTTGTCGAACTTGCGTGTTCGGAATATTGCGGCGTGGTTGCAGTGGTGTCAAGAGTCGCCGTGCGGACGGACCTCCCCGCCGAGAACGCGCTGCATCATCCGGCAGGGCGGTCATAGGAGGGCCCCGGTATCCGGTCAGGTTGATTCGAGGTAGTTCGATTCGGTGCGTCAGTGCCCATGTGCGGGCGGACGGTCAGTGGATCGAACTCACAGCGACCGAAAAGTGCGACGCACTCGTGTGGCGGCAGGGCGGCGCGATGGGAAAGAACTGCGGCAGGCAGCCGCGCGGCGGCGGTTCCCTGGGGCGCCCTGACGTCCGACCTTGCCGGTGGAGTTGCTGAGCCGACTGCTTGGCTCGACATCCATGGGCCCTCGCTGGTCACGGCGCGCCGCAGGCGCCGTGAACTGCGTTCCGGGAGCCGGTCTGTGACCGATCCCCGTTCTACTCGTCCGCCGTTCCGGCGAGCAGCTCGGTGATCCGTTCGGCGGCCGTGGTCAGCGGATGCGCGTAGTCGGCGAAGCCCGGCGTTCGGGTGGTCGGCACGATGACCGCCAGGCTGGCGATCAACGAGCCATCGCCGTCGCGGACCGGCACCGCCAGCCCGTAGGCGCCGACCCGGAGTTCGTCGTGGGTGACCGCGTAGCCCAGCGTCTGGACCTCCGACAGGCGCCGGTGGATCCGCTCCGGTTCCTCGACGCGAGCGAGGATGGCCTCGCGCTCCGGCGCGTCGAGGAAGGCGAGCAGTGCCAGCCCGCTGGCGCCGAGCGTGATCGGATGGCGGTAACCGAGGTCGTACTGGACGCGTACGAGGTGGTGCGAGCCGGTCACCTGCTCGACGATCACCACCTGGTCGTCCTCGCGGACGGCGAGCACCAGCGTTTCGTTCAGTTTGTCGGCGAGAGCGGTCATGACCTCCCGCGCCACTGCCCGAAACTCAGGTTCGAACTGACCTGCCATGCGCATCAGTACGGCGCCGAGAGCGTAGCGGTCGCCACGCTTGAGCACGAACCCCCGCCCCTGCAGTGTGGCCAGCAGGCGGTGCACGACGGTGCGGTTCAGGCCCGTTGCCCGGGCGAGTTCGACCGGGGTCTGTGCACCTTGATCGGCGATCCGCAGCAACAGGACCAACGCCTGGTCGGCGGTCTTGGAGATCTCCACCCTAGCCCCCTCGAACTTGGTGAGTCGCAAAACGAACGATAACGCGGAGCATCATCTCGCCCTGCGCCAGAAGCTCTCGCGCCTGGGCCACCTGCGTTGACAAAGCCTTGGCCGCAGAGCCACGATGAGGTCATTAATCGAACTTGCCTGTTCGTTTAACGAACTATAGGGGAGAGTTGGATCACGTGCCTTACTTCATGCACCTGGGCGAGACACCCCGCACCCGGCACACCCAGTTCCGTCGGCCTGACGGTGTTCTCTACCGCGAGGAGCTGATGGGCGAGGAGGGCTTCGTCTCGGATTCCTCGCTCCTCTACCACCGGGAGGCCCCGACCGACGTGGTCACGGTGGAGGCGGTCGAAGAAGCCCGGCCACCGCTGGTCGCGAACTTCCCGCTCAAGCCGTGGCACCTGCGCCCGCACAACCTCGCCGGCAAGGGCGACCTGGTCCGCGACCGGCACGTGCTGCTGGGCAACGACGACGTGGTCATGACCTACGTGGTCGCGAACGTACCGTCCCCGCTCTACCGCAACGCCATCGGCGACGAGCTGGTGTACATCGAGGCGGGCAGCGGACGGCTCGAGTCGGTGTTCGGCACCCTGGAGGTCGGCAAGGGCGATTACGTGATCGTGCCCACCGCCACCACCCACCGCTGGGTCCCGGCCGACGGCGACGCACTGCACGCGGTGGTGTTCGAAGCCTCCGGACACGTGCGGCCGCCCAAGCGCTTCCTCTCCGGGGCCGGGCAGTTCCTGGAGAACGCGCCCTACTGCGAGATGGACCTGCGGCGCCCCGAAGGCCCGTTGCTCGCCGAGGGCACCGACATCGAGGTCCTGGTGCGCAACCGGGACGGCGTCACCCGCTACGTGCACGCGACCCATCCGTTCGACGTGGTGGGCTGGTTCGGCTGCCTGTACCCGTACGCCTTCAACATCGCCGATTTCTCGCCCGTCACCGGCTCCCTGCACCGGCCGCCGCCGGTGCACCAGACCTTCGAGGGCCCGGGCTTCGTGATCTGCTCCTTCGTGCCCCGCCTGTTCGACTACCACCCCGACGCGGTGCCCGTCCCGCCGTTCCACGCCAACGTCGACTCCGACGAGGTGCTGTTCTACGCCGACGGCAGCTTCATGAGCCGCAAGGGCACGGGCATCGGCCAGGGCTCGGTCTCGCTGCACCCCGCCGGGTTCATCCACGGCCCGCACCCGGGCAGCATCGAGGCCGCGCTCGGCGCCCGGCGGACCGAGGAGACCGCCGTCATGCTCGACACCTACCGGCCCCTGCGCCTCGGTACGGCCGCCATGGACTGCGAGGACCCCGAATACCTGAGCAGCTGGCGGGTCGGGCGATGAACACACCCGACCGGGAGCTGCTGGCGGTGCCCATGCGCACCCCCGCCTCCGCGAACGAGATCTACTCCGGCGTGGCCCGGATGGCGGGGACGCTGTGGTGCACCAGGCACCGGGCACGGCCGGGGAAGACCGCCCGCACCGCGGTGGTCGCCGTCCACCCGTCCTCGAACTTCCTCGGGCACTACGCGCTGGGCGCCTTCGCCCGCGCGGGCGTGGACGCGATCGGCATGACCACCCGCTACATCGGCAACGACACCGCCCTGCTGCTGGAGAACTGCGTCGTCGACGTCGGGTCGGTCGTCCGGCACCTGCGGGAGGAGGGCTACGAGCGGGTCGTGCTCTTCGGCAACTCGGGGGGCGGGGGCCTCGTCTCGCTGTACCAGAACCAGGCCGAACGCCCCACGATCACAGCGGCACCGGCAGGCGGAGGGCCCGACCTGACCCAGGCCGACCTGCCCCCCGCCGACGCGCTCGTCCTCGCGATGGCCCACCCCGGCCGGGCCCAGTTGCTCGCCGAGTGGCTCGACCCGGCGGTCCGCAGCGAGCAGGACCCGTTCGACCGCGACCCCGACCTGGACCTGTTCGACGCCCGGAACGGACCGCCGTACACAACGGAGTTCCTGCGCCGCTACCGCGCCGCGCAGGTCGCACGCAGCGAGGCGATCACCGCCTGGGCCGAGCAGAAGCTGGCAGAACTGGACGAGCGCGGGATCGCGGACGCGCCGTTCCTGGTGCACGGCGTCTGCGCGGACCCCCGGTTCCTGGACCTGTCGCTGGACCCGTCCGACCGCGAGCCGGGAACCCTGTGGGGCGACGCGTGGAACGCGAACTTCCAGCCGGCCGCGCTCGGGCACTACACGACCCTGCGCTCCTGGCTGTCCCAGTGGTCCCTGAGCCGTTCCCGCGGCGACGGCCCGGCCAGGCTGCGCACCGTCGACACCCCCGTGCACGTCGTGTACGGCACCGCCGACCAGGGCTGCTTCCCCTCCCACGCCCGGGCCCTGTACGACGCGGTCCCGCACGACCGCAAGGCGCTGACACCCATCAAGGGCGGCAAGCACTACCTGGTCGGCCAGCTGGAGCTCACCGCCCTCATGGTGGACACGCTCCTGGACTGGCTGGACGACGTGCCGGCATGACCTCCACGTCACTCCTTCCACCACACTGGGCGACGGGACGGCCGACGTCCCGGGGCGTACGCACGAAAGGCCCTCACCGATGTACTTCGACTACGTCACCCATCCCGTCCACCTCCCGGAGCTGACCGACGGGAAAGACCCCGTGCGCCATCGCGTCGTCATCGCCGGGGGCGGCCCCACCGGTCTGGCCCTCGCGCTGGGACTGGCCCGGTACGGCGTGCCCTCGGTGGTGCTGGAGTCCGACCGCACCGTCTGCGTCGGCAGCCGGGCCGCGTGCCTGTCGCGGCGCACGCTGGAGATCATGGAACAGTTCGGCGCGGCGGACGCCTACCTGGCCAAGGGGCTGGCATGGACCGGTGGCGTGAGCTACTACCGCGACACCGAGGTCCTGCGGTTCGCGATGCCGCACGACGAGAACCAGAAGTTCCCGCCGATGATCAACCTTCAGCAGTGCTACGCCGAGCAGTACCTGCTCGACGCCGCCGACCGGTACGGCGATGGCCTGGTCGAGGTCCGCTGGGGCAGTCGCGTCGAGGCCGTGCGGCAGAACCCGGACGGGGTCGACCTGGAAGTGCGCACCGACGACGGCGACACCTACACCATGACCGCCGACTGGCTGGTGGGCTGCGACGGCGCCCGCAGCACCGTGCGCGAGCAGCTCGGCCTGCGCCTCGCGGGGACCGCGTACGAAGGCCGGTACGTCATCGTCGACGTCGAATTGAAGACCGACCGGCCCGCGCTGCGCTACGCCTGGTTCGACCCGCCGTCCAACCCCGGCTCCACACTGCTCATGCACCGGCAGCCCGACGACATCTGGCGCCTGGACTACCAGTTGCAGCCGGACGAGGATCCCCAAGAGGCGGTGCGACCGGAGAACGTGATGCCGCGGGTGCACAGCCACCTGCGGATGATCGGCGAACGCGACGATGTCGAACCGGTGTGGATCTCGGTCTACAAGGCCAACGCCCTCACGCTCGACTCCTACCGGCACGGCCGCGTGCTGTTCGCCGGGGACGCCGCGCACCTGATCCCGATCTTCGGCGTGCGGGGCATGAACTCCGCCATCGACGACACCCACAACCTCGCCTGGAAGCTGGCGTTCGTCGTGAGCGGCCACTCGCCGGTCGAACTGCTGGACACCTACTCGACGGAGCGGGTGCACGCGGGCCGGGAGAACATCCGGTACGCCTCCAAGAGCACCGAGTTCATGGCGCCGCCCTCCTTCGCGTTCGACACCATGCGCACGGCCGTACTCGGCCTGACCGCCGAGGGACACACCTGGGCCTCCTCGCTGATCAACCCGCGGCAGACACAGCCGATCTCCTACGAGGGCTGCGGATTCACCGGTCCCGCCGACGCTTTCGACGACGGCCCGCGACCGGGCGACGTACTGCCCGAATGCCCCCTCACCCTCCCGGGCGACAAGGAGGGCCACCTCACCGACCTGCTCGGCTCGAGAATCACGGTGCTCGCCTTCACCGCCGACGGAGAACTCGCCCCCGACCTGCGGGCGGAGCTGGACGCCCTGGCCGCCGGACCAGTGCCGCTGACCACGGCCGTGATCTCCGCCGCGCCGACGCGGATCGCGTCCCACGACCACACCGGGCGCCTGTTCCCCCTCTACGGCGCCCAGCCGGGAACCGTCTGCCTGATCCGCCCGGACGGGCACCTGTACGCACGCCGACAGCACCCGAGGCCCGGCGAGGTCCGGGCCTGGACGGAGGCCATGACCGCCGGACGCGGCATCGGAAGGGACACGCGGTGAACGCCGAACAACTGGACGAGATCTACTCGGAGATCTGCCACCGGATGACCGCGGCGGGCGAGGACGGGGCGCTGCTCTACCTGAGCCGGCTCGCCCTGCTGCTCGCCCACGAGGTGGACGACGCCGAACGCGTCCGCACGGCCGTCGAGGCGGCCGCGACACCCGACGGCCGGTAACCCCCTGTCCGCTGCGCGCTTCTGGAGGAAGCTTGCGACTCGACAAGACCATCGACGACTCCGCACTCGCACAGGTGCTCGCCGCGATACGCCCGGGATCGACGCTCGCCGTCGGCGGTTTCGGCCTCTGCGGCACCCCCATGTCCCTGATCCAGGCCCTGCACGCCACGGGCGTGGACGACCTGCGCGTGGTGTCCAACAACTGCGGCGTGGACGACTGGGGCCTGGGCATCCTGCTGCGCGACCGTCGGCTCTCCCGCGTCACCGCCTCCTATGTCGGCGAGAACAAGGAGTTCGCCCGCCAGTACCTCACCGGCGAGTTGGAGGTCGAACTCATCCCGCAGGGCACCCTCGCGGAGAAACTCCGCGCCGGAGGCTGCGGCATTCCCGCCTTCTACGCCTCCGGATCGGGCAAGTCGACGCTCGCGCGGCTGATGCTCCGCTACGCCGACCCGTCAGCCGGCCAGATCCGGCTCGGCGGCGTCTCCCTGGACCAGATCGCCTCAGAGGTGTTGTTCCGCACGGTCGGGTCCGTCTTCCAGGCAGCTCTCCACCATCACCACAGCGGACGAAATACTCTTCCTCGAGGACGGACGCATCGTCGAACGCGGCACACACCAGGAACTTCTCACCATGAACCAGCGCTACGCAGCACACTGGCGAGCACTCAACGCCGCCCGCACCTTGCGACTCCTCGCACCATGACCACCCCCCGCCGCTCCAGCGGACGGCCGCGAATACTCACCGAGGGCGACATCATCGACGCCGTCCTCGAGGAAGGGTTCGCCGGCATCACCGTCCCCGCCGTCGCACGCCGGCTCGGCGTCTCCACCATGACCCTCTACCGGTACGCACCCACGAGAGCCGATCTGCTCGCCCTCGCGTGGAACCACGTCATCACCACCACCCACTGGCCACCCTCAGCGGACCCTGGCGGCAGATCCTTCACACCCACGCAACGGCGTTCTGGCACCTCCTCGCCCAGTATCCGGGGGTCGTCACAGAACTCTCCCAAGCCCTCATGCCGACCGAGATGATGCACCGCATCGACGACCTCGCCGTCGCCCTCGTCGATCAGGGTTTCACCGCCGAGGACGCCGTACTCTCCGTCGACCTCGCCATCGACCTCACCGTCGACCACCGCCGCGGCGTCGAGAACATCCACGGACTCGTCGACACCCCGGCGACGCTGGAAGCCGACGCTGGAAGCCATGGCGCGACTATGGGCCCCCAAAGACACCGATCCACCCAACAGACGGGCCGTACGAGCCGCGATGGCCAACGCCATCACGCTCACCCCGTTCGACTGGTTCACCCAGAAACTCGACCTCGCACTCAGAGGTATCGACGCCAGATTCCGCAGGTAGAGCCGGTTTCACCAGCCATCTGCGGCCCGACCTGCGGTCGAGCAGCAGCCGCATCCCGTGATCGGTTGCCCGGCCGGTTGGCCCGGGGCCGCGCTGACTATGGCGAGGGCCGATAGGGCACCAGACCCGTCCGGAGGGCCACTGCCACAGCGGTCGTGCGGTTGCGGCAGTTCAGCTTGGCGAAGATATGAGCGACATGGCGTTTGACGCCGTGCTCCGATATCCCCATGTCGCGGGCGATCTGACGGTTGCTCATGCCCGCCGCCATGCCGCTGAGTGTTTCCACCTCCCGCGCGGTGAGTGACGGTGTGGCGATTTCCGAGGCGGCTGAGTTGCCGGCCAGGTGGAGCAGTTGGCGTACGGCGTGCCGGGAGACCGCGACCGTCTCGTCGGCTCGGTGAGCCAGGGCTTCGGCCACCGCCGGGCCGCGCAGATCCTCGGCGTGCACGACGGCGTCCAAGGGGAAGCCCAGTAGATCCTCGAACCGTTCGCGCGTCTGCATGCGCAGGACCATGACCACGTGCGTGTCCTGCCGGGTCAGCAACTCCACGAGGGGGGCTACATCGTGATGGTTGACCTCGGAGGAGACGACCAGGGTCAGCGGGGCGCCGAGGCCGCCGACGGGAATGCTTGCCGAGGTGGCGACCGATGTCACGGGCGCGGATGGGCTGGATTCCTCCAGGGCCCGCCGGATCAGGGTCCGGGAGGTGGGGTCGGGATCGATCAGAAGGATGTGGCCGTCCGAGCGGTTCTTCGGTGGTGGGCCGTACTGCTCGGACGTTGTGTTGCGGCCCCCCGTGGCCGCCGTCATAAGCACTGTGCCCGACGACAACAGGAACGGTCTTCCCCCACGACGATGTCCCTCCCGATAGACAACGAATAATGCTTGTCATCGGAAAGTACTATCGATCGCCGTATTTACATAGTCAAGCAGTTTGAAGCGACCCGCCACCCGGATGCGTCGGGGGAACGGCCGGGTGGCGGGTGTCCCGTGGGCGTCTGACGAACGGCGCTTGGCCTGGAGTGCCAGGTGGCAGGCGGTGCCCGGTCAGTGCGCGAAGACCGGTCCCTGTGACGGATCGGGGCGCCCACGTGGGAGCAGCAGCGCGCCGGCCACAGCCGCACCCAGTGAGATCACCGCACACGCCAAGAACGCGCTGTCGAAACCGCTCACCGGCGGGGCCGAATCCCCTCCGGTCTCCAGACTCGCGCCCGCGACCGCGGCCACCACGGCCACGCCCAGGGCGGCGCCCATCTCATGGCAGGTGTTCACCAGACCCGAGGCGAGCCCCATGTCCTCGTGCGGCAGGTCGCTCATCGCGCTGGTGGTGGCGGACACGAACCCTGCGCCCAGGCCGAGCGCGACGACCAGGAAGCCGGGAAGCACCTGGGTCCATGCGCTCCCGCTCTCCTCGACCCGCGACAGCAGCAGGCTCCCCGCGGCGCCGAGCACGAACCCGGTGGTCGCCACGGGACGCCAGCCGAACCTGCCGATCGCCTGCGAACTCAGGTGCGCGGCGAGCGTGATGACGACCGCCACCGGGAGGAAGACCAGTCCGGTCTTGAGGGCGCTCAGTCCCAGGACGTGCTGCAGGTAGAGCGAGCAGAGGAAGAACATGGAGATCAGGACGCCTGATGCGGCGAGCATGACCACGCTGCCGCCGACCAGGTTGCGGCGCGTCAGTACGGAGAGCCGGACGAGCGGCGCGCGGACCGACTTCTCCACCGCCACGAACACCCCCGCACAGACGACTGCGCCCGCCAGGGGCAGCAGGCTCGAGGCCGAGCCGAAACCGTGGTCGCGTGCCTGGACGAGTCCGTAGATCAGCAGACCGGGCGCGGCCGTCATAGTGAGTGCGCCGGCGAGGTCGATGCTTCCGGGGGAGTCCTGGCGGTGGGCCCCGGAGCTCTCCGGGTTCTCCTTGAGCATGATGGCCACACAGACGAAGACCGCCGCCCCGATCGGGACGTTGATGAAGAAGACCCACTCCCAACCCAGGCTGGTGGTCAGCAGACCTCCGAGCAGGACTCCGAAGGCGGCACCGCTGCCTCCGATGGCTGCCCACACGCCGAGTGCGCGATTGCGCTCGGCGCCATGGAACATCGACGTGATGATCGCCATCGCGGCGGGCGACAGCATGGCCGCCCCCACACCCTGAGCGGCGCGGGCGGCGATCAGGGTTCCGCCGTCCTCGGCCAGACCGGACACCAGGGACGCCGCGGTGAAGACGAGCAGTCCGGCGAGGAACATTCGCTTGCGGCCCACGGTGTCACCGGCGCGGCCGCCGAGCAGTAGCAGACTGCCGAAGCAGAGGGTGTACGCCGTCACCGCCCAGGTCAGTTGGCCGGCGCTCAGGGCGAGTTCGTCGCCGACCGTGGGCAGGGCGACGTTGATGACGGTGACGTCCACGATGAGCAGGAACTGAGCCATGCACAGCAGGGCCAGTGTCGCCCAGCGGTGAGGGACAGGCGGGCCGTGGTCGTGCTCATGGTGCTGTGCTTCTGGGTGGGCGGGGCCGTGGGGCGGGCTCTCCTGGGTCACCAGTGCTCCTGATCTCTAACAGTGCCGTAAGAGTTACCGTAGCGAGGTCGACTCTTAAAGTGAACAGCAATGTAAAGGTTTCTCTGGCTGTCGTGCCGGGTTCGTGCCTTGCTGTTCGCAGACCTCGCCCGACCGCGCACGGTGTGGCGTCGACCCTCGGACGAGGTCGGCCTTGCCCGTTTCAAGCGATCGTTTTAGATTGAGGTCATGGCTGAGAAGGACGCGTCCACGCCTCCGGGCACCAAAGACCGGATTCTCGACGTCGCTGAGCGGCTGTTCGGTGAGCGTGGTTACGCGGCGACCTCGACGCGCGCGGTAACCGAAGCAGCCGGGGCCAACGTGGCCGCGGTCAACTACCACTTCGGGTCGAAGGAAGGCCTGCTGCGTGCGGTGGTCGGCCGGGCCATGCGACCGGTCAACGAGGAGCGGCAGCGCCTGCTGGACGACTTCCTCTCCGGCGAAAGCAAGCCCGAAGTGGCGGACCTCGTCGGAGCCTTCGTTCGTACGGGCGCGAACCTGACGCGGAAGCGGAAGGACGGGACGCCCGCCGTCGTACGCCTCCTCGGCCGGGTGCTGGTGGAACCGGACCCTGAGATCCGCCGCTTGTTCGCCCAGGAGGTCGAAGCGGTGGAAGGCCGCTATCTGGGGGAGTTGATCCGAGCTCTGCCCGCGCTGCCCCCGGACGAGGTCGCCTTCCGCTACCGGGTCATGGTCGGTCTCCTTGCCCTGCATCAGGCGGGTGCCCTCGCCGATCTGGCTCCCCACGGCACTCCCGCGGGATCCGCTCCCGCGCCGATGGGGCCGGACAAGGAAACGGAACGACTCGTGGACGCTGTGCTGGCGGTCTTTGAAGGCGCGTGAACTGATGCGGGCCCAGCGCGCTGCCACCGCGCCCCGTATCGAGCCCGCCCGATGCCCGTCAGAGATCGAGTGAGTGACCGGCTTCGACTGCTCCGGCCATGATTTTCGCTGCGTAGTCGGTATCCGTGTACTCCCTGATGGACGTTATGCGGTTCCCCTGGACCTCGTAGACGTGCGAGTACTGGTTGTTGTAAACCGCGCCGTGGAGCAACCGGCCGTGGCTGACCGCCTCCGCGCAGACGACATCACCTTCGGCGATCATGCGTGTGATCTCTGTCTGAGGCTCGCCGGCTTCGAAGATCGCGAGCATGGTCGGGAGAATCCGATCCAGGACCACCTTCTTCTCGTGTGAGCCGGCGCCCGGAATGTCACGTGCGCACACCGTCCATGTCGCGTCATCCGCGAGGAGCGCATCCAGGCCGGCGAGGTCCTGGCGATTGAGCGCGTCGATGAAAGCGCGAACCGTTTCCTTGTTCTTCTCGGTGCTGCCCTGCGAAGTCAACGCGATTGCCTCCTGTGGTCGTAGGTGCTGCGCACCTGGTTGCGGCGCTCGAGGCGTCTCCCGTACGGTAGTTCAAGCGATCGTTTCAATCAATCGTTTGTATCGATGGCCTCCGCGTCATGCGGGCATGGCCGCGCAAGGAGCGAAACATGGAGAAAGCGCAGGGGACGACCTCGTCTCCCGTGGTGAGCGCGCCGCCTGGACTGGCGCGACGGCGGTTTGTTCTGGCCGTCATGTGTGTGGCTCTGATGATGATCGTCAGCATGGTTGTCGGTCTCACCGTGGCGCTGCCGGGCATAGCTGGAGACACCGGGGCCAGTCAGGCCGAGCTGCTGTGGATCATGAATTCCTACGGTCTCGTCTTCGCCGGGTTCCTGCTGCCCGCCGGAGCCTTGGGTGACCGGTACGGGCGGAAGGGCATGCTGCTGGCCGGTGTGCTCGTCTTCGGAGCGGCGTCAGCGGCGGCGATGTGGGTGGACGATCCGAGCGTGCTCATCCTCTTACGAGTGGTGGCCGGTGCGGGATCTGCCATGATCATGCCCATGACGCTCTCGATCGTCACCACCATCTTTCCTTCGGAAGAGCGGGCAGGGGCCGTGGCGATCTGGTCGGCGGTGGCCGCAGGCGGCGCGCTGATGGGGCTGTTGATCTCTGGCGCTTTGCTGGAGGCGTTTTCTTGGAGGTCGACATTCGGGGTGAGCGCCGGACTCGCGGTCGTGTCCGGGATTCTCATTCTCGCGGTTGTGCCGACCTCGAAGGATCCGGACGAGACCCCCGTCGACGTGGTTGGCGCACTGCTGTCGGTCGTCGGCCTCGTGGCCATCGTGTACGCGATCATCGAAGGTCCCGAACGCGGCTGGACCGATCTCGCCGTCGTGGTGGCGGCGGTCGGCGGTGTCGGGGCGCTGTTGGCATTCGTGCTGTGGGAACTCCGTGTCGACCATCCATTGCTTGACCCCCGGTTCTTCCGTATCGGAGCCTTCGCCGCCGGCTCGGTCGTGATCGTCATGGCGAGCGTGGCGATCTTCGGCCTCTTCTACGTGATGCTGCAGTACCTGCAGTGGATCAAGGGATACTCACCGCTGGTCGCGGGTCTTGCCCTGATGCCCATGACCGTCGCTGTCGCCGTGGTCTCGCCCGCGGCTCCCGCTCTCGTACGGCGCTTGGGCCTGCGGGTCGTGATGACGGTAGCCATGACGATCATGGCAGGGGGCATGGGTGTTCTGGCCACCCTGGACAAGGACTCCACCTACCTTCCCGTGCTGTTGGGTACGTCTGTCGTCGGAGCGGGGATCGCCATGTGTCTGGCGCCGGCCACCGACTCGATCGTCGCCTCCCTCCCGGCCTCGAAGCAGGGCGTGGCGTCCGCGGTGAACGATGTCACCCGCGAGGTCGGCGGAGCGTTGGGTATCGCGATCCTCGGCAGTGCTTTCAACAGTGGTTATCGTTCCGGTGTCGGCGAACGCAGCGACACAATCCCTGCAGAGTCGCTGGTGATGGTGCGGAATTCCATCGATGCCGCGCTGGCCATCGCGGAGCGGATCGGTGGCAGCGCCGGCGCCCGGGTTGCTGACACAGCCCGTTATGCCTTTGCTGACGGGCTGGATCGAGCGATGCTTGTCGCCGCGGCGTTCGTGGCGGTGGGTGCGGTGGCCGTCCTGCTCCTTGCTCCCGGTAGGGCGGAGAGTATTCGTCTCCAGGAGAAGCAGCCCAGCTGACCGACAACGGTCGACATTGTTCGTACCCGGTCGGCGGCCAGGATCCGGAGTCAGATCGACATCCCGCCGTCGACAGGGAGCACGGTGCCTGTCACATAGCCGGCCTGATCCGACGCGAGATAGGCCAATGCCCAGGATATTTCGGCTGCGGGAGCGAAGTACCCGGCTGGAATGATGCTCTGGAGTCGTTCGCGCTGCTCATCGGGCAGAGCCGTGATCATTCGGGTTTCGGCTACGGGGGATATCGCGTTGACGGTGACTCCGAATCGCACCAACTCCTTCGCGGCGGTCTTGGTGAGACCGATGATCCCCGATTTCGCGGCGGAGTAGGCCGTCTGACCAACATTGCCGTGCATTCCGGCGTATGACGTCACATTCACCACGCGTCCCCAGCCTTGACGGCGGAAGTGCGGAACGCTGGCACGAATGAAGCGGAAGGGGCCCCCGAGGTGCACTGCGAGCACCGAGTCCCAGTCTTCGTCGGTCAGGTTCCAGATCATCCTGTCCCGTAGAATTCCCGCGTTGTTGATCAGGATGTCGATCCGGCCTGTGTCCGAGATGACATCCGACACGACGTTGGCGACTTCCTTTGTGCGGGTGACGTCGACTTCCGCGAAACGCGCACCGTCCAGGCTGTCGGCTGCTTCCTTGAGCCGGGCCCCGTCACGGCCGACGAGCCATACGACGGCTCCTGCGGTGTGGAAGAACCTGGCCGCCGCCAGGCCGATGCCCCGGCCGGCGCCGGTGATGACCACCGTCCGTCCGGTGAAGTCATAGTTAACGTGCAAGAGTTGTCTCCTTACCAGGTGAGGATCACGTCTCTTGGATTACGAAGTCTTCAGGTCCACACCAACGGACCAGGGCGGCCCCGTAGTTCAGCCCGCCACCGAATGCGGTCAGCAGCGCGAGCTGGCCTGGGCGCAGGCGTCCCGAGTCGACTGCCTCCCGCAAGACGAGGGGGACGGACGCGCCGGAGGTATTGCCGATGCGTTCGATGTTCGTCAGCGTCTTGTCGCGCGGTTGCCCGAGGGCGTCAAGGATTCCGTGCACCAAATTTCGGTTGGCCTGGTGCAGGGCGAAGAAGTCGATGTCGTCCAGCTCGAGCCCGGCCTTCAGCACGAACTCTCGGATGAAGTCAGGTATGACGCCGAGGACGAACTCCTTGATGTCGTTTCCTCGCATAGTCGTGAAGTTGTCCCCGAACGCGGACTTCTTCGGCAGGCCGTTCTTGTCCGTGCGTAACTCACGTGCGGCGTACACCGACGAGTAGTGATCGGGATCGCTGCGTAGGAGGACGTCTCCCATACCCCTTCCGGGAAGCGTCGGCTCCAGGATGTAGCAGGCCGCCGCGTCGCCGAAGATGACGCCGACCGTGCGATCCTCCGGATCGAAGAGTTTCGATCCCACATCCGTGAGCACTACGGCAACACGTGGATACTCTCCAGAGGTAACGTACTTCGCACCGACGTCGAGTGCGAATACTGCTCCCGGACACCCTCCGCTGTTTACGTCGAAACCTGGAGTGGGGGGCATACCCGCCTTGTGCATGATCGCGGCCGCAGTATTGGGCAGCATATGGTCGGGCGTGTAGGTGCTGCAGATGACCAGGTCCACGTCGCGGACGTTGATGTTCATCTCATGGCAGGCGTCGGCAAGGGCCTTCGCTCCCAGATCGGACGACCACTCGTCAGGCGCAGAGAAGCGGCGTTCCTCGATACCTATCCGCTCGCGGATCCAGTCGTCGTTCGTCGGAAGGGTCCGCGCCAGCTCGGCGTTGGTGACGACCCGCTCCGGAAGGCAGCGTCCGATCACTCTGATTCCCACCCCAGGTCGGCTTTCCGTTTCGTACAGCGAATGCCTCGCCATGGAGTAGTTTCCTTTCTCTCGTGCGTATTGCGTAGCGAGTTCTCAGGCCTGATTAACGCGATAGAGCGGAAAGTAGGATCCGATCTTTCCTTTTGAGTAGTCCTCAGCGAGCTGCTCAACCTCGTCGAATTCGTAGATTCCGGCCGGATCGATTGAGGGAATCCACGCCGTGTGCTCCTGCTGGTCGCGTATAGTCGCGCAGTCTTGGTATCGCCAGACGTGCGTGTTCACGTGGAGGTGTCGATTGATGCACTCGCTCGCGCGCAGATTGTAGGTTCGCATCCCCTGCTTCCAGCCGACGGTGGTCACGACTCCCTGCCGAGCCATGGCCTTGACGGTTGCCTTGTACAGTGGTGCCCCCATGTTGTCGACAAATATGGCTACGCCGGCCCCGTCACTGAGAGCGTTGATCGTCCTCAGGAATTCCTTCTCGGACGTGCGGTAACGTGCCACCGAGGCGGGATCACTCGGCGGGTTGTCGGGATCGTGGGTCAGATGCGGGAAGAGCCGCCGGTCCACTCCGGTGATGCCGAGCCTGCTGAGTTCGGCCAGCCTGGCATCGCTGCCGGCGGTCATGGCGACCCGGAACCCGGCGCGCTGGGCCAGTTGCAGCTCGGCGAGCACGACGCCGCCGCCCCACCCGAAGACCAGGTGGTCACCGGGGTCCTGGTCCTCCATCTGCGTCGACCAGCAGCGGTGGGCGATGCGCCAGTTGTCCCAAGCGGTGAAGTAGCGGGCGTAGGCCGCCCATTGCGGCAGCGAGTACTTGCTGTTCTTCGGAATGGGGAGGAGAAGGTCGGTATCGATTTTTGTGCGCTTCGCCAGAAGCCCGATGGTCTGTGGTGCTTCATAGGCGTAGACAAGTTCTGCGTAGCCATAGCGGTCGCGTTTAGAGAAGGGCATCACCATGCAGATGTCTCCTTCTTTGAGAGAAGCAGATGCACCCGGGTCCAGGACGCGCACAATGCCGAGGTTTCCCAGGACTACCTTTTCCTCTTCCCGGAGTCGGCACACATCGATCGGTCGACGCGACCGGGCGTGCTCAATATTTGCTTCCCACGATCCGTACAGCGGTTCGACCAATGCTTCGTGGTCGCTCGGTTCGACGAAGGGAAACGACTCGCGGTGTAGAGTCCCGGTCGGTCGAGTCTCCGGGCCGGCGGTCTTCGGACCGGCATGGAGCACCCAAGCATCAGTGTGGATCACGTTCGCCTCCTCGTCTCCTGAAATTACCGTAGCGATGAATGAGTGACAGAAGCAACAGGTAACTCAAATTTTCTACGCCGTTGTAGTTCTACGAATTCGTAGAAATTTACCTGACTATTGCGGCGGTTCAGTCCTCAGGGCTAGAGTCGCCAGGCATGGGAAACGGCCGTGTATCTCAAGTGCTCGCCCGACAGTACGATCGCCTCTCTGAAAGACTTGAAAGAGGCATCGGCGGACCCCAACTGCGCACCACTCTCGTGGGAGATCTGACCGGTCGTGTGGTGGAAATAGGTGCGGGCACCGGGCGTAATCTTCCGTACTACAGCAAGGCTGACCACGTCGTTGCCGTCGAACCGTCATCCGGGATGCGCTCGCAATTGATGCGGAAGACAGAAAGCGCAGCACCCGTGGTCGAACTGATCGATGCGACGGGCGAACGCCTCCCCTTTGAAGATGAGGAATTCGACGCCGCGGTCTCCTTTCTTCTTCTGTGCGTGGTGGACGATCTCGACGGCGTACTGACCGAAATTCACCGAGTCCTGAAGCCGGGTGGAAAGCTGTCCTTCTTCGAGCATGTCCGTGACGTCGGCAGACGTGGCCGGACCCAGGATCTGACCAGTCCGCTGCTGCGGCGCGTGCAGTTCGGCTGCCGTCCCAACCGACGGTCGATCGAGCGCATGCAGGCCCTGGGATTCGAGGTGCAGGTTTCCGATCCGCCGGTGCCGATCAAGCCCAGGCCCCCCTTCAGCGGGCCCTACTTCACCGGAACGGCGATCCGCCGGTGATGGGGGCGTCGGTCTTCTCGGAAGCGCTGGCGGAAGTGCAGTTCCGAGTCCCCTACAGCAGCGCCGCCTCGTATCACGAGTACTACGGGAGAGGGGCACCGCCGTGGCGTCTGGGGCGCGGTTGCGGCTGGCAGACCTTCGAGGTCGCGCGACTTGTGGAGGAGCGGTGCGGCGTTCGCCCGACGCATCTCTATGCGGGCGGCCATTCGCCGGCGATGTACTTCGGACAGGGGGAGATCACCGTTCTCGATCCCTATCTGCCCCATCTCGAACCGCTCCGGCTGCGTCGCGCGGACGCGGTATCCGGAACGGTGCAGGCAGGTACGGACGCCTATCCGCTCAGGGTCCGCGCCGACGGGACGCCCGCGCCGTCACGGTTGAGCGCGACGTGGTGGGTGGGCGACGGGGTCTTCCTCCTGGAGTACTCCCGGTACAGCCCCCGACGATCCGCCATGGTGACGCATCGGGCGTTCACCTTTCATCTGGGCACCGAACTTCCCGCGTTCCCGGTGCCATCGGGGTTCGCACGACGTCTTCTGCTGGAGCCCATGCAGAACAACCTCTCCATCCGCGCCCTTCATCGCCAGGAACTCAGGATGGGCGAGCTCGTCCTGCCGTTCAGCGGACGACCGCGAGACCAACTGGTGGACCCCGCCTTCCTGATCGCCAAGGACAACCAGGGCCTGGTGAGCAAGGCCGGGACGCCCGCGTTCGACCGCGTACTGGAGCTGATCGCCGACGCGGTGAACGGCACACCTGCAGAGGTCACGGAGTTCGTCATGGATGCCGCGGCGATCTACCACCGGGTCGTACCGCTCGACCAGAAGTGGCCCGAATACTCAGCGGAGGACGAGTGACAACGAGCTTTTTCCTGGCCGGCGTCATGCAGGGAAGCCGCCGCGGCATCGATGCCGCCGACCAGTCCTACCGCCTCCTGCTGCGCAGGATGATCGAAAGACTCCACCCCTCCGCCGTGGTGCACGATCCCCATGAACTGGTGCTGCAGCGCTACGGCGACCGCGTAACGGAGATCCGAGGAGCGCTCGCGGCCATCGCCGACGCCCCCGTCATCGTCCGCGAGCGCCTCGATCCCGAGGTGCTCGAACTTCTCGACGTGTTCCATGAGATGGCCCGGCTCGCCTCGGCCAGCGACATCTGCGTCGTCTGGCTGCCCGGACACGAACCGAGCATGGGCACCGCCGCCGAAATGTACGGCGCCTTCCAGGCAGGACGGACCGTCGTCACGATCACTGAGATGCGCTACAACGTGGCCGTTCTGTCGTGTTCGACGGTGATCCTTCCCGACCTGGCGGCGTTCTCCGACTGGCTTGCCAAGGACGGTGACTCGTTGTGCACGACATCGTGACGTCAGCCCTGCGGGAGGAACTCTCCGCACTGAACGGCGGATTCGCCCCAGCCGTGCGGGAACTCGCCAGGAAACGCCCCGACGCGGTCGCCATGACGTTCCTCGACTACGACACCGACTGGGCAGGCCGGACGACCCGGTTGACCCGCGGCGACCTCGACAGCAGGGCGACAGCGATGGCCGGACTGCTGCAGAGGCTGGCGAGTCCAGGCGACCGGGTGGCCATTCTCTGCCCCAACGGCCCCGAATACGTGGCGGCCTTCATGGGCTGCCTGTACGCCGGGCTGCTGCCCGTAACCCTGCTGCCGCCCGAGCTTCAGCGCCGAACCGAGCGGTTGGCCCCCACCCTCGCCGACTGCACCCCCGCGGTAGTCATCACGATCAACCGGCACAAGGACTCGGTCGCGGAGGCCCTGGCCACGGTCGGCGGCTCGACGGCCGGTGCACATATCGTCCTCGCCGACCAAGTGGATGACGGGCACGCGGACTCGTGGACCCCCGTAGACACGGATCTTTCCGGAACCGCCTACCTCCAGTACACCTCCGGCTCGACCCGGAAACCGGGCGGCGTCGAGGTCACGCATCAAAACATCGCCGTGTCGGTCGCTCAGCATGTCGACCGCCAACGGGTCGACGAGCACTCGACGATCGTGAGCTGGCTCCCCTTCTTCCACGACATGGGGCTCGTGTTCGCGTTGATTCTCCCGCTGGGCGTGGGGATACCCGCAGTACAGATGACCCCGTACGCCTTCATCCAGCACCCGCTGCGCTGGCTACGGCTCTTCAGCGAGTACCGCGGGACGCACACGATGATCCCCAACTTCGGGCTGGATGTGTGCGTGGACGCGATCACGGAGGAGGACAGGGCGGGCCTCGATCTCTCTTCCATACGGTACTTCGGCAATGCCTCCGAACCCGTCCGGGCGCAGTCGCTGGAGCGCTTCACCGAGGCGTATGCCCCGTACGGCTTCCGGCATACCGCACACTCGCCCTGCTGGGGTCTGGCCGAGGCCACTCTGATCGTGACCGGGATCAGCGCGGAGGCCGAGCCGGTAGTGAGCAGCTTCGACCGTACCGCGCTGGCCGCCGGCCGCGTCGAACCGTGCGCCGACGCCGACCCGGCCGCCCGCCCCCTAGTGGGGTGTGGCGAGGCCTTCCAGGGACAGGATGTCCGCGTCGTGGATCCCGCCACGGGGCAGGAGGTACCCGCCGGCGTGGTGGGTGAACTGCTGGTCCGCGGCGGCAATGTGTGCCAGGGGTACTGGCAGCGCGCAGACAGCGACGAGACGTTCCGCAACGTCCTCGACGGCGAGGCCCGCTGGCTGCGCACCGGCGATCTCGGCTTTTTCCACAACGCCGAACTGTTCATCGCCGGCCGGGCGAAGGACATCGTCATCGTCGACGGACGCAACCACCACGCCATCGACATCGAGGTGACGGCCGAGCGGGTCAGCCCTGCGGTGCGACGGGGGCATGTCGCCGCCTTCCCGGTGGAGACGGGGGAGCGTGAACTGGCCGTCGTGGTCGTCGAGTTGCGTCCGGATGCCACCGTCGATCCGGAGGATCTGCGCACCGCGATCCGCGCCGCAGTGGCGGACGCGCACGACATCGATCTGTACGACGTCGCCCTCGTCACCCGCGGCACCATTCCCAAGACGTCCAGCGGCAAACTGCGCCGCCGTATCTGCCGGGACATGTACACCGGCGGGGAGCTCGCGGCCCAGATCTTGGCTGCCGATCGGACACCTTCATGACGGAGTTGCGGCGGTGGCTGGTGGAGCGGCTCGCCCGGCTGTGCGCCATCGAGGCCGACCGGATCGATATCGACCGGCCGTTTCGGGAGTACGGACTGACTTCGAGGAACGGAGTCGCCCTGTCCGGTCAGCTGGCACAGTTTCTCGGCAGGCCCGTCGCCCCGACGATCATCTGGGAACACCCGACGGTGCGTCGCCTGTCTGACCAGCTGGACGGCTCCCCGCAGCCTGCGTCGAAGCTCCGGGACGGCGAGGCGGTCACTGCTGCCCACCCCGGTGAGACCGCCGATCGTGCACTCGCCGTGGTGGGTATCGGCTGTCGGCTGCCGGGCGGGATTTCTACCCCCGACGTGCTCTGGGAGTTCCTGCGAGCCGGCAGTGACGCCATCCGTCGGGTACCGGAGGACAGATGGGAGGCATACCGCCTGGCGTCCCCGGCGCACGCCACGGTGCTCGACCGCACCACCCAAGTCGGCGGCTTCCTCGACGACATCGAGGGATTCGACGCGGAGTTCTTCGGCATTCCTCCCGCGGAATCCGCCGAGATGGACCCGCAGCAGCGGATGTTTCTGGAGGTCGCCTGGGAGTCCCTGGAACACGCGGGGATCCCGGCGGACACCCTGGCGGGCAGCCGCACGGGGGTGTTCGTCGGCGCGAGCGGGGACGACTTCGCGCGTCGGCGTATGGAGGATCTCCAGGCGATCAACGGCTGGTCGCTGCCGGGCACGGCCCTCAGTGTGATCGCCAACAGGCTGTCGTACGTTCTCGACCTGTGCGGCCCGAGCCTCACCGTGGACACCGCCTGCTCGTCCTCGCTCGTGGCTCTGCACCTGGCGGCCCAGAGCCTGCTCTCGGGCGAGAGTGAACTCGCGATCGTCGGTGGCGTCAACGTGCTGCTCTCGCCCGGCGCAACGGTGTACGCCGACCAGGCGTCGGCGTCCTCACCCACCGGACGCTGCCGGCCGTTCGACGCGGCCGCGGACGGAATCGTACGCGGCGAAGGCTGCGTGAGCGTCGTACTCAAACGGTACGGCGATGCGGTCCGGGACGGCGACCGGGTGCTGTCCCTGGTACGCGGCACGGCTATGAACCAGGACGGCCGGTCGAACGGACTGACCGCCCCCAGCCCAGCCGCGCAGGAGGCCTTACTCGCCCAGGCGTACGCCAGAGCCGGCATCCCGTCGGCCGCGGTCGCCTATGTGGAAGCACACGGCACCGGCACGCGCCTCGGCGACCCCATCGAAGCCGGCGCCCTGGGAAACGTCCTGGGTCGTGACCGACCGGAAGCCGCCCCTTTACTCATCGGATCGGTCAAATCCAACCTCGGTCATCTCGAGGCCGCCGCCGGTCTCGTGGGCCTGGTGAAGAACGTCCTGGCGCTGCACCGCGGACAGATCCCCCCCACCCTCCACTATGCGCGGCCCAACCCCGCCATTCCACTGTCCGCCCTCGGGATGGAAGTGGTCTCCCGGCTGACCGAATGGCCCTCGGGCGACGGCGAACGAGTGGCCGGTGTCAGCTCCTTCGGTATCGGCGGGACCAACGCGCACGTCGTCCTCTCCGACCTCCCCCGACCCTTACGCCCGTGACTGCGAGGTGTTCATGAAGTTCGGACTGCTTTCCGTCATCACCGACTTCTCCATCGACCCGAGAGAACTCGGACGCCAGGCGGAGGAGCGCGGCTTCGACTCCCTCTTCGTACCGGAGCACACGCACATGCCCGTACGCATCGAAAGCGAACGGCCTGACGGCGGACCGGTCATCCCCGAAGCGATGCAGGGCCTCGACCCGTTCGCGGCGCTGTCAGCGATCGCCGCCTCGACCTCCCGGCTGCTGATCGGCACCGGAATCTGCGAGGTTCCGACGCGTGATCCGATCATCCTGGCCAAGCAGGTGGCCAGCCTCGACGTGCTCTCCCAGGGCCGGTTCCTGTTCGGCGTGGGCACCGGCTGGGTACGCGAGGAACTGCTCAACCACGGGGTTGACCCCGCGACCCGGACCGCGCGCCTCATGGAATACCTGGAGGTCATGCGGACCATCTGGGCCGACCACGAGGCCTCGTTCGCCGGAGAGTTCGTCAAGTTCGACCCCATCGTCTCGCTGCCGAAGCCGGTGCAACGACCGCATCCGCCGATCCTGATGGGGCTGACCGGAACCAGGGCACTGGACCGCGTGACAGCGGCTCGGGCGGAATGGATGCCCATGTACGGCCTGGAGGGTGAGGGCCTGGCCGAGCGAATCGCCCTGCTCAACGAGCAGGCCGCCGAGTTGGGGCTCGGACCGGTTCCGGTCACGGTCGTGGAGGTTCCGCCGGAGGAAGAGGCTGTCGCCCGATGCGTGGAGGCGGGCGTCAGCCGGTGCGTCTTCACACTGCCTCCAGGCGAGCGGGAGGACGTGCTGCCACTCCTCGACTGGTATACGGAACTGAGCGAACAGGCTGAGTACTTGTGATGAGTGATGAGATGTCAGCCGCGCGCCCGCTGCTCTTTCCCTTGTCCTGCCGATCCCTGAAGGGGGTGCGAGCCAGGGCCGCGGATCTGGCCGACTGGCTCACGGGCCCTGGGGCCGACGCCGCCCTCGCCGATGTGGCCTACACGCTGGCCCGGCGTCGCCCCCACCTCCCCGTGCGGGGCGCGGTTCTGGCCCATGACCGCCAGGAGCTCATGGATCGGCTCCGCACGCTCGCGGCCGGCGAGAGTGGGGAAGGCATCGCCGCTGCGGAGGCACCGCGACAGGCGTCGCCGGATGTGGTCTTCGTCTTCTCCGGATACGGCTCTCAATGGGACGGCATGGGTGGTGGTCTGGTGGCGGAACCGGCCTTCGCCGCCGTGCTGGACGAACTGGACCCCGTCTTCCGTGCCGAAGGGCGCGGTTCGCTGCGCGAGTTGCTGACGAGGACCGACCTCTCCCGGACCGACGCTTCGTTCGTGCAGCCCGCGCTTTTCGCCATGCAGGTGGGGCTCGCCGCTGTGTGGCAGGAGTACGGCATCAGGCCGGCCGCGGTCCTGGGGCAGTCGATGGGGGAACTCGCCGCCGCCGTGGTGAGCGGCGGGCTGCCCCTCGCCGATGCGGCGCACGTCATTCTGCGGCGCTCCGAGGTCATGCAACGCCGAATGTTCGGACTCGGCGCCACCGCCGTCGTGGAGCTGCCCGCCCAGGAGGTGGAGCGGCGCCTGAGCGCCGGTGTCGATCTCGAAATCGCCGTCTACAGCTCGACGCGAGCCACCGTGGTGGCGGGCGACGGGAACATCATGGAGGAGTTCCTGTCCGCCTGCGAGGCGGACGGCATCGCCACGTTTCCCGTACGGGGAGGCCATGCCGCCGGGCACAGCAGGTTCGCCGACCGCGTTGTACCAGAGCTGACCGAGCTCCTCTCGGATGTGAACGGCACGACGCCCTCCGTCCGCTTCTACTCCACGACCCTGCCGGACCCCCGCTCCACACCGGCCTTCGACGGCGCCTACTGGGCGGCCAACGTCCGCCGTCCGGTGCGGCTCCTCGACGCGGTCAACGCCGCCACGGCGGACGGACTGCGCACCTTCATCGAGGTGGCCCCGCACCCTGTCGCCGTACGGTCCCTGTCTGACACCCTGGCCGACACCGAGGTGAGCGGCGCCGCCGTCTGGGAATCCCTGCGCAGAGGGCAATCGGCAGGATCCGCCATACTGTTCGGACTCGCCCGGGCACATTGCCGGGGCCTTGAGGTGGACTGGGCGCGGCTACATCCGTCGGGCCGCCTCGTGGACCTTCCGACGACCCCCTGGGACCACGGGCAGCGTCAACCGGTGACCGGCCGCATCGCCGTCGCGGCCGAGCGCACCCACCCACTGCTCGGGGTGCACGTCCGGCTGCCCGGCACGCCGGCTCGACACATCTGGCAGACGACCCTCGACACCTCGCGCCTCACCTGGCTGGCCGACCACCGGCTCGACGAGTTGCCGCTCCTTCCCGGGACCGGCTACTGCGAGATGGCACTGTCCACGGCATGTGTCGCGTTCGAGGCGAAACCAGAGGACATCGTCCTGACCGATGTCGCCTTCCGGAGGCTGTTGCCCCTCGCCTCACCGGCGACCGTGACCACGTCTCTGGCCGTAACCGGGGCAGGCGAGGGAGAGGTGGAGATCACCAGCCGGCAAGGAGACGCGGACATCGTCCACGCGACGGCGAAGGTCGCCGTCCGGACACGGGAACCAGACGACACGGACACCCTGGACCCGAAGGCCCTGTCCGGTCCTTTCCTCAGCCCCACCGAGGTCTACCCTCAGCTGCGGGGCGCCGGTCTCAACCACGGTCCGGCGTTCGCCGGCCTCACCGCGCTCTCGGTCACCGGGGACCTCACCCTCACCAGGGTGAGCCGTCCGGCTGCCGCGCAGCCCGATCCCCGCATGCGCTTCCATCCCGCCCTGCTCGACGCCTGTCTGCACGGAGTGGCCACGGCCCTGGTACGGGACACCGGCCGGGCCTGCCTCCCCGAAGGCATCGGCAGCTTGAGGCTGACCGGCGAGTTGAGCGACGACGTCATGTGCCGAGCCCGAGTCCGAACCGACGACCGTGGCTGCATGGCCGACTTGGAGGTGTACGACGAGGACGGGCTGCTCGTGGCGGAACTTCAGGGTGTGGCGTTTCGGCACATCGACGAGGACGCCCTCCCCGCCTCCACGGACGGATTGCTCTACACGCTGGAGTACGAACCAGTACCCCTGTCGGCTGAGGCCGGGCCACCACCGTCGGGCACCTGGCTGGTGTACGGCGGCAACGAGGAAGAGGACTTCCGCGCACAACTGCTCACCCAGATGAAGCGTGCCGGCATCCGGTCGACGCTGGTCGACAGCTCGGATCTCTCGGCGTGGACTCTGGAGACCGAGACTGGTGCACCGGCCGTACAGGGCGTAGTACTCCTCGGCTGGGAGACCGGCCAGACCGCCTCGGACGGCTCCGATGCGCTGGTCGGCGCCGACCAGCGCCTGCTGTCCATGATGCGATTCGCCGCAGGGATGGCTCGCCGTTCAGAGGCGGCCGCAGCACCCCGGTTGTACGCGGTCACGCGCGGTGCATGCCCGCCCACCGGCGAGATTCCCCTCGACCTGGCTCAGAGCGGGTTGGTCGGACTGACCCGGTCGCTGCGCGCCGAACGGCCCGAGCTGAGGCCCACTCTGATCGACTTGGACCCGAAACCCGACCCCGTCCACCTGGTACGGGAACTGTGCTCCGCCGCGGCGGACGACGAGGTGGTGTGGCGGGGCGGTGTGCGTCACGTCGCCCGTCTGAATCCGCTGCCGGCCGGTCGCCCCGCCGCATCGGAGCGCACGCTGGTGCGGCCGGCAGGGGGCTATGTGGTGACGGGAGGCACCGGGGGACTCGGCCTTGCCACCGCTCGCTGGCTGGCGGAACGAGGCGCCGGATGCGTCGTGCTGAACGGGCGCTCCGTTCCCGGCCCCGACACTGCCCGCGGCATCGAGGAAATCCGAGCCACCGGCACCCGCGTTGTGGTCGTCCTCGGTGACATCGCGGAACCGGGCGTCGCGGACCTGGTGATGCGCGGGGTGACGGAAGCCGGTGCCCAGGTCCGCGGAGTGGTCCACGCCGCCGGCGTACTCGACGACGCCCTGGTGACCGACCTCGACGCGGAACGCATCCGGCGGGTGTGGTCTGCGAAGGCGGTCGGCGCCTGGCGGCTGCACCTCGCCACACCGGAGGACGGCGTGGACTGGTGGATCGGCTACTCATCGTCCGCCGCACTGCTGGATGCCCCCGGTCAGGCCAACTACGCCGCCGCCAACGCCTGCCTGGACGCGATCGCCTGGTGGCGGCACGCGCACGGGCTCCCCGCGCTCTCCGTCAATTGGGGACCCTGGGCCGAGATCGGGGGAGCCCGGGAGTCGAGGGTCAGTGGGCTCGGGAAAATACGCCCACGGGAGGCGTTCGCCGCGCTGGAGGAACTCCTGGCTCACGGTTACACCCAGTCAGGCGTCGTCCGGCTCGGACGCGACTTCTCGACGGTCTTCCCCGAGACTCGCGGCTCGTCCTACTTCGCGCGGATCGTCGCGGGACGGGCACAGGACCGGGCGAACACGGCTCAGTTCGACCGGCACCGACTCCAGGGAATGAGCCACGAAGCGGTGCAGCATGCGGTGACCAGGTGGCTCACCGAGCGGATCCGCCCGTTGCTCCGCCATCAGACCACCAGGCTGCCGCTCGGCACACCCCTCGTCCACCTGGGGCTCGACTCCCTGGCCGCCGTGCGGATCAAGAACGCCGTACGGGACGACTTCGGCCTCGACATCCCCGTCTCCCGTCTTCTTCAGGGGGCGAGCGTGACCGCACTGGCCACCGAGATCGTCGCCGGTCTCACCGACATGGCGGGAAAGCCGACGGAACCTGCCACCGGTCAGGCCGAACAGCGAACCCGGAGCCGTCGTATGCGCACGGCACAGCAGGCACGAAGGAGGAAGCCTCAGTGAACGTCGGACCCCCGCAGGACACGGACATGGCCGAAGAACCGCTTGAAGGCATCGCGGTCATCGGAATGGCCGGACGCTTCCCGATGGCGCGCACGGTCGCAGAGTTCTGGCGCAACCTACGGGAGGGCAGGGAGTGCCTGGAGACCTTGGACGATGCCGAACTCCGCCGCCAGGGCGTACCCGACTCCGTGCTGAGCGATCCCACCTATATGCGGCGTGCCGGAACGCTTGAGGGGATCGAGGAATTCGACGCGGAGTTCTTCGGATTCCCACCCAGCCTCGCGGCCACGATGGACCCGCAACAGAAGCTGCTGCTCGAATGCTCCTGGCACGCGCTGGAAGACGCCGGGTGCGACCCGGCACGCCACGGGGGCTCCATCGGGGTGTTCGTCTCCGGATCAGCCTGCGGCTACTACCCGTATCACGTACTGTCCCGGCACAATCTGCGCACGCTGCTGGGTGCCGGTTCGTCCTCGGCCCAGATGTCCCTGTGGTCGGCGAACGACGTCAACTTCTACGCGACACGTATCGCACACGCCTTCGACCTCCACGGCCCGGCACTGAGCGTGCAGACCGCGTGTTCCAGCGCACTCACCGCCGTGCACCTCGCCTGCCAGAGTCTGCTGTGCGGCGAGTCCGACATGGCGCTGGCGGGTGGCATGTCCGTCAAGGTGCCGCACCGCGTCGGCTACCTTCGAGATCTCGACTCGGTGATGTCCCCGGACGGTCACTGTCGGCCGTTCGACGCGAAGTCCGGCGGGACGGTCTTCACCAGCGGTGGGGGAGTGGTCGCGCTCAAGAGGCTGAGCGACGCCCTCGCCGACGGTGACGACATCCGGGCCGTCATCCGGGGTTCCGCCGTCAACAACGACGGCTCGCTCAAGATGGGATACACCGCACCCAGCGTCGAAATGCAGGCGGCAGTGGTCCGCGAAGCTCTTGCCGTGGCGGGGGTGGACCCGCGCGACGTGGGATACGTGGAGGCGCACGGTACCGGCACCGCGCTCGGCGACCCCGTGGAAGTCGCCGCCCTGCGCAGAGCGTTCGGCGAGCAGCCCGATGGGCCCTGGTGCGCGCTCGGCTCGGTGAAGGGCAACGTCGGGCACTGTGAGACGGCGGCCGGAGTCGTCGGCCTCATCAAGGCCGTTCTGTGTCTGGAGAACCAAACCCTGGTGCCCACGCTCCACTTCACCGAGGCCAATCCCGAACTCGAGCTGGCAGGAGGCCCGTTCCGAATACAAGCTGAGTTGACCGACTGGCCCGGCGACCGGCCTCGGCTTGCCGGGGTGACCTCGCTGGGCGCGGGCGGCACCAATGTGCACGTGGTGCTGGAGGAAGCGCCGAAGCGCGATGTGTCATCCGTGCGCTCCGAACCACAGGTACTGGTGCTGAGCGCGCGTACCGAACGCGCCCTCGCCGAGTCGGGTGAGCGTCTCGCGGCGCACCTCGGTCAGCGGCCCGACTCCGACCTGGCGGACACAGCGCTGACCCTCGCGGACGGTCGCCGGGCGTTCCGCTACCGCCGCGCCGTCGTCGCACGTGACGGACAGGAAGCCGCGACGGCGCTGCAAGCCGCAGGTCCGGTCACCGACAGCGGGGCGACCGGCGAAGCGCCCGCCGTGCTGCTGCTGTTCTCGGGAGCGGACGAGAGCCAGGCACCAACGGCCTCGGGATTGTACGAGGATGAACCACTGTTCGCGGAACCCTTCGACCACTGCGCGGAGTTGTTCACCAAAGAGCTCGGCACCGAGTTCTCGGACGCTCTCCGTTCGGACTCCGCGGGATCGTCGCAGCACCCACAGGCGACCGAAGCGCGGACATTCTGCGTGGAATACGCGATGGCCCGCGCCCTGGAGGGATGGGGGGTGCGCCCGACCGCGGTCGCCGGCGGAGGCGTCGGTGAGTACGTCGCTGCCGCACTGGCAGGAGTGATGAACCTCGCGGATGCCGTGCGGATCGTCGCCGGGCGAGAGCCTGCGGACCTGACACTGACGGCGCCGACGCTGCCTCTTCTCTCGGTGGAGACCGGCAAGTGGCTGCCCCCGGACGAGGCGACAGACGCCGGCCGGTGGTCCAAGCGTCCCAGCGCGCCTGTGCGCTGGGACGTGGCACTGGACACCGCCTTGGCCGACAGGAACTACCTGCTCGTCGATGCGGGACCGAGGCACCAAGGGCGTGCAGAGCTCCACCTCCTACGCGGCCGCGATGAGGATGTTGACGACGTGGAGGTCTTCCTGGGCGCCCTGGGGCAACTGTGGGCGCACGGAGCGCCGGTGGACTGGACACCGATGCGTTCCGGACGCCGCCGAATCGCTCTGCCCGGATATCCGTTCCAGCGGGAGCGGCACTGGCTGGACTCGACGTACGCACGAACACCAGCGGCGATCCAAGGGGACACGACGAACGGCAGCGCCCCGGCAGCTGCGGAACCCGACGTCGCGGCAGGTACGACGGAGCAGGTCCTGTCCGCCCTCTGGTCCGACGTCCTCGGAATCGACTCGATCAAGCCCGACGACGACTTCTTCCTGCTCGGAGGGGACTCGGTGATGGCCGCGCAGATCGCCGGCCGCGCGCGCTCGGCAGGACTGCGGTTCAGCCCCCGGGCAATGTTCCAGCACCCCACGCTGCGGTCGTTGACCGATGCGGTAGACCCCGACGCGACCGGTTCGACGCCCCGGGCGACGGCAGCTTCTCCTCGCCCACCGGTGGCCGCCGCCGAGGCACTCTCCTTGACTCCCGCCCAGTTGGAGCTGACCGCTGACCCCGGCGTCCTGCCGGACCTGGACGTTCCCCTGGTGTTCCGGGTCGGTGACGAGGTTGCCCAGGACGTCCTCGACGAAGCGCTGCTCCGGGCGGTGAACCATCACGAGGCGCTTCGGATGGAGTTGGTCGAGCGGTCCGGGATGTGGGAGCACCACAGGGCGAACTTGGACGGCCCCGTGCTGATCGTCATGCCGTGGGAAGAGGACGGCCCCACGGACCTTGCCGCGATGATTGACGCCGCCGCTGCCGAGGCTCGGCGCCTTCGCGCTCCCGGAAGGCGTGCCGCCGTGGAGGCCGTACTCATCGACGGGGGGACGGAGGGCAGTCGCCACATCGTGCTCCTGGTTCACGCCACGGCGATCGACCTCACCTCACAGCGCCTGCTCGCCGAGGACGTGACTACCGCCTGCCGCCAGCTGCTTGCCGGACGACCGGTGAACCTGCCTGCCGTCAGCACCACTTGGCAAACCTGGTCCGACTGTCTGACGACCTGGGCGCTCGACGACGCCGTGCTGCTCGAGCGCCCGTTCTGGCTGGACCTGATGCGCCGGGCGGGCGCACGGCCGGCACTTGCATCCGGAGACGGCAACGTCCCGGGCGCGCCGGGAGCCCGAGGGCCCGTCCGCCTACTGCGCAGCACGGTCGACGTATCACTGACGGGTTCGCTTCGGGCTGTCCAGAGGCGGGAGCGCATGGGGTCGGCCACGCTGGTGCTCGCAGCCGTGTCCGCGGCGCTCGCCGAGGAGGCGGACGGCGAGGGCGTGCTGATCGACGTCATGGACACCGCGCGGAACGGCGAGTTCCCCGGCATCGATCTCACCCGGACCGTGGGCCGCTGCACCTCCGCGCATCCGCTCGTCGTTGGCGCGAACCGCAACGACAGGACGCGCCTGCTGAGCGATACGCGCGAGGCGTTGGAGAGCATTCCGTTCCACGGCGTGCACTACGGCGTACTGCGTCATCTCCACCCTCAGACAGCCGAGGCCCTGCGACGGCTGTCTGCGGCGGACGTGACGTTCGCCGACGGCGGGGTGCGAAAGGAGGGGACGGCCACCACCCGCCGGACTCCCCTACAAGCCGTGCCACTGGGTGACCTCCCACTCGGCGAGCCCGCCCTGGCTCGCGGTCACGCGCTCGATGTGCGCACCTACCGGCAGTCCGGCAGGATCCACATTGACTGGTGGTGGGACGGTGCGCGCTGCGCGGAGGGGACCGTGCAGCGCCTGCGTGACCGTGCTCTCGCGACGCTAGGAGGATTCGCGGAGTAGCGCCGATCCGTCGACGGCCAGGCGTAGTTCCGCCCGCAGTGCGGGATCGGCATACGCCTGGTCGACGAAGTGGGCGACCGCGTCGGTCCCGAAACTGGTGAGCACTTTTCGTACGGCCAGGCCCACCTCGTCACGGCAGGTGGCGTGGTAGACGTAATGCCGCCCATTGCGGTGTCGGGCGGCGGCACCGTTGTTCACCAGCCTGGTCAGCACGGTCAGGACAGTGGTGTAGGCGAGCCGGTCCTCCCGTTCCTTGTTGAGCTGCTCCTGCACTTCGCGTCCTTGCATCGGACGTCCGGCCGCCGAGAGGAGATTGAGGACTTGGATCTGCAGTGAAGTACCCATCGGTTCCCTCCGGTTGGTCGGTGTGGGCGCGAGTCGTGTCATCGCTGCTGCTGTAGGAAGGCCCCGTCTCGAAGGTCCACCGTGGTGGGGAACCGGCCGTCGAGGCAGGCGGTGCAGTAGGTGTCCGGATCTCCGCCGACCGCGTCCAGCAGGGACTCCAACGGCAGGAACTCCGCGCTGTCGCAGCCGAGATGCCCGGCTACCCGGTCCAGGCGAACCTGCGCGCCGAGCAGCGCGTCCCCGCGTCCGGTGTCGATGCCGTAGAAGCACGGCCAGCGGTGCGGCGGGGACGCGATCCGCAGATGGACGGCGCGCGCCCCGGCCGCTCGGAGCATGGCCACCACCGCGGTCATGGTGGTGCCCCGGACCAGCGAGTCGTCGACGAGGACGACCTCGCGTCCCGCGACGGCGGCAGGCACGGCGGACAGCTTCTGGCGGACGGCGGCCTCGCGGCCCGCCTGGTCGCCGGCAATGAAGGAGCGGCCCACGCCTTCGTGCCGCAACAGCCCCTGTACGGCGGGAAGTCCGGCCTGCCAGGCGTATCCGTCGGCCGCGACCCGGGCAGTGTCGGGCACGGCCACCACCACGTCCGAGGACGGTGGCGGGGGTGCGTACGCTGCCAGCGCTCGCCCGGTCGCGTACCTCGCCTCGTACACGCTCCGGCCGCCGATACGGGAGTCGGCTCGGGCGAAGTACACATGCTCGAACACACACGAGGCGCGTCGAGCCCCCGGCACATCGAGACGGCTGCTGTGAATACCGTCGGCATCGGCCTCCAGGACCTCGCCGGGCTCCAGTTCGCGGACGAATGTGCCGCCGACCGCGGCGATGGCGGCGGACTCCGAGGCCAGCAGCCAGGTGTCATCGAGCTGGCCCAGGCACAGGGGCCGAAACGCCTGAGGATCGCGGACCCCGTACATCCGACGGCCGTCAGTGAGCACGAGCGAGTACGCGCCGGTGACCTGTGGCAGTACCTCGTGGAGTGCCTGGGACAAGGTCATGTCGCCGTTCTCCATGACCGCCGAGAGCAGCCGACCGAGGACGGCGGTGTCGGTGGCACCGGCGGAGACGCCCAGCTCCGCACGGGCCTCGTCGGTGTTCATGAGCGTGCCGTTGTGCGCCAGAGCGAGAGTGCCGCTCGCGCCGGCGTCCATCACGATGGGCTGAGCCAGCTCGTCGTCGGGTCCCTCGCCGCCCGAAGTCGCGTACCGCACATGTCCGATGGCCCCCGCCCCGCCCCGCAGTGCACGTGGGTCGGGGTCCGGGAAGACGTCCGTCACCCGGCCGGACCCGGTCCGGCACTCGATGCCGGAGCTTCGGCAGATGGCGATGCCGGCGTTCTGCTGCCCGCGGTGCTGGAGGGCGATGAGCATGGTGCGCACGACCGGCGTGGCCGGGCCCCAGGCGCCGACGACACCGCACGCCTCGCGGGGTTTGGCGAGCGGATCGTTCACCGGGAACCGCCCTCGGGCGTGGGCCCGCTCTTGTATCCGTCGCTGTCGAGCCCGCTCATGCGTCCTCCATGAAGTGGTCCGGTTCTCAGGCATGAGCTGAGTGCGGTGAGCGTGGTCCGGGTCAAGGGGTCGAGGCGTGGCCACCTTTGTGACCGCCTCGCATGCCGAGCGTGGTGAGCACGTAGGCGATCAGCTCGGACCTGCGCTCGGTCAGGTAGAAGTGGCCGCCCGGCATGACGCGCAGCGTGAACGTGCCGGTGGTGGCCGCTTGCCACCCCTCGGCGAGACGGTTGGGGACCTCAGGGTCGTGGCTCCCCACCACGGCTGTCGTGGCGCAGGTGAGCGGAGGGCCCGCCCGGTAGCGGTAGGTCTCGATCAGCCGGTAGTCCCCGCGGATGGCGGGCAGGAGCGTGGCGCGGATTTCGGGATCGTCGAACAGCGTTGAATCCGTCCCGCCGAGCCGGGCCAATTCCCCGACCAAGGTGTCGTCGTCACGCGGCTGTCCGAGAGCGGGGTCGGTGGAGAAGGGGGCCGGCCGTGCCGAGACGAACAAGTGGCGTACGAGATCGGAGGACCGGCTGCCGAGGCGGCGTGCCACTTCGAAGGCCACGGACGCACCCATGCTGTGTCCGAACAGCACCAGCGGTACGTCGGCGACCTCGGCGACGGCCTCGGCGAGTGGGTCGGCCAGCAAGTCCATCCGGTCCAGCACGGGCTCGTCGAGACGATCGTCGCGTCCCGGGTACTGAACTGCCAGCAGCTCGACTGTCACAGGGAGTTCACGCAGCCAGGGGTAGAAGAAGCGGGCCGATCCCCCCGCGTGCGGGAAGCAGACAAGCCGGAGGCGCGGCCGGCGTCGCGGACGGGGGCTGCGCAGCCACTCCTGGGCGAGGCCGGTGGCCCCGGGTGTCGTCCGGTTCATCGGTCCGCCACCTCTCCGTCCGTCTGCCGCAGCCGCTCCGCGACCGCGGCCAGAGTGGGACGACGCACCATGGTCCGCAGCAGTTCGTCGAAGGAGAACGCCGCGGCCGCCGGCAGCTCCCGGCGGAGCCGTCCAATGAACTGGGCGACGAGCAGGGAGTCCCCGCCGAGCTCGTAGAAGCTGTCGTCGCGGGCGACCGCGTCTACGGAGAGCAGTTCCGCCCATATGCCGGCCAGCCGCCGTTCCAGCTCGTCCAACGGGGGTGCCGAGCGCACCGCGTCCTCTTGGCGGCCGTCGGCGACCCAGGAGAGCACGGTCTTGCGGTCGACCTTGCCGTTCGAGCTGAGGGGCAACTCCTCGACCATCTCGATGTGGGCAGGGATCATGTACTCGGGGAGCTGTTCGGACAGATGCTCGCGCAGGTCCTCCAGATCGATGCCGGCCCTGTCCCGCTTGAAGGTGGCCGCGATCAGATGCTGGCCGAACAAGGCGAGTTCGGCGCCGTCCTCCGGGAGTATCACCACGGCCTGCGCCCCGGCCTCGGCAAGCAGAGTGCGCCACTCGTCCACGCCGAAGAAGGTCTGGTCGCGACCCCGCCGCCGGTCTTCGAAGTCTCCCTCCGTGTCCGGTGCCGTACCGTCGAGCTGAATGAGGAACTCCATCCAGGTCATCAAGTCTGGGCGGTCCACGGTGAGTTCGGTGAAGACCAGCCAGCCGCCAGGAGCGAGCAGTTCCCGCAGCCTTCCGAGCACCGCGTCGATGTCACGGGCGTTGTGGAGCGCGTTGGCGATCACGATCATGTCGAAGCTCTGCGGCCGGAAACCCTGGCCGCGGTAGTCGGCATTGAAGTCGAACAGGCCGTAGCGCAGCCACTGATGTGCGGCGAACCGGCTGCGTGCCTCGTTGAGGAAGAAGTGCGACACGTCGGTGAAGAGGTAGTCGGGCTCCATCCCCGGAGCCCCTGCGGCCGCGGGCAGCACTGAGATCATCTGGTCCGTCGTCGCACCGACCCCGGCCCCGGCTTCAAGAATGCGCAAGGGGCGTCCGGGAGCGGCCTCGGCGGCGAGGTGCGCAGCGAGGCCTGCGGTGGCACGGTTGAGGTACCGCATGATCGCGTTGTCCGCGTACAGCGTCCGCGCGGATTCCAACTCGCCGTCAGGGAACAGCAGTCGGACCTGATCCAGCTCGCCGCGCAACAGTTCAGGAAGCCGTCGCATGCTCACAGTGAGCAGATGAAGGACGGGCGCGGTCCACAGAGGTTCACAACCCTGGGTCTCCAGTCGGTGCAGCTCGTCGGCGAGGATCTCGGCATCGGCCGGCAGCAGATCTCGGTAGCGTCCGGTGTCCGGGTCGCGGTGTACCAGGCCCTCGCCTTCCAGCGCCGCGAGCCAACGGCGCACGACACGGTGGAAGCGGGGCGGCACACCCGCGCGTCGCAGAACCTGCTCCGCCGTCGGCGGCTCGGCACCGGGCGGGAAAGCCCCCAAGGTGCGCAGGGCCGCCGCCATGGCGGTGAACGCTGTCCGGTTCAGCCGGCGCTGCTCCGCTTCAAGGTGCGTGAGCTCCGTTCGTCCGGCTGCTCGCGCACCCGTGGAATGGGCGACCCCAGCCAGCACACGGGCCTCTTGGGCTGCGGTAAGGGGTTCCTTGCGGCGACTGCCGGTCACCACGGCGGCGATGCGTCGGTTCGCGGAGCTCGTGCCATCGACGACGACAGCGGTGGCCCCGACGTCCGGGTGTGCGAGCAACGCCGCCTCGATCTCGGCCAGTTCGATCCGGTGCCCGCGCACCTTCACCTGGGTGTCCTCACGGCCGAGGAACTCGATGCTGCCGTCCGGGAGATAGCGGCCCAGATCGCCGGTGCGGTAGAGGCGTTCCCCGGTGGCGGGGTGGGTGACGAACCGCTCGGCGGTGCGCTGTTCGTCGCCCAGGTAGCCCATGGCGACGCCGACGCCTCCGATCCACAGCTCGCCCGGTACGAGTTCGGGGCGGGGCCGCAGGGCCGCGTCCAGCACGTGGAAGGTCTGGTTGGCCAGCGGTGTGCCGTACGGGATGCTGCGCCAGTTGGCGGGTACCTCACCGATGGGGTGGTAGATCGACCAGATCGCCGCTTCCGTGGCACCACCGAGGCTGATGAGTTCGAGCCCGGGGCAACGACGGCGTACGGCATCGGGGAGAGTCACCGGTATCCAGTCCCCGGACATCAGGGCGAGCCGGAGTGAGGCCAGGTCGATCGTCGGCTCACTCTCCGCGTAGTGCTGGAGCATCTGGAGCTGGGCCGGTACGGAGTTCCACACGGTGACGCGGTGTCGGCCGATGAGCTCTGCCCAGTGCGAGGGATCGCCGCGGCGTTCCGGGGCCGGCAGGACGAGGCAGCCTCCGGCACCCAACAGGCCGAAGACGTCGTACACGGAAAGGTCGAACCCCAGGGCGGCGAGGGCGAGTCCACGGTCCTCGGCAGTGACCTTGAACCGGTGGTTGATGTCCGCGACGGTGTTGACCGCGCTCCGATGACTGATCATCACGCCCTTCGGGCGACCGGTCGAGCCCGAGGTGTAGATGACGTACGCGAGATCGTCGCCGCTCGCCGTCGGCTCGGGCAGTGCCGTCCCGGGGGTAGCGGGTGTGAGGGCGTCGACCTTGATGGTGTGCACTGTGGCGGGGAATTCCTCGAGGGCCGCCGACCGGGAGTGGGTGAGCACCTCACGTACTCCGGCGTCCGCGAGCATGACATCCCGACGGGCCGGCGGCTGATTCGTGTCCACGGGGAGATAGGCGCCGCCGGCGAGCAGGATGCCGAGAACGGCGACGATCTGCTCCCAGCCCTTGTCCAGGATGACGGCGACCGGCTCACCGGCCCGCAGTTCCCGGGTGCGGAGCTCGCGGGCCACGGCGAGGGCGCGGCGCAGGAGTTCGTCGTAGCTCATCCGCCCGTCGACACCCCAGCGCAGCGCGATGTGCTGGCCGCAACACTGCGCCGCCCGGACCACGGCGTCGTGCAACAGTTGTCCTGTCTCCGGGGCACCGGTGTCGTTGACGCGCTCGCGGGTGGCGCGCTGCTGCGCGGGCAGGAGCGCGGGGACGGGGGAGGACCAGGCACCGTCCGTGGTGGCAAGGGCCCCGACGAGTTGCTCGTACGCGCTGAACATGGAGTCCAGCAGGCCGTCCGGGAACAGTTCTTCGGCTGCGTCCCAGGCGAGCAGCAATCCCTCGGCGTCCTCGTACAACTGGTGGTCGAGCCACACCTGCGGGGTCTGAGAGATCATCCAGCCGAACTCACCCAGCGTGTTCCGAAACCGCTCGTCGACGAACGCGGAGCCGAGATTGCTGGCGAACACGACGGGAGCGGATGCCCGTTCTCCGGGCCGGGCACGCGCCAGGTCGCGCAGCACCTCGACCGCGGAGTACTCGGCGTGTGCCACATCGCTCTGGAACTGTGCCTGGAGCCGCCGGGCGTGATCGATGAACGGCCCTCCGTCCGAGGTGTCGGCGGTCACCAGGACGAGATTGGTGAAGTCGGCGACCAGGCTGCCCACTTCGGGGTGCACGGGCTGCCGGTCGAAGAGAGGGAGATTCAATACGAAGCGCTGCTGGGCGCTCCAGGCACCGAGTACCTCGGTGTAGGCGGCGGCCAGGGCCATGGCGGGCGTGACTCCGTGTGCCCGGGCCCGTTCGGTGAATCCCTGCCAGGCGTCGGGCGCCAGCCGCGCCAGGCGGCGAGTGAACCTGGGCCGCTCCACTTGGTCCGGGTCCACGGCCAGCGGCAGCGCGGGGCCGCCTGGTAGCTCGGGGAGCCGGTCCCGCCAGTAGGCGCGGGCCTTTTCCCTGGCCGAACTCCGCTGCGCGGCGAGGTCGGTGAGATAGCGGGAAAAGGAATACGTCAGCTCGGTCGGCGAAGAAGCGGACACATCGGGCTGTTCGGTGTAGTACAGCGCCATCTCGGCGAGCAGGTGTTGGATGCTGAGGACATCGGCAACGAGCAGATCGATCCCGAAGTGGATACGTGTGGCACCGCCGGGACGCAGGGACAGGTGGACGTCGAAGACATGACCGGCGGCCACGTCGAACCGCCGATGCGAGAGCTGCTCCCGGACGCGGTCGAGGGCTTCGTCCGCCGCTGCCCGGGGCAATGTCCGCACGTCGTGCACGGTGAGCCCCGGCCACGGTGAGGTAGCCGCGACTCGTTGGGTTCCGTCCTCCAGGAAGCGAGCCCTGAGCATTCCGTGTCGAGCGACGAGGGCCCGCACGGCGGACTCGAGGCGATCGGCCCGTACGTCCAGGCCGTCGAACTCCATATACGCGTGGCAGCCGTTGCCGCCCAGCGACTGGCCGTCCGTCCGCCCGATCCAGTACGCCTGCTGCACCGGTGTCAGGGGGAAGGCAGCCGCCTCGTCCGTCACGGTATCGGCCGGGCCGCCGGTACATCGGTCCGCTTCCGCGGTCCCGGTATCGGAGAGCCGTTGCGTCAACAGCCGCGTCCAGGCGCCGATGGTCGGCTCCTTTGCCAGTTCCGCATAGTCGACCTCGGCTCCGGCCGAGCGCCAGCGCCCGACGAGGGCCATGGTGCGGATCGAGTCGAGCCCGTGCGAGATCAGGTTGTCCGTCTCCGCCGCGGCGTCGGGCGGCAGGCCGAGCACTTCGGACACGGCCTCGCGGATCTGGCGCTCCACAGCGGGTGCGGGGTGCGTCATCGCTGTCCTCTCTCCGGGCCTCGCCGACTGATTTACCGGCGATTTTTTGGATGGCGGGTGTGAGAAATTAACAGGATTCAGGTCGTTGCCTTCGAAGCTACTTCTGCCGACTCAACGTAAATCACCATGTGCGTTCGGCGGAAGGGAGGTACTCAAAGGAGTAGTACCCGGTAGGGGTATGTCGTAATTGACCGACGAATCCCCCCAAACTGGCCCAAAATAAAACCAAACTTGACCTTTACTTTACTCTTTCATGGTCAATTATTTATTGACTTGGGTCTTTGTGGAAGACAGATTCTTTACGGCTCAGTAAGAGTTGTTGGATCCCTGAAAATCTCGATTTTAGGGGCGTGAATCCTGTGGACGTGGTTTCGTGGCCTGCTGAATTCGCCGAACGGTATCGCCATGCCGGCTACTGGCAGGGGCGGCCGCTGGGCGACTTGTTGCGCGATGGTGCGCGTGAGCACCCCGATGCCGCCGCGCTGCTCTACGGTGACCTGGTGTGGAGCTACGCCGAGCTCGACGAGCGCAGTGACCGGCTCGCCGCCGGACTGGCCGGACTGGGCATCCGCGCCGGGGACCGGGTGGTCGTCCAACTTCCCAATGTCCCCGAAATGTTGTCGCTGCTGTTCGCTCTGTTCCGCCTGGGTGCCTTGCCCGTGCTTGGGCTGCCCGCCTATCGCAGCAGCGAAGCCGTTCACCTCTGCCGGAGCACCGACGCCGTCGCCTACGTCATTCCCGACACGGATCCGGACACCGGCTTCGACTACCGCGGGCTCGCCGACGAAGTGCGCGCGAAGGCTCCTTCACTGCGCCATGTGCTGGTCGCCGGAGAGCCGGGGGCGCACACTCCCTTGCGCGAAATCGACGCTGCCCCGCGGTCGTTGCCCGCGCCCCGGGCGAGCGACCCGGCGTTGCTGCTGGTCTCCGGCGGCACGACCGGGCTGCCCAAGCTGATCCCGCGCACCCACGACGACTACTTCTACAACCTCCGTGCCAGTGCCGAAGTCTGTGCGCTGAACGAGCACAGCGTCTACCTCGCGGTATTGCCCATCGGCCACAACTTCCCGCTCGCCTGCCCCGGCGTCCTCGGCGTGCTCCACGCCGGCGGGGCGGTCGCGCTGTGCCCTTCACCCAGTCCCGAGACCGCGTTCGCAGCCATCGAACGGTTCAAGGCGACCGTCACCGCAGTCGTGCCACCCCTGGCCGCTCTGTGGTCCCAGGCCGTCCAGTGGAATACCGCAGACATCAGCAGCCTGGAGCTCCTTCAGGTGGGCGGTGCCCGGCTCTCCCCGGACACGGCCCGGCTCATCGGCCCCGCCCTCGGCTGCCAACTCCAGCAGGTTTTCGGCATGGCGGAAGGCCTGCTCAGCTACACCCGCCGGGGCGACGACGCGGAGACCGTCGCGACAACACAAGGCCTCCCACTCTGCCCCGACGACGAGATACGGATCGTGGACGAGGCGGACCGAGACGTCCCGCCCGGCGCCGTCGGCAGCCTGCTCACCCGAGGCCCGTACACGTTGCGCGGTTATTACCGCGCGCCCACGCACAACCTCCGGGCCTTCACCGCGGACGGCTACTACCGCACCGGCGACCTGGTGAGGCTCACCCCGGAAGGCCGACTCGTCGTCGAGGGCCGGGAGAAGGACCTCGTGAACCGAGGCGGAGACAAGGTCTCCGCGGATGAATTGCAGAACCATCTGCGGGCTCACCCCGCGGTCCTCGACGCCGCCGTGGTGCCTGTTCCCGACCCGTATCTCGGCGAGCGAACCTGCGCCTGCCTTCTCCTGCGTGAAGGGTGCGACGACGTGCCCGACATGGCCGCCTTCCTGCACAGCCGAGGGCTGGCCGCATACAAGATCCCAGACGTGGTGAGGATCTGCGACTCCTTCCCGCTGACCAGCGTGGGCAAGGTCGACAAACGCGAACTTGCCCGGTCCGTCGCGCCCGACTCCGGTGCGACGGCAGCGGACCTCCGCCCTAGGTAACCCCGGGGCGGATCCCGCTCCGGCGATCCCGGAGCGGGGCCCCTGGGGGTTCCCGCCCGTCGGCGTGCTCCGACCCGACCAGATCACCTTCAACCTCGAGGACACCCATGGCCGAACGGCAGCGCTACTTCGAATTCACCGTGCCGGTTCCGGGCGACCCGATGCTCCACGCAGCCCGCCTCGCCCGCCGCGGACCGCACGAGCAGTACGTGGTGTACGAACGACAGGGCGAGTGGTGCTACGCGGGGGGAGCCGAAGCGGAAGTCACGGTCTTCCGCGACTTCATTGACTTCCGAGCGGGTACGGAACGCGCCTCAGTGCCATGTGCAGACGAACCGCTTCGCCAGGTACACCAGTTGCTCGGCTGCCTGCCGCTCAACGGCTGGCGTGCATACGGCTGGGCGTCGTTCGAGCTGTCATACGCGCTCGCCGACCGGGCAAATGAAGAGGTCCCGTCGGGCGGCGACGCATTACTGCATCTCGTCGTCCCCGCGGTGGAGGTGCGCTTCGGCTCGGGTGAAGCACTGATCCGATGTACCGACCCGGCCATGGCAGACAAGGTCCGCAGCCTCCTGGCCGACGCAGCCTCCGACCCGGCGCCCGCCCCCGCGTTCTCCGTGGACATCTCCGGCGGCGGACGGGAGCCGTACCAGGCGGCTGTGTCCGCCGCGGTGTCGGCCATCCGCAGCGGTGAACTGCACAAGGTCATCCTCTCCCGGACCGTCGAGGTGGAGCAGGAAATCGACCTGGTCGGCACGTATGTGACAGGACGGCGGGCCAACAACCCGGCCCGCTCCTTCCTGTTGCGTCTCGGCGGGGTCGAAGCCGCCGGGTTCAGTCCGGAAACGGTCGTGGAGGTCGCCGCCGACGGCGCCGTCTCCACTCAGCCGCTCGCCGGTACCCGTGCGCTGACCGGGGACGCGCCCCAAGACGCACAGCTGCGGGTCGAACTGCTCGGAGACGCCAAGGAGGTGTACGAGCACGCCATATCGGTGCAGGTGGCGTGGAACGAGATGACCGCGGTCTGCGCCCCTGGGTCGGTACGGGTCGAGGAGCTGATGGACGTAAAGCAGCGGGGCAGCGTCCAGCACATCGCCTCACGTGTCACCGGCCGTCTCGCCGAGCGCACCGAGGGACCCTGGCCGGCCCTGGCCGCGGTCTTCCCGGCTGTCACCGCGTCCGGCGTGCCCAAGCCGGCCGCGTACGACCTGATCCGCCGTCACGAGCCGGAACCCCGAGGTCTGTACAGCGGCGCGGTCCTGATGGTGAGCAGCGAGGGCGATCTGGACGCCGCCCTGGTGCTGCGCACCGTGTACCGGAGTCGGGGGCGTACGTGGCTTCGTGCCGGAGCCGGCATCGTCGGCGAGTCCCGCCCCGAGCGTGAGTTCGAGGAGACCTGTGAGAAATTGCGCAGCGTCTCCCGGCATCTCGTCCCGGCGGACGGCGCGGTGACCGCAGCGTTTCAGGCCAAGGGCAGCAGTTCTGGATGAGGAAGGGGCCGTGGCGTACCCTCCCCCCATGCCTATGACTCCCAGTCGCAACGCGCAGTACGGCGGTGCGGCGCGGACGGCCTCCGGCGGGGCGCCTCGGCGGCGCGCCGACGCGGAGCGAAGCATCGACTCGATCGTCGCCGCCGGGCTCGAGTGCTTCCGCGAGGACCCGAACGCCAGCATGACAGCCGTCGCCCGCGCCGCAGGAGTCAGCCGGGTGACGCTGTACGCGCACTTCCCCTCGCGCGAGGAGTTGTTCGAGGCGGTCCTGGCCTACTCGGTGAGCGAGGCGGACAAGGCCCTCGAGGCTCAAGAGCTGGACAACGGTCCCGCCGACGAGAGCATGGTCCGCATGGTCCGTTCCTGCTGGCGGATCCTTGACCAGCACTCCTTCCTGGTGACCGCCTCCGAAGGGCTCGTTGGAGAGCCACGCCGACGCCGACAACACCGCAAGGTGCTCGACCGCGTCGACCGTCTCATCGCCCGCGGCCAGGAAGAGGGCTTCTTCCGTACCGACCTGCCCCGCACCTGGTTGGTCACCGTCTTCTACAGCCTGCTCCATACTGCGGCCGGGGAGACCAGGGCACGGCGTCTGAAGGCTGGAGAGGCGGCGTCCGTACTTGAGCGCACTCTGCTCGCCACGCTCAGGAAGCCCGAGCCCTAGGGAGAACCGGCATCTGGGAGCGAACCGGGCTCGCACCCGTCGCTATGATCGCAGCGCGCGCTGGGGAGGACGGGCGATGTGGAACCTGGGAAGTCTCGAGGCTGAGGTGATGGACCGGATCTGGTCCAGCGACGAACCGGTCACGGTTCGCGACGTGGCAGAGGAGATCAACTCCGCCAGGGCGCAGCCGCTCGCGTACACCACGGTCATGACCACCATGTACAAGTTGTTCCGCAAGGGCTGGCTGGACCGCAGCAAGTCCGGGAAACAGTACGTCTACGCACCCGTCGAGGCTCGGGACGCCTGCGTCGCCCGTCTCATGACGCAGGTACTCGGGAAGAGCGCAGACCCGGAGGTCGCTCTCCTTCACTTCATCGAAGGGCTCGGCTCGGAGGGATCGACGGCGCTGCGCTCCGCCCTGCTGCACCATCTCCCTGCCGCGGACGACTCCGACACATGATCCGCCTCGCGCTGCTGGCCGGCTATCTGGTGTTGTGCGCGACCTGGGTTCCCTTGGTGCTGTCTCGGGCCACATGGGTCTCGCGTCTCCCTCGTGCCGCCATGGCGCTGTGGGCGGGGCTCGTGGTGGCGGTCTCGGCCGGAGCGGTGGCATTCGGAGTGTTGACTGCGCGACACGTGCGGTGGCATGCCGCCGACTTCGTCTGGTGCTGCACACGGCTCCTGGACGCCTTGGCGGGACACCTCGTGGTGATCCTGTGCGTAGCGGGTGCCCTGAGCGCCGCGGTGGTCGTCCTGCGCGGCGTCATCGTCGGCACGGGTACGCTCTGGCGGCTGCGCAGGGGGTGGCGCGACCACGTGGACGCACTCGACCTGTTGGCCCGTCCACTCGGGGACCTGCCCGCCGTGATCCTGGAGCACACGGCGCCGGCCGCCTACTGCGTACCGACCAAGGGAGGTCGTGTGGTGCTCACCTCGGGTGCGCTGCGACGGCTGCCGCCCGGCACGGTGACCGCCGTCATAGCCCACGAGCAGGCTCACCTGCGCGGTCGGCATCACCTGATGGCAGCTCTGGCGGCTTCGCTCGCCCGGGCGTTCCCGCACGTGCCGTTGTTCCGCCTGGCCCGCCCTGCCATGGCCCGGCTCATCGAACTGGCCGCGGACGACCATGCGTCCCGTCGGTGCCGCTCGGAGACGGTGGCCACGGCATTGTCCGTCCTGGTCGCGATGCCGCTCGGCGTGGGGGCGTTGCAGGCGGGCGCCGAAGGCGCCAGTGAACGTATCCGCCGACTGCGCAGGGCTCCCGCGAGTGGGGGACGACAGGCTGTGGCGGCCATGGGTGGCTTTCTGTCCACGGTTGCTTCGTCGGCCCTGATCGCCACTTGGGCGTGGGTGGGCGGGTGTTGATGCCGGCTGTCCTGCGGGACGGAACCTCGGCTGTAGGGCGGGAAGGCCCGCGTTACGCCTCGCGGGCAGAGGACTCGATGGCTAGGATGAGCATGGCGATCTCGTCGTCGAAGACCTGCCGGGACGTGACCTCGCGCAGGTAGGGATCGGCGGCGCGAAGACGCGGATACTCGCCGACCTCCTTGGCCAGAGCCAGCAGGCTGGCGGTGCGGTGGTGATCTATGGGATCGCCGAGCAGTTCACGGTGGAGCCGTCCGAGGACCAGGTCAATGAAGAGCACGTAGTGGCGGACCGCCCGGCGCTCGTCGAGTCCGGCGTCGGCGAGGATGCCCAGCACGGTCTCGACCAGCCGTAGTGCGCCGGGTCCGTGGTTGGCACGAGTCATGAGGATGTCGACGAGACCGGGATAGGCGGCCAGTTCACGGCGCATGCCGTCGGCGAGCCGCCGCAGCCGCTCCTGCCAAGGACCCTCGTCGATGTCCGGCGGCACGACATCTTGTTCGGCGACGGCGTTCATCACGAGATCGACCAGCCCGTTCTTGTCCGGCACGTGCCGGTACAGCGCCATACGCGAGGCGCCGAGGTCGGACGCGAGCCGCCGGATCGTCAGCGCATGCATGCCTTCCTTGCGCGCGATCTCCAGAGCGGCGGCCACGATCTGCGCACGGCTCAGACTGCCCCAGGCGCGGCGGCCCGGCGATGTGCCCGGGGCTTCGGGGTCTTCGGCACCGGCAGAACCCATGCGGAGAACCGTACTTGAACATCTTGCGGACGCATGTCCGCAAGATTTAGGTTTGCCTAACCTGATATCGAGTCAGAGGAGAGATCCATGTCCGTCGAATGGTCGGGCTGGCCGTTGTTGGAGATCAGTGCCGCCGAATTACCGCACGGCGAGGCCCGTTCGCTCGTGGTACGCACCCTGAGTGCGGCGCTCCACCGAGGCGAACCCTTTGCCGCCCTGGTGCAGATGCCGCCTGATGCTCCGCGCGGTGGGGGCGCTCCGGATGCGGCCCAGCAGGTCCGTGCGGTGCGGGAACTGCGCCCCGGACTCGCTGAACACTGTCGTGGTCTGGCGTTCGTACTGTCCGCCGAGGAGCAGGCTCGGCACTCCAAGGTGATCCAGTCCGGCACAACGGTGTGGGGCTGTCCGACCACAGCCGTCGACGGCCCGAAAGCGGCCCGAGTCTGGCTCCACGACTGCCTCGCCAAGGACGTCCTCTGATGTGGGTCATCGCAGGGCTCACCGCCCTTGTCCTCGCCGTCCGTCGCAGGGGACGGGCTCGTGCGGAGCGCCGGAACGGAGCGCCGTCTCTTCCTCCTGATGGCGGGTACAACAGGAGGTGACCGAAGGAAGAGCGGTGCGGTGCCGTATTGCGGCGGCCGAGGCCATGCCGTTCGACATCGAGCAGGCGGCCGCCAAGAGCCTGGGCGACCAGGCCAACATCGACGGCGCGCGGTCAACCGCGCCGGGAGGCAACCCGGTTCGCCGAGGGCGACTCTTCGGCTCCGCAGTCACCCACGGCGCCGACATGCCCGGCCTGAAGGAACTGGAAGGGGCGATGGACTCCTTCGGGTGAGCTATAGCGAGGTCCCCGCGGGAGCCCTTATCCCCTAAGACCGTGTCCCGCATGGTCAGTTGCCGGTTGTGCTTGGCATGGGGAGTGGGCGGTGGGGATGGATCGTGCCGGAGGGCTATGGGAGATCGCCAAGCCGCTGATTCCGGAGCAACAGGCGTGGCCGCAGGGCGGCGGAACAGCGAACACGGCTGATGAGACGCTGTTCGCGGCCATCATCTCGCGGGACTGATGGTGTTCACTGCCGCTTCCATAGCCTCCGGCTTGCGGCCGGTGGCGGAATGCTGATCGCCGCCCGCTCAGTCCAAGGCGTCGGCGCGGCGCTGATGTCACCGGCCGCGATGGCACTTGTCACGGCCATCTTCCATGGGTCCGACCGAAACAAGGCGCTGGGGGTGTGGGCCGCGATCGGTGGTGCAGGCTCCGCCGTTGGCGTGCTGCTCGGCGGAGTGTTCGTCTCCGGGCCCGGCTGGTAGCGGGTGTTCTTCATCAACGTGCCGGTGGGGCTGGTCGCGTTCTTCGGCGTCCCGGCCCTGCTCGGCAGATCCCGTGCCTTGGTGGCTCCTTCGGGCGCGGGCGGCTCCCTCGACCTCGTGGGCGCGCTCACCCTCACCGCTGGGCCTGGCTTGCTCGTCCACGGGCTGGTGCAGGCCCGCGACCACGGCTTCGACGCGCCGGGCGCCTGGCTGCCGTTGATCGGTGCCGTGCTGTCGGCGGTCGCTTTCGTGGCGGTGAAGCGCCGAGTGCGTGAGCTGCTCGTACGGCTCGTGATTTTCGCCCGGCGGTCGTTCGCCGGCGGCAGTGTGGTCATGCTGGCCGCCTCGGGACTGCTCATCGCGAGAGGATCGCTTCGACATCTTCCGCGACGACCTGACGACGACCGCCTTCTCGGCCGCCGCCGATCACCTTGCCTTCGCGCTCGGCCGGCACTTCTGTGTCGGGGCCCTGCTTGCCAAGGCCGAGGTCGAGATCGGGGTCGGCCGGCTCCTCGACGCCATGCCGGACGTGCGGTTCGCCGACGGCTTCGACCCTGTGGAGCAGGGTGTCTTCACTCGGGGGCCGCAGTCCCTGCCGGTGCGCTTCACGCCCGTGGCCGGATGATCCCCGGGGGGACTGGTCTTCGTACGGCTCTCAGTACGGCGCAAGCAGCGGGCAGGTGGGCTCCGTACAGGGCCCACCCCCGGCCCTCCGGCGTCGGCGCGCTACTGCACCACCGGCGTGAACCGCACCGGCAGCGACGTCAGCCCGCGCATCCAGATGGACGGGCGCCAGGTCGGCTCCTCCGGCTCCACCGTCAGGACCAGGTCGGGCAACCGGTCGAGCAGCGTCTCGACCGCCGTACGGGCGATGACGTCGGCCAGCAGCGGGGCCGGGTAGGGGCAGCGGTGTTCTCCGTTGCTGAACGACAGGTGCGCGGCGTTCTCCGCCCCGATGTGCCCGTCCGGCCAGATCTGCGGGTCGGTGCTGGCCGCGGCGAGGCCGAGTACGAGGCAGTCGCCCGCGCGGATCTGCCGTCCGCCGAGCTGGGTGTCGCACACGGCCCAGCCGACAGGCCAAGGACGCGGTGTTGACGCCGTATCGCGGGCCTTGGCCGGGACGTCGTTCCGGGGGCCCTGAGTGCTCCGGCCGAATACACGGCATGATCAGTGGATGCACGGTATGGAGGACGGCAGCGGCGGTGGGGACGTGGGTGAGCCGACGGAGATCTCGTCGCCGAGGGAGGCCGCCAACAACGCGCTGGTGCTGGCGTTCGGACGGTTGCAGGGCGCCGCGAACCGGCTGGAGTACATCCTGGGGCGGGCGCTGGAGCAGGAGTGCGGGATCAGCCACCTCATGTTCGAGGTGCTGCTCATCCTGGGGCGGGCGGAAGGGCCCGGCCTGTCGATGCGGGCGATCGCTCAGGAGCAGGTGCTGACCACGGGCGGCGCGACACGCCTGGTGGACCGGATGGAGGCGGCCGGGCTGGTCGAGCGCGCCGAGGACCCCGACGACCGGCGCGGGCGCCTCGTACGCCTGACCCGGCTGGGGGAGGAGACCACCGTACGGGCGTCCCGGCTGCACGTGGAGAACATCCGCCGTTACTTCCTGGCGCCGCTGCCACCCGAGGATCACGAGCGGTTCGCCGAGGACCTGCGCATTCTGAGCCACGCCGCTCGGGATGTGCTGCCCCGCCTGCCCTGAGGGCGGTCTTCGGGCTGCGGTCGTGCGGCGTCGCTGACTGTAAGGACACTGGAGGCATGGTGTGGCGACCGTCACCCAGGTGGGGAAATATCTGACGCGTCAGTTACTGTTTGGTCAGGCGAATCGCTCGCAACCGGCGGGCGCCCCACCCCTGCCGAGGTCCTCGATGAAGCTCGTCTACGTCTTCGACGCCTACTGCGGCTGGTCGCACGGGTTCTCCGGAACGCTGAGCGAAGTCGTCTCCCGTCACCCCGACCTGCCCGTGGAGGTCGTCTCCGGTGGTCTGTTCACCGGGCCGCGCCGGGTGCCGATACGCGAGTTCGGTTACGTCCAGGGCGCGAACGCCAAGATCGCCGAGCTGACCGGCGCGGACTTCGGCGAGGCGTACGAGCAGTTGATCGCCGACGGCTCGTTCGTGATGGACTCGGAGGCCGCCGCGCGCGGGGTCGCCGCCCTGCGCCAGGCCGCTCCCGTCCGTGCGGCGGAACTGGCCGTCGCCCTTCAGCGGGTCTTCTACGTCGACGGCCTCAGCCTCTCCGACCCCGCGACCTACCGGAAGGTCGCGCAGGAGGCCGGACTGGACGCCGCGGCCGTGGTCGCCGCCTTCGAAGGGGCCGAGGTGCGGGTGGCGGCGGGAGCCGACTTCCACCGGGCCGCCTCGCTGGGCGTCACCGGCTTCCCCACCCTCCTCGCCGTCGACGGCGACCGTGTCACCGCGCTGGCCCATGGCCATGCCACCGCCGACGAGGTCGACCGGCGGCTCGCGGCCGTGCGTACCCACTGAGCTACCCCCGTCCCCAAACACCCTCTCTCCGCAAGGAGTCAACGATGAGCACCCTCTCCTTCAATGTCCTCGACCTGGACTTCCCGGTCGGCAGCAAGAACAAGACCGCCACCCTCGTCACCGGTGAGAACGAGGCCATGCTCGTGGACGCCGGCTTCACCCGGGCCGACGGCCACCGCCTGGCCGCCGAGATCCTCGACTCGGGCAAGAAGCTCACCACCGTCTTCGTCAGCCACGGCGACCCCGACTTCTACTTCGGCGCCGAAGTGATCGCCGACGCCTTCCCCGACGCCGTCTTCGTCGCCACCCCGATCGTCATCGAACACATCCAGCACTCCTACGAGGGCAAGCTCAAGGCGTGGGCCGCCCTCGGCCCGAACCTGCCCACCCGCCTGGTCGACCTCCAGCCGCTGACCGGCGACCTCACCCTGGAGGGCCACCGCTTCGAGCTCAGGGGCGGCCCGGCCGGCCTGCCCGACCGCCACTACCTGTGGCAGGCCGAGCACCGCGCCCTCCTCGGCGGCGTCCTGCTCTTCCAGCAGGAGCACGTCTGGGTCGCCGACACGCCCACCCCCGGCGACCGATCCGCCTGGGTCGACCTGCTGGACGAAATGGCCGCGCTGCAGCCGGAGTTGGTCGTCCCCGGGCACCGCCTGCCCGGCGCCCCGGCGGACGCCTCCGCCATCACCGCCACCCGCGACTACCTGGTTGCCTTCGAGGAGGAGCTCGGCAAGGCGGCCGACGGCGCCGCACTGACCGACGCCCTCGTCAAGCGCTACCCCGGCAACGGCATGCTGATCGCCGCCCAGATCGGCGCGAAGGTCGCCAAGGGCGAAATGAAGTGGGGCTGACCGCGATGACCGACACCACCACCGATTTCGCGACCTCCACGGCGCCCGCCGACGTGGTCCGCCGCCAGTACCTGGCCTCCGCCGCCGGTGACCTGACGGCCCTGCGGGCCACTCTCGCCCCCGACGTGGAGTGGACGGAGATGGCCGGCTTCCCGCTCGCCGGCACGTACCGCACCCCCGACGGAGTCACCGCCAACGTGATGGAGAAGCTCGGCCAGGACTGGGACGACTGGACGGCTCACGACGACACCTACGTCGTCGACGGCGAGAACGTCGTCGTCCTTGCCCGCTACACCTCCGTCAACAAGGCCACCGGCAAGCCGATCGACGTCCGCGTGGCCCACCACTTCGTCGTCCGCGGGGGACTGATCGTCCGCTTCGAGCAGTTCGTCGACACCGCGCTGGTACGCGAGGCCATGACCGACTCGGCGGGGCGTGTGAGTTGAGCCGTGTACAGCCCGGCCGTACGGGCGCAGGTGCAGGCGTACGAGGACCTTGTCGAGAAGCACGGGATCGAGCCGGGCGAGGCGGCGCTCGCGTGGCTGCTGACCCGGCCCGGGATCACCGGACCGATCGTCGGTCCGCGCACGCTGGAGCAACTCGCCTCCGCGCTGCGGGCCGTCGACCTCGAACTGCCGCCGGAGGTACTGACCGGCCTCGACGAGATCTTCCCGGGCCCGGGCCCGTCGCCGGAGGCCTTCGCCTGGTGATCCGGCCGGACGCCGTGTGATCGGCCGCCGCGACCACGTCACGCGCGAGGGCGGCGGCCACCACGAACGAACACCTCCCGCAAGGCCGTGAGTCAGCCGTTCACGGGGTGTGACCGGCGCGGCGGAGAACAGGGCGCAGTGTCTCGATGACGCCGGGGTCGTCCACCGTGGAGGGGATGGGTTCGTCGTGGCCGTCGGCGATGCCGCGCATCGTCTTGCGCAGGATCTTGCCCGAGCGGGTCTTGGGCAGGGCGGCCACGACCGTGACGTCCTTGAGGGAGGCGACGGCGCCGATGCGTTCGCGTACGAGCTGGACGAGTTCGGCCTCGACCTCGCTCGGTTCGCGGTTGCCGCCTGCTTTCAGGACGACGAAGCCGCGCGGGATCTGTCCCTTCAGGTCGTCGGCGACGCCGATGACGGCGCACTCGGCGACGTCGGGATGGGCGGCCAGGGCCTCTTCCATGCTGCCGGTGGACAGCCGGTGTCCGGCGACGTTGATGACGTCGTCGGTGCGGCCCATGACGAAGACGTAGCCGTCGTCGTCGATGTGGCCGCTGTCGCCGGTGAGGTAGTAGCCGGCGTGGGCGGAGAGGTAGGAGGCGACGTAGCGGTCGTCGTCCTTCCAGAGCGTGGGGAGTGCGCCGGGCGGCAGGGGGAGCCTCACGACGATCGCACCGTCGACGCCCGCGGGTGCCGGATCGCCCGAGGGGTCGAGGACGCGGACGTCCCAGCCGGGCAGCGGGCGGGTGGGGGACCCGGGTTTGACGGGAGCGGCCTCGATGCCGACCGGGTTGGCGACGATGGGCCAGCCGGTCTCGGTCTGCCACCAGTGGTCGATCACCGGGACGCCCAGGAGGGCGCTCGCCCAGTGGTACGTCTCGGGGTCGAGGCGCTCGCCGGCGAGGAAGAGGTAGCGCAGGTGGGAGAGGTCGTAGCCGGCGGTGAGCGCCCCCTTCGGGTCCTCCTTCCTGATCGCCCGGAAGGCGGTGGGTGCCGTGAACATGGTCTTGACCCGGTACTCGGCGGCGACGCGCCAGAACTGGCCCGCGTCCGGGGTGCCGACCGGCTTCCCCTCGTACAGGACCGTCGTGGCGCCGACCAGCAGGGGCGCGTAGACGATGTACGAGTGCCCGACGACCCAGCCGACATCGGAGCCGGTGAACATCGTCTCGCCCGGGCCCACGTCGTACACGGCGCCCATCGACCAGTGCAGGGCCACCGCGTAGCCGCCGCAGTCACGCACGACTCCCTTGGGCTTTCCGGTCGTTCCGGACGTGTAGAGGATGTAGAGGGGATCGGTCGCGGGGACGGAAACGCAGTCGGCCGGCGGTGCGGCGGCGACCACGTCGGCCCAGTCGAGATCGTCGGGCCCCAACTCGGCCGGTTCCTGCGGGCGTTGCAGGATCACACTCTTTTCCGGCTTGTGGACCGCGAGGTCGATCGCCCGGTCGAGCAGGGGCTTGTACGCGATGACACGCTTGCCCTCGATGCCGCAGGAGGCGGAGACGACCACCTTGGGGGCGGCGTCGTCGATGCGGAGGGCGAGTTCGTGCGGGGCGAACCCGCCGAAGACGACCGAGTGGACCGCGCCGATACGTGCGCAGGCCAGCATCGCGACCGCCGCCTCGGGGACCATCGGCATGTAGATGACCACACGATCGCCTTGCCCCACGCCGAGCCGCGCGAGTGCTCCGGCGAAGGCCGCCACCTCGTCCCTGAGCTGCGCGTAGGTGGAGGTGCGGCGGGTGTCGGTCACGGGGGAGTCGTAGATGAGCGCGGGCTGGTCTCCCCGGCCGGCTTCGACGTGCCGGTCGAGCGCGTTGAAACAGACGTTGAGCCGCCCGTCGGGAAACCAGCGGTAGAGGGGCGCGCCCGAGGAGTCCAGCGCGCGTTGCGGAGCGACGTCCCAGTCGATGCCCTCCGCCGCCTTCAGCTAGAAGCGCTCCGGGTCTTCGGTACTGGCGTGGAAGACATCTTCGTACGTTCCCATCGCGCACTCCTTTGTCGCTTCGAGTTTCCGCCGCTTTGGGGCCGGACCACGCCGAACCATGCCGGGCCACGCCGGACCGGCCGACGAGCCTCCCGCAATCATGCCCTCCATGCCCGTGCGGATCATTGTGCGACGAGGCCCCGGCCCGCCGTCGATGATCGCCGCGCGGGCATAGATCACGGCATCGGGGCGCTGAAGCGGACATCCGGAAGACTGTCGACGAGGTGGTGGACCATGTGGCCACCTCCCGTTTGTTCGATCGAGAGCGAGTCGGCCCCTCGCGGGACCGGCCGCCATGCGGAAAGGAACCGTCCATGGACGAGCAGGGTGAGCGCTTCGACGTCGTCGTACTCGGCGCCGGGCCCGGCGGATACGTTGCCGCCATCCGGGCCGCCCAACTCGGCAAGCGTGTCGCGGTGGTCGAGGAGAGGTACTGGGGCGGCGTCTGCCTGAACGTGGGCTGCATCCCCACCAAGGCCCTGCTGCGCAACGCCGAGCTCGCGCACATCTTCACGCGCGAGGCGAAGACCTTCGGCATCAAGGTCGACGGGCAGGTCTCCTTCGACTACGGGGAGGCCTTCCGCCGCAGTCGGAAGGTCGCGGACGGCCGGGTCAAGGGCGTCCACTACCTGATGAAGAAGAACAAGATCACGGAGATCAGCGGTCGCGGCACGTTCCTCGACCCGCACACGCTCCAGGTGGCCGACTACGACGGCAACACCCGCACCATCGGCTTCGACCACTGCGTCATCGCCACCGGAGCGACTCCCAAGCTGTTGCCCGGCACGCGCCGCACCTCCCGCGTGGTGACGTACGAGGAGCAGATCCTCGCCGAGGACCTGCCGCAGTCCATCGTGATCGCCGGCGCCGGGGCCATCGGTGTGGAGTTCGCCTACGTCCTGCACAACTACGGCGTGAAGGTCACCGTCGTCGAGTTCCTGGACCGCGTCGCCCCGCTGGAGGACGCCGAGATCTCCGCCGAACTGGCCAAGCAGTACCGGAGGTTGGGCATCGACGTCCTCACCTCGACCCGCGTCGAGTCGATCGACGAGTCCGGTCCGCAGGTCCGCGTCACGGTCACCGGCAAGGACGGCGCGCAGCAGGTCCTGGAGGCCGACAAGGTCCTGCAGGCGATCGGCTTCGCGCCGAACGTCACCGGATACGGCCTGGAGAACGCCGGCGTGCGCGTCACCGAGCGCGGCGCGATCGACATCGACGGCCGCTGCCGTACCTCGGTCCCGCACATCTACGCCATCGGCGACGTCACCGCGAAGCTGATGCTCGCGCACGCCGCCGAGGCGATGGGCGTGGTCGCCGCCGAGACGCTCGCGGACGCCGAGACCATGGAACTGGACTACGCGATGATCCCGCGCGCCACCTTCTGCCAGCCGCAGATCGCCAGCTTCGGCTACACCGAGGCACAGGCGCGGGAAAAGGGCTACGACGTCCAGGTCGCCAAGTTCCCCTTCACCGCCAACGGCAAGGCACACGGTCTGGGAGACACCACCGGCTTCGTGAAGCTGATCAGCGACGCCAAGTACGGCGAGCTCATCGGAGGGCATCTCATCGGCCCGGACGTCACCGAACTGCTCCCCGAGCTGACCCTGGCCCAGCAGTGGGACCTCACGGTCCACGAGGTCGCCCGCAACGTCCACGCCCACCCCACCCTGAGCGAAGCGGTCAAGGAAGCCGTCCACGGCCTCGCCGGCCACATGATCAACATGTAGCCGCGCACAGCAGCGGCGACAGGCCCCCTGCCTCTCGCTCTTTAACCGTCGTACGTGTTAACCGTCGTACGTGTAGAAGCCTCGGCCGCTCTTGCGGCCGAGGTGGCCCGCGGCGACCATGCGGCGCAGCAGGGCGGGGGGCGCGTACAGCGGCTCCTTGAACTCCTCGTACATCGACTCGGCCACCGCCTGGGCGGTGTCGAGGCCGATGAGGTCGAGCAGCCGCAGCGGACCCATGGGGTGGGCGCAGCCGAGTTCCATGCCCCGGTCGATGTCGTCGGGCTGTGCGGCGCCGGACTCGGCCATGCGTATGGCGCTGAGCAGGAAGGGCACGAGCAGGGCGTTGACCACGAAGCCGGAGCGGTCGGGAGCCTGGATGGCCTGCTTGCCCAGCTGCTGGGCGAAGTCGCGGGTGCGCTGGACGGTCTCCGGGCTGGTGGTGAGGGCGGGGATCAGCTCGACCAGCTGCTGCACGGGCACGGGGTTGAAGAAGTGCATGCCGATGACCTGCGCGGGCCGCTCGGTGACGACGGCGAGATCGACGATGGGGATCGACGAGGTGTTGGTGGCCAGGATCGCCGCCGGGTCTTCGACCGCCTTGTCCAGGGCGCGGAGCACGTCGGTCTTGATGTCGCGGTTCTCGGCGACGGCTTCGACGACGAACTGGCGGTCGGCCAGGTCGCTGAGGTCGTGCGTGAAGGACAGCTTGGCCAGGGCCTGGTCCCGCTGCTGTTCGCTGAGCTTGCCCCGCCGTACGCCCCGGTCGAGGGAGTCGACGAGACGGCGGCGGCCGGTCTCGACGGCGTCGTGGGTGGCTTCGGCGACGCGGACGTCGATGCCGTTGCGGGCGGCGACTTCGGCGATGCCGGAGCCCATGAGGCCGCAGCCGACGACGCCGAGACGGGTAACGGGATCCATCTGCAGTCCTGTCTGATCAGTGGGGCGCGGTGTGGTGCGGTGCGGTGTGGTTTTCCCGGGGCGGGTCAGACGTTGCGGCGGTATTGGCCGCCGACCTCGAAGAAGGCGTCGGTGATCTGCTGGAGCGAGCAGGCGCGGGCGGCGTCCATCAGGACGGCGAAGACGTTGTCGCCGTTCACCGCGGCGTCCTTGAGGGCGGTCAGGGCGGTGTGGGCCGGGTCGCGGTGGCGGGACTGGAAGTCCCGTACGCGCTTCAGCTGGGACTGCTTCTCCTCTTCCGTGGCGCGGGCCAGCTCGATCGCGCCGGGCTCGGCGGTGTCCGCGTGCGGGTTGCGGAAGGTGTTGACGCCGATGATCGGCAGGGTGCCGTCGTGCTTGCGCTGCTCGTAGAGCATCGACTCGTCCTGGATACGGCCGCGCTGGTAGCCGGTCTCCATGGCACCGAGCACGCCGCCTCGCTCGCTGATCCGCTCGAATTCCTTCAGGACCGCTTCTTCGACGAGGTCGGTGAGCTCGTCGATGACGAACGAGCCCTGGAGGGGGTTCTCGTTCATGGCCAGGCCCCACTCCCGGTTGATGATCAGCTGGATGGCCAGGGCCCGGCGGACGGAGTCCTCGGTGGGGGTGGTGACGGCTTCGTCGTAGGCGTTGGTGTGCAGGCTGTTGCAGTTGTCGTAGATGGCGATGAGTGCCTGCAGGGTGGTGCGGATGTCGTTGAAGTCCATCTCCTGGGCGTGCAGGGACCGGCCCGAGGTCTGGACGTGGTACTTCAGCTTCTGCGAACGCTCGCCCGCGCCGTACTTCTCCTTCATCGCCACGGCCCAGATACGGCGGGCCACGCGGCCGAGGACGGAGTACTCGGGGTCCATGCCGTTGGAGAAGAAGAACGACAGGTTCGGCGCGAAGTCGTCGATGTGCATGCCCCGGGCCAGGTAGGCCTCGACGTAGGTGAAGCCGTTGGCCAGGGTGAAGGCGAGCTGGCTGATGGGGTTGGCCCCGGCTTCGGCGATGTGGTAGCCGGAGATGGACACGGAGTAGAAGTTGCGGACCTTGTTCTCGATGAACCACTCCTGGATGTCCGCCATCATCCGCAGGGAGAACTCGGTGGAGAACAGGCAGGTGTTCTGGCCCTGGTCCTCCTTCAGGATGTCGGCCTGCACCGTGCCGCGTACGTTCGCCAGCGCGTGCGCGCGCAGCTCGGCGGCCTCTTCGGGTGAGGGGTCGCGGCCCTCGGAGGCGCGGAACCTTGTGAGTTGCTGCTCGATCGCGGTGTTGAGGAAGAACGCCAGGATGGTCGGCGCGGGTCCGTTGATCGTCATGGAGACCGAGGTTGTCGGCGCGACCAGGTCGAAGCCGTCGTAGAGCGCCTTCATGTCGTCCAGCGTGGCCACCGAGACGCCGGAGGTGCCGACCTTGCCGTAGATGTCGGGGCGTTCGTCCGGGTCACGGCCGTAGAGGGTGACCGAGTCGAAGGCGGTGGACAGCCGGGTGGCCGGCTGGCCCTCGGAGAGCAGCTTGAAACGCCGGTTGGTGCGGAACGGATCGCCCTCGCCGGCGAACATCCGCGCCGGGTCCTCGCCGTCGCGTTTGAAGGGGAACACCCCGGCGGTGAAGGGGAAGTGTCCGGGCAGGTTCTCCCCACGCCAGAACCGCACCAGCTCCCCGTGGTCGGTGAACCGGGGCAGGGCGACGCGGGGGATCTTGTTGCCCGAGAGGGACTCGCGGGTCAGCTTGGTGCGGATCTCCCGCTCGCGCACCTTCACGACCTGCTCGTCGCCGGAGTAGGAGGCGATGACGGCGGGCCAGTTCGCGATCTGCTCCGTGACGTCGTGCGGGAGTTGCCTGCGCGCGTCCTCGAGCAGCGACTCCACGTTCCCGGATTCGGAGCCGGCCTGCACGAGCTCGTCCTTGACCAGCTCCAGGCGCTGTACCCGCCGGGCCGCCTCGGCCAGCCCTTCCGTCTGTGCGTGGTATGTGCGGATCGTGTCGGTGATCTCGGCTAGGTAGCGCACCCGGTCGGCCGGGACCACCTGGCGGATGCCGGAGGAGTGGCGTACGTCGACCGGCGCCAATATGCCCTCGGACAGCGGGAGTCCGTTCTCGGCCAGAGCGGTCTTCAGGTGCTGGTGGAGCGCGGTGACACCGTCGTCGTTGAAAGTCGCCGCCGAGGTGCCGTACACCGGCATGTCCTCGGGCCTCATGCCGAACGCCTCGCGGTTGCGGACCAGTTGGCGGCCCACGTCGCGCAGCGCGTCCTTGGCACCGCGCCGCTCGAACTTGTTGATCGCCACGACGTCGGCGAAGTCGAGCATGTCGATCTTCTCCAGCTGCGAGGCGGCGCCGAACTCCGGCGTCATCACGTACAGGGAGGTGTCGACGAACGGCACGATCGCCGCGTCGCCCTGGCCGATGCCCGGCGTCTCCACTATTACCAGGTCGAACCCGGCGGCCTTGACCACGTCGATCACGTCGGACAGGTGCTCGGGCAGCTCACGGCTGCCGCGGGTGGCCAGGCTCCGGAAGAACACCCGGTTCCCGTCGAGGGAGTTCATACGGATCCGGTCACCCAGCAGCGCACCGCCACCGCGGCGGCGGGTCGGGTCGACCGCGATCACGGCGATGCGCAGCTTGTCCTGCTGGTCCATGCGGAACCGGCGCACCAGCTCGTCGGTCAGCGACGACTTCCCCGAACCGCCGGTCCCGGTGATGCCGAGCACGGGCCTGACCCGTGCCCCCGCGGCCGCACGGAGCTGCTCCAGGAAGTCCGCGGGCAGCTTGCCGAGTTCCGCACCGGTGATGGCGCGGGCGATCGCGAACCGGTCGCCCGCGAGTACGGCGGCCGGGTCGGACGGTTTGCCGTCCCAGAGGTCGAAGTCGCAGTCCCGCACCACCGAGTTGACCATCCCGGCGAGGCCCAACCGCTGGCCGTCCTCCGGGGAGAAGATGGTCACCCCGCTGTCGCGCAGCCGGGCGATCTCCTCGGACACGATCACGCCGCCTCCGCCGCCCACCACGCGGACATGCTCAGCTCCCTGCCGGCGCAGCGACTCGACCAGGTACTCGAAGTACTCGACATGCCCGCCCTGGTAGGACGAGACCGCCACGCCGTGGGCGTCCTCCTCGAGCGCCGCGTCCACGACTTCCCGCACCGAACGGTTGTGGCCGAGGTGGATCACTTCGGCGCCCTGGGACTGGAAGATCCGCCGCATGATGTTGATCGACGCGTCGTGCCCGTCGAACAGGGCCGACGCGGTGACGAGACGGACGGGGTGCACGGGGCGGTGCAGATCGCGCATGGGGGCCTTCCCGGACAGGGCGGGGGGAACGCTGGCAGAAGTGATACTAGGACGTCCTAGTAAATTGCTGGAGGTGATGGTGCTGTGACTAGAAGCACAAGGGAGTTACGGACGCTCTGCGGTCACACGCGGCGGAAGAGCGCGGCCAGGGCCTGGCCACCGCCGATGCACATGGTGACCACGCCCAGCTCCAGGTCGCGCCGTACGAGGTCCTTGGCCACCCGCAGGGTCAGGATCGCCCCCGTCGCCCCCACCGGGTGCCCCAGCGCGATCGCACCGCCGTAAGGGTTGGTCTTCTCCGCGTCCAGACCGGCGTCGCGGATCACCGCCACCGCCTGCGAGGCGAAGGCCTCGTTCAGCTCGACGGTGTCCAGGTCGCCGGGCGTGAGGCCGGTCCGCTCGAGCAGCTTCCGCAGCGCCAGGACCGGGGCGTAACCCATCAGCTCCGGCTCCATCGCCGCGGTCGCCACGGCCTCCAGCGAGGCCAGGGCGGTCAGCCCGCGGGCGGCGGCCACCGACTCCCGCGCCAGCACCAGTGCCGCCCCGCCGTCGTTGATGCCCGAGGCATTCCCGGCGGTCACCGTGCCGCCCGGCTGGAACGCCGGGCGCAGACCGGCCAGCGTCTCCACCGTCGTCTCCGGCTTGGGATGCTCGTCCACCTCCACGGTGTGCGGCTTGCGGCCGCCCACCGCCACGGGCGTGATCTCCTCGGCGAAGGCGGCCCCGGCCGCCGCACCGGCCGCGCGCCGCTGCGACTCGGCCGCGAACTCGTCCTGCTCCCGGCGCGAGACGCCGTACTTCGCGGCCACGTTCTCCGCCGTGACACCCATGTGGATGTCGTGGAAGGGGTCGGTGAGCATCATCACCGTGCCGTCGAAGAGCGTGCGGTCGCCGAGCCGGTAGCCGGAACGGGCACCGAAGTCGTAGAACGGCATCCGGGACATGTTCTCGTCCCCGCCCGCCAGCGAGATGTCCACCCCGCCCCAGCGCATCTGCATCGCCGCCGACCACACCGCCTGCAGTCCACTGCCGCACAGCCGGTTCACGGTGTACGCCGGCGCGCTCTTCGGCAGCCCGGCCGCCAGCGCCACGCGGCGCGCGTTGTAGGCGTCCGCGCCGACCTGGCCGATGCAGCCCATGACGACCTCGTCGACATCCTCGGGCGCCGCCCCCGCCCGCGACAGGGCCGCTCGCGCGGCGGTGCCGCCGAGCTCGTGCGCCGGGACGTCTCGAAGCGCGCCGCCGAAACTGCCGATCGGGGTGCGCGCTCCCTCGACGATGAGGATTTTCTCCTGGGACCCCATGGACATTCCTTCCGCAGAATGCGCTCGGCACGAACTTCCCGCCGGGTGCTGGCCGGTCACCGAGATAGTAGGACGCCCTACTAATTACCCGCACTGTGACCCGGCCCACGTGCCGACCGGCGGTGATGGGTTCACGCTTGAAGGCCCTCGCCAGTACTCACGACGCCCGCGAACGCCCGGGCGCGGCCGTACGGCCCACCGACGCCGCGAGCTTGCGCAGCTGTCGCCAGTCCAGGCGTGGCGGGGTCTCCGGCACCCCCGGGCGGTTTCGGGGGACGCGGACGCGCAGCGCCGCGGGGGCGATGCGGCAGTGGACCGGGGCGGGGAGGAGCGCGGCCTCGCCGTCGAGACCGACCTCGATCTCCGGGCTGTCGGCGTCCACGACCACTTCGCGGGCGGTGAGGACCGCGAGGCCGTCCGGCTCCGGGTCCAGCAGGAGTCCGGCGGCCTCGGCGGCGCTGTCCACCCTGACGCCCAGGACGCCGAGCAGTCCGGAGTCGAGTCGCTCGCGGCGGCCGAGACCGGTCGGATCGGCGGTGAGGTAGGGATTGTTGCTCACCAGTACCGCTTGCGGGGCGGTGAGGGTCGCGTCCGCGGTGCGGGCGGTGAGTTCGGGTCCGCGCTGGCGGGTGAGCAGGTCGGGCAGCAGCTCCCAGGTGGTGCCGATCTTGTCGCCGCGGTAGGCGGGGTCCTGGACGACGGCCGCGTACGCGCCGAAGGAGGCGCTGTTGACGAACGGGTGCTCTCCGGCGAAGCCGAGATCCACACGGAGTTCGACGCCGTCGGTGAGGGCGTCGAGGCAGGCGGCCGGGTCGGCGCGGTCCAGGCCGAGGTCCATGGCGAAGTGGTTGCGGGTGCCGGCGCTGATGACGAGGAACGGCACGTCGTGTTCGGCGGCGACGGCCGCCACCAGCGCCTGGGTACCGTCGCCGCCCGCGACGCCCAGCAGATCGGCGCCGTCCGCGACGGCCGACCGGGCCAGGGCGACGACGTCCTGGTGCTGCTCCGGGTCCAGCAGGACGACGCGCGCGCCGAGCCGCTCCGCCTTCTCCTTCAGCCCGAACGCGGCCACCTTGCCGCCGCCGGAACGCGGGTTCATGACGATGAACGGGCGCCGGGGCGGGGACGTCCTGTGCTCCTTCATACGGGTGGAGGGCTTCCGGGTGCTGCGCAGGGCGTAGCGACCCGCCCCGACCGCCACCGCCCACGACACCAGCGACAGCGGCAGGGCCCACAGGAGGGTGGTCGCGAGCAGGACGATCACGGCGGTGGGGGCGGCGACCGCGAGCAGCGCCGCCGCCCAGCGGACGGGGCCGCGGCGGGTCAGTGCCCACCACAGGGCGGCCGCGGTGAGGGCCGCACCCGCGAGCACGGCCACGAGCAGCAGGACGCCGCCCACACCGCCGTAGCCGAGGGGGAGCAGTACGGCGAGCGCCGCCGCGGCCAGTGCCGCGCGGGCCGCCCACTGTTGCGCGCGATGGTCCCCGGCGTACGAGTCCACAGCCATGGTCCCCTCCAGTCGTCGGCCGACATCGTAGAGAAGTGATCCGGAGATTCTGTGGGTGTCGGTGGGTGAGTGTGCGCGCCCGTCAGCGCCCCGGCCGCTGCTGCCTGACGCGCCGGGCGATCTCGCTGTTCTCGGTCTCCCACCAGGGACGTACGAGGTCCGGGCCCTGCGCCGGTCCGGTCGCGGGCGTCGCCGGGACCAGCTCCGCCTCCAGGCGGCGGTCCAGGGCGACGGTCTCGGCGCGTTCGGTACGGGCCCACCGCACCAGGATCGCCAGCAGGAAGGGCAGCGCCACCAGTTCGGCGATGCTGATCATCGCGCCGCCGCCGAGCTGCTGGTCATGGTGCACGTCCGGCGCCCAGGACGGGGCATGGTGCGAGTACCAGGCCCCGGCGATCAATGTGCCGTGCGTCATCACCACGATGCCGGGTACGGCGTCGACGACGCCGTCGACGAACACCAGCGCCGCCCGGACCGGATGGCCGCACCACTTCGGCAGCGCGGTCTCGCGGGTGAGCACCGGCACCACGAACAGGCAGCCGGCGAGCAGCAGGTGCAGATACATCAGTTCGTGCAACCAGCCCTGGCGCAGGGCGGTTTCGAAGTACGGGGTGAAGTACACCGTCAGCTCGGTCGTGAGCACGAGCGCCGTGCTGACCAGCGGGAAGGTGAGCAGTCGCACCAGCCGCCCGGTCATCACCCGCCGCACGCGGTCCCCGGCGCGCTCGGGCAGGGCACGGACGGCCAGCCGCAGGGGATCGCCCAGCGCCAGCCCGAGCGGTGCGATCAGGTCCAGGAGGACGTTCTGGACCGCGGCCGGCCAGAACAGGGCGTGGTCGTAGACGGCCAGGGCGGACATCGTGGCCACGACGAGCGCACCGAGGCCGAGCAGCGCGAAGGCGGCGAGCCGGGGCACGGGCCAGTGTTCGCCCCGGCGCCGCAGCCGCAGTACGCCCCAGCCGTACGGCACACCCAGGAGGGCGACGAGCAGCAGCGCGGGCACGTCCAGTTGCCATGAGGAGAGCAACCGTCCCAGGGTGAGCTCCGGCGGACTCCCCATCGCGATCTCCCTCCACGGCGTACCCCGAGGGGACCTTACGCCGCGGCCGGCCGAGCAGGGTGCGGTGGGTCAGGGCACGAGGCGGAGGACCTCGTTCAGGCCGCGGTCGCCAGTGCGGTGTTCGGCCGGGAAGATGTAGGCGCGCAGGCCGCAGGCGATGGCGCCGCCGTCCCGTACCGGGTTGTCGCCGACCATGAGCGTGGCGCGGGGGTCGGCTCCGAGGTCCGCGCAGGCCTTGAGGAACAGCTGGGGATCGGGCTTCTCCCGGCCCACCTCACAGGAGATCACGCATACGTCGACCAGGTCCTCCAGCCCGTGATGGGCGAGGTGGGTCCGCAGGTCCCAGGCGAAGCCGCTCACGATCCCGATGCGCAGGCCGCGCTCGCGCAGCGCGCGCAGTGCGGGTTCCGTGTCGGGATACGGGACCCAGGCGTCCGGCGCGGTGAGCTCCCGATAGGCGGTCTCCTCGATGCCGCGCAGGAAGTCCACGTGCGCCCACCAGCCCCGCATGGCGCGGCGGTGCCGTTCGGGAGACAGGTCGCGGCCCTCCTGGAGAGCGACGACGGCGGGCAGCCGGAAGGCGTCGCGCAGCTGCCGCGCGATCCCGGCCACGGCGTCGTCGTCGTTCAGTACGGCGGTACGGCCGCCGGCCTCGCCGACCCGGCGCAGCCACGTCTCCAGGTCGATCATCTGGAAGATCGTGTTGCTGAAGTCGAAGAGGACGGCCTCGACCGGCGGGACGGGGGCGGCCGTCTCCGCGGCGGTGGGGCGGTAGGTGCTGGGGGTTTCGAACAGGGCGTGTATCACGGGGAAGCGTCTCCGGGGTCGACCGCCTCGACGGGGACACCGAGGTCGCGGATGGCCGCGATCTCCGCGTCGGGGGTGCTGGTGTCGGTGATGACCGCCTGGTGGTCGGCCACCGTGCCGTAGGCGTGGGTGGCGGTCTTGCCGAATTTCGAATGGTCCACGAGGAGCAGGGCCCGCTCGGCGGAGGCGAGCATGGCCAGCTTGACCTCGACGTACTCGCTCAGGGGGTGGAAGAGCCGCCCCGAGAGGACGGCGGTGGCGGACATCAGGGCGAGGTCGGCGCGTATCCGGGAGAGGGTGCGGGTGACCTCGGGGCCGGTGCAGGAGTCGAAGTCGCCGTGGTAGCGCCCGCCGAGCAGGGTGACGTCCACGTTCCGGGCGGATCCCAGATGCCGCGCCAGGCCCACCGAGTTGGTGACGACGGTGAGTTGGTCGAGCCGTGCGAGAGCGGGGGCCAGGGGGAAGAGGGTGGTGGAGTCGTCCATGAGCACCGTGCTGCCGGGCTCGATGCGGCTGAGCGCGGCGCGGCACACGGCGGCCTTCGCCGAGAGGGCGGTGCTCTCACGGAAGCGCGTCGCCGTTTCCATGGTGACCGCGGGGAAGGCGACGGCCCGGCCGCGTTCCTTGCGGAGCAGGGAGCGCTGGACGAGGTCGTCGAGGTCGCGGTGCATCGTCATCAGGCTGACGCCGAAGTGGTCGGCGAGATCGTCGATGCGGGTCTCGCCGTGTTCGACGACGTGTCGCAGGACGGCCTGACGTCGTTCCTCCACAGCGGCCTGCGACGACCGTGTCCTGGCGGGCACTGCGGCTCTCCCTCGTCCTTCGTGTGCTGTGTCGGTCGCGCGGCTGCGGGCGGGCCGTGCTGTGACAGGCCCGACGGCCGGAGGCTTCGACCTCGAAGTCTCGCACACGGGCCGGGAGGAGCCGGGAGCCGTCCTCCGCGCACGGCGACCCGGCCGCACCCGTCACGAACGGGCCCGAGCAGCATGCCTACGGCGCCGCGTCCACATCGCGACCTTCTTCTGATGGCGTTCAGGCACTCGGTGAACCCGGCCTGCGCCGCTCCCGCCTCACCGTGCTTCCTGACCAGTTCGACGTAGAAGTTGGTGGCCCTCTTGAAGGCCGGGCTGTTGCCCTGCGCCTTCCAGTCCTTGGTGAACCAGGTGCCGCCGAAGGTGTTGACCACGGACGTCAGCGGGGCCCCCGAGCTCCCCCCCAGCCGGCCAGACCGCGCAGGCAGATGCCCCGCATGCCGGGCTCGGCTCCGTCGACCTTGGCCGCGATGTCGGCGATCTGGAAGGAGGACTCGCCGTAGAACGGCAGGGCGTAGAGCTTGCCGTCCGAGCCGGACAGCGACTGGGCCATCGGCCCCAGCAGGTCGGCCTTGAGCTCGTGTCCTTGTCGACGTACGCGCCCAGCTCGTGCAGCCGGCCGTTCTTCTCCCAGACGGGCACCTCGTAGGCGCCGATGGTGGCGACGTCGTACTGACCGGCCTTGGTGGCGATGTCCTGGGTGACTTTGTCGCGCAGCTCGTTGCGAGATATTTATCGCGATGGAAGTTCGATGGCAGTCCTTACGAGACCCTGACGCGGCAGTCGAACCCCTTCACCTCACCAGCCCCATCAACCACTGTGGAGGGCATCGCCGCGGTGTAAGGAAAGCGGCCACCGCGGTCCGGCGCCCCGGACACTCAGTCCGGGGCGCTCGCGGGCAACCGACCAGGAACCCGCTAGGACAGGCCCTGGCCCAGCGAACGCTCCGTCACCCGGGCCAGATGCCGGGCAAAGACCTCGCGGGTGTCCGGGGTGAGTGTGCGCAGGGCCACCAGGGCCGTGATCACGACGTCGCACAGCTCGCCCTGGACGTCCTCCCAGGTGTGCGTGACGCCCTTGCGCGGGTTCTGCCCGGTCGCCCCGATCACCGCCTGGGCGACCTCGCCGACCTCCTCGGACAGCTTCAGCATGCGCAGCAGCATGCCTTCCTGACCGTCCGCCGGGCGGTTCGCCTCCAGCCAGGCCCAGAGGTCGTCGATGGAGTTCCAGAGGTCGGCGGTCGTCTCGGCGTGGGTGGCCTGATCAGTCATGCGGGCAGCTTGGCACGCCGGCCCGTGCCCAGGACACGTGCCCGGAATCCCCGAAGGCGCGCCTCCTACTCCCCGAACAGGGCCTCCTGATTCTCGAACTGGCCCGCCGCCTCCTCCTGCTCGTCCTTCTGCAGCCTCCTGTTCCGTGCCCCCACGACCACCGCGGTGACCGCCGCCGTCGCGGCGAACGCCGCCGGCACCATCCAGCCGCGGTCGAAGACATGGCCGAGCGCGTGGTCGAGGGAGAGCCGCCCGGGACCCGCGACCGCGAGGCCGGTCGCGGCCAGGCCCAGCGTCGCCGCGTACTCGTAGCCGCCGCTCTGGTTGAAGAAGCCGTTCGGTACGTGCACCGCGGACGCGCCCGCCATCGCCCCGGCCGCCGCCGCACCGGCGGCCGGGGTCGCGAGACCCAGCGCCAGCAGCGTGCCGCCGCCGGTCTCGGCCAATCCGGCCGCCGTGGCGCTCGCCTTCCCGGGCGCGTACCCGACGGACTCCATGAACTGGCCGGTGCCCTCCAGCCCGTGCCCGCCGAACCACCCGAACAGCTTCTGCGTGCCGTGCGCCGCCAGCACCCCGCCGGTACCCAGCCGGAGCAGCAGCAGGCCCAGATCGCGTCGGTCGTAAGAGGTCACGATGTCTCCCGAAGCAGCCAACAGGAACAACCAGGAACAACCCGGAACAACCCCCTCCGCGTTTCCACCCTCGCACTCCTGACACCTCGCGGCCCCGCCGCGACGCCGTTCGGGTGGCGGACCCGGGCGGACCCGGTCGGGCTCGGGGAGCCTCAGGTGGCGGGCCCGGGGGAGCGGTGTGAGTCTGACTGGCATGACGATTCAGACCGCCAAACTCAGCGACCCGGCCGTCCGCGCCTTCGTCACCGCCGTCAACGCCCATGACCGCGAGGCGTTCCTTTCGCTCCTCGCCCCCGGCGCGACCATGACGGACGACGGGTCCGAGCGCGACCTCGACGACTGGATCGACCGGGAGATCTTCTCCTCCCACGGTCACATGGAGGTCGACAACGAGTCCCGGGGCGGCCGCGCCCTCATCGCCCGCTACAGCAACGACACCTGGGGCGAGATGCGCACCCGCTGGAACTTCACGGTCGACGACGACGGCAGGATCACCCGCTTCGAGACCGGGCAGGCCTGAAGAACCCGTACGTCAGGCCTTGCCTTCGCGTGCACTCCAACTCCTAGGGTGCTCCGGCATGGAGACCACAAGGACACTGGGCCGCAGCGGCATCGAGGTCAGCGCACTCGGCTTCGGCTGCTGGGCGATCGGCGGTGAATGGCAGAACCCCGACGGGCAGCCGCTCGGCTGGGGCAAGGTCGACGACGAGGAGTCCGTACGGGCCGTCCGGCGCGCCCTCGACCTGGGCGTCACCTTCTTCGACACGGCCGACACCTACGGCGCCGGACACAGCGAACGCGTCCTCGGCCGGGCCCTGGGCAAGCGCCGGGACGACGTGGTCGTCGCCACCAAGTGGGGCAACGTCTTCGACGAGGACACCCGCACCCTCACCGGCGGCGATGACACCCCCGCCTACGCCCGCCGCGCGCTGACGGCCTCTCTCACCCGCCTCGGCACCGACCACGTCGACCTCTACCAGCTGCACCTCTCCGACGCCGATCCCGAGCGCGCCGCCGAACTCCGCGACGTCTGCGAGGAGTTCGTGCGCGAGGGGCTGATACGCGCGTACGCGTGGAGCACCGACGACCCGGCCCGCGCCGCCGTGTTCGCCGAGGGGGAGCACTGTACGGCCGTACAGCACGCGATCAATGTGTTGCGGGACGCGCCCGACATGATCGCCCTGTGCGAGGAGTCGAACCTCGCGAGCGTCAACCGCAGTCCGCTCGCCATGGGGCTGCTGGCCGGAAAGCGCCAAGAGCCCTTGCAGGCCGGGGACATCCGCAGCCGGCCCCCGGCGTGGCTGCAGGGGTTCGGCGACGGTTCGGGGGCGGATCCGCAGTGGCTCGCACGGATCGATGCCTTGAAGGACGTCCTCACCAGCGGCGGCCGTACGCTCGCCCAGGGCGCCCTCGCCTGGCTGTGGGCCCGCAGCCCGCGCACGATCCCGATCCCCGGCTTCCGCTCCGTCGCCCAGGCCGAACAGAACGCGGGCGCCCTGGAGAAGGGACCGCTCACCGCCCAGCAGCTGACCGAGGTCGACCGCATCCTCGGACGATGAACCTCAGGGCCTGATTCCCTGTCTTACGCGGCAGCCGTTCCACGCACCGGTGCGTACCCCGCGGTCCCACGCGGGGTCCACCCCCACCCGGTCCCGTGGAACGGCTGCCGCCACCCCCCTCGGGTTGGCCTGCGGAAGTCCAGTGCCCCAAGTGTGAAGCTCTGGTGCAGGAGATGTAGAGCATAAGCCTGCCACCGGCCACAATGCGCCGGACGGTTATATTCCGCTTGTGCAGGTTGTGATTCAGCCCCGGCCCACGTACGGCATCGTCGTCGCCAGCACCGTCGCGAACTGCACGTTCGCCTCCAACGGCAGCTCCGCCATGTGCCGCACCGTGCGCGCCACATCGGCCACATCCATCACGGGCTCGGGCGCGATCTCGCCATTGGCCTGAAGGGCCCCGGTCTGCATCCGCGCGGTCATGTCGGTGGCCGCGTTGCCGATGTCGATCTGCCCGACCGCGATGCCGTACGGCCGCCCGTCGAGGGACAGTGACTTGGTCAACCCCGTCAACGCGTGCTTGGTCGCGGTGTAGGCGACCGAGTGCGGCCGGGGCGCATGGGCGGAGATGGACCCGTTGTTGATGATCCGGCCGCCCCGCGGGTCCTGCTCCTTCATCTGCCGGTACGCCGCCTGCGCGCACAGGAACGCCCCGTTGAGGTTGGTGTCCACCACGTGCCGCCAGGCGTCGTAGGGCAGCTCCTCGACCGGCACGCCGCCCGGTCCGAACGTCCCCGCGTTGTTGAACAGCAGGTCGACCCGCCCGAAGCGGTCGACGGTGGCGGCGAACAGCGCGGCCACGTCCTGAGGCCGCGACACGTCCGTCCGTACGGCGATGGAGGCCCCGTCGGGCACGAGCGCCGCCGTCTCCTCCAGCGTCTCGACCCGGCGGCCCGCCAGCGCCACCGACCAGCCCGCGCGCAGCAGTTCCACGGCGACCGCGCGACCGATGCCGGAACCCGCGCCGGTCACCACCGCGATCCTCGAAACCTTCGCAGTTTGCATGGCATTCATGGGCCCGCAGCGTAGGGGAGGGCCCGCCATGCGGAACTCATCCATCCGCCATCCGGCTGTTGTGTACCTGCCCATCGCAGGTCGTCCCCGGCCACTCCAATGCCCCCTGCACCCATTCGTCAGGGGAGGACCGGATGACACCCGCAGCACGCCCGTCCCAGCACGCCCCCGAACTCCGCGCCGCCGCACGCCACCTGAACCGCCGCCGCTTCCTGACCGTCACCTCGGCGGCCGCCGCGCTCGCCTTCGCGACGGGTCTGCCGTCGGCCGGCATCGCGGCCGCCGCCGAACTCGACGCCGCGAAGATCACCGAGAACCCGTTCACCCTCGGCGTCGCCTCCGGCGACCCGCTGCCGACGTCCGTGCTCCTGTGGACCCGGCTGGCCCCCGCGCCGTACCAGCCCGACAGCGGCTTGCCCGCCGAACGGGTCACCGTCCGCTGGGAGTTGGCCCACGACGACCGTTTCCGCCGGATCGTCAGAAGGGGCACCGTCACCGCGCACCCCGAGTTCCACCACGCCGTGCACGTCGAGGTGAGCCACCTCGACCCCGGCCGGGTCTTCCACTACCGCTTCCGGGTGGGCAACTGGGTCAGCGAGACCGGGCGCACCCGCACCGCGCCCGCGTCCGGTGACCAGGCCTCCGCGCTCACCCTCGCCGCCGTCTCCTGCCAGGCGTACCACGACGGCTACTACACCCCGTACGCCCATCTCGCCCAGGACGACGTCGACATCGTCTTCCACCTCGGCGACTACCTGTACGAGTACGCGGTCAACGCGGTCGGCGGACAGCGGAACTACACCGACCGCACGCTCCCCGCCCTCTTCAACCGGGAGACGATCACGCTGGAGGACTACCGCCTGCGGTACGCCCTCTTCAAGTCCGACCCCGACCTGCGCGCCGCCCACGCCGCGCACCCCTTCGTCGTCACCTGGGACGACCACGAGACCGAGAACAACTACGCCGACCACATCCCTGAGGACAACCCAGCGAACCCCGTCCCGCCGGAGGAGTTCCTGCTGCGCCGCGCCGCCGCCTACCGCGCCTACTGGGAGAACCAGCCGCTGCGCCGCCCCCAGCGGCCCGCCGGCCCCGACATGCGGCTCTACCGGCGCCTCCAGTGGGGCCGGCTCGCCCAGTTCGACGTCCTCGACACCCGCCAGTACCGCTCCAACCAGGCGTACGGCGATGTCGCGCACGCCCCCGGCCCCGAGTCCGACGACCCGGCGCGCACCATGACCGGCGAGACGCAGGAGCGGTGGCTGCTCGACGGATGGCGCGCCTCACGGGCGCTGTGGCACGTCGTACCGCAGCAGGTCATGTTCTCCCAGCGGCACATCGACCTGACCACGCCGTCGCGGGTGTCGATGGACGCCTGGGACGGCTACCGGGCCTCACGCCGGCGTGTCCTCGACGGAGCGGAGGCGGCCGGCGTCGAGAACCTGATGGTGCTCAGCGGGGACGTCCACTCGGCGTACGCCTTCGACATCAAGGACGACTTCGACGACCAGGCCTCGCCGACCCTCGGCACGGAGATCGTGGCGACCTCCATCTCCAGCGGCCGGGACGGCGCCGACAAGCCCGCGAACTGGGACACCTACATGACCGCCAACCCGCACCTGAAGTTCTACAACGGGCGGCGCGGCTATGTGACCGTCGCGCTGGGCCGGGAGCGGGCGCGGGCCGACTTCAAGACCGTGCCGTACGTGCTCACCCCCGGGGCGCCGATCACGACGGCCGCGTCCTTCGTGACGGAGGTGGGGGAGCAGGGGCTCAAGCCGGCGTGAGTTCCGGCTCGCCCGTTTCGCGGGGGGATTCGCCGGGATAGCGGACGCCGATGCGGTCCCGTATCGCGTCGAGCGTCCGCATCACGGCGAGCGTGCCGTCGAGCGGGACCAGCGGGGACTCCGTCTCGCCGGCCCGCAGCGCCCGCATCACCTCGCGCGCCTCGTGCTTGAGGCTGCCCCGGGGACCGTCCGCCGGGACGGCCGCGAACTCCTCCGGGTCGCGGCCGTCCCGGTGCAGCACGAACCGGTCGGTGTGGAAGAAGCCGTACGGGATGTCGATGCGGCCCTGCGAGCCGGTGACGGAGGCGGTGGTGGCCGTACCGCCGATGATGGAGCAGTGCACCGAAGCCAGAGCGCCGCTCTCCCAGGAGAGCAGCGCGCCCGTCTGGAGATCGACACCCTCGCCGGAGAGCACGGACCTCGCGGCGATGTCCGCCGGCTCGCCGAGCAGCAGCTGCGCGAACGACACCGGGTACACGCCCAGATCCAGCAGCGCGCCCCCGCCCTGCTCCGGGTCACGCAGCCGGTGCGAGGGCGGGAAGGGGCCGGCCAGCCCGAAATCGGCCTGCACATTGCGCACTTCGCCGATCGCCCCGTCCCGCACCAGCTGGGCGAGCCGCCGGATCACCGGGTTGCAGTACATCCACATGGCCTCCATCAGGAAGCTCCCGCGGGTCCGGGACAGCGCGACCAGCTCCTCGGCCTCCCGCGCGTTCAGCGTGAACGCCTTCTCGCACAGCACGTTCCGCCCGGCCTCCAGACACAGACCGGCGGCCGCCCGGTGCGCCGAGTGCGGGGTGGCGACGTACACGACATCGATGTCCTCGTCCCGCGCCAGCGCGTCCCAGTCGCCGTACGCCCGCGGTATCCCGAACCGCTCCGCGAACGCCTTCGCCGACGCCTGTGTCCGCGAGGCCACCGCCACGACCTCCGCGTCCGGCAGATCAACCAGCTCCGCGGTGAACGCCGCCGCGATCCCACCCGTCGCCAGAATCCCCCAGCGCACGCTCTGCTCCGTCATCCCGGCCCCACCCTCACTCACGTGACCCTCGCGGCACCTTCGGCACCCTCGGCGCCCTCGGTACTTCGTACGAGCTGAGAGCATAGGTGGCGGATCACTCGGAAAGGGAGGGGCACATGCCCGAGCGCGACGCGCCGGCCGAGGCGTCACAGGAGGCGCCGTCCATCTCGGATACATCTGACATATCGCGCCCCTCGCAGGCGGCCGTACCGAAACCGGAACCGGCCGCCCGTTCCTTGCGCCGCACCGGCCTGCTCGTCACCCTGATCCTCGGCGGCCTCACCGCCACGCCCCCGCTGGCGATGGACATGTACCTCCCCGCCCTCCCGGAGGTCACCCAGTCCCTCAGCGCCCCCGCGGCCACCGTCCAGCTCACCCTGACGGCCTGCCTGGCCGGCATGGCGTTCGGGCAGCTGGTGGTCGGCCCGATGAGCGACCGGTGGGGCCGCAGACGCCCGCTGCTCATCGGCCTCGCGGTCTACGTCGTCGCCACCGCCCTGTGCGCCGTGGCCCCCACCGTCCAGCTGCTGGTCGCCTTCCGGCTGGCGCAGGGCCTCGCGGGCGCGGCCGGAATAGTGATCGCGCGAGCCGTCGTACGCGACCTCTACGACGGCATGGCCATGGCCCGCTTCTTCTCCACCCTCATGCTGATCTCCGGGGTCGCCCCGATCGTCGCGCCGCTCATCGGCGGACAGATCCTGCGGATCACGGACTGGCGGGGCGTCTTCGTCGTCCTCACGGTCGTCGGGGTGCTGCTGGCCGGGGTGGTGTGGGCGAAGCTCCCCGAGACCCTCGCGCCCGCCGAACGCCACTCCGGGGGCGTCGGCGAGGCCCTGCGCGCGATGCGCGGCCTGCTCGCCGACAGCGCCTTCTCCGGCTACATGCTCACGGGCGGCTTCGCCTTCGCCGCGCTGTTCGCCTACATCTCCGCCTCGCCGTTCGTGATCCAGGAGATCTACGGCGCCTCGCCGCAGACGTTCAGCCTGCTGTTCGGGCTCAACTCGGTGGGCCTGGTGCTCGTCGGCCAGATCAACGGCAAGGTCCTGGTCGGGCGGGTGAGCCTGGACCGGGTGCTGGCGGTGGGCCTCACGATCGTGATCCTGGCGGCGACCGCGCTGCTGCTGATGTCGCTGGGCGCCTTCGGCGAGGTCGGCCTGCCGGCCGTGGCCGCCGCCCTCTTCGTCCTGATGTCGGCCATGGGCATCACCCTCCCCAACACCCAGGCGCTCGCCCTGATGCGCACCAAGCAGGCCGCCGGCTCCGCGTCCGCCCTGCTCGGTACGTCGTCCTTCCTCGTCGGAGCGATCGCCACCCCGCTCGTCGGTGTCGCCGGCGAGCACACCGCCGTCCCGATGGCCGTCGTCCAACTGGCCGCCGCACTGGTGGCGCTGGCCTGCTTCGTGGGAATGTGCCGTCCCTGGAACAAACGTGCGAGTACAGAGGGGGCAGAGAGCTGAGCGCGCCGAGACTGCGCAGCGACACACCGGAAAGGGCCGGACTCGACCCCGGGCAAATCCGGCATCTCGTCCAGGAGGTCCAGAACCTGACCCGCGGCGAGCGCCCCTGGGCGGCGGGCACCGTCGTGGTCGTCGGGCGCGGTCCCGTGATCGCCGTCGAGGAGGCGGCCGGCTGGGCCGTCCGGTACGCGTCCTACGACCCCCGGACGGACGCCGGCGTGGAACTGCCGCCCGACGCCCGCGTCCCGATGACCGTCGACACTCCCTTCGATCTGGCCTCTCTCACCAAACTGTTCACGTCGATCGCCGCCGTGCAGCAGATCGAGCGGGGCACGCTCGGCATCGACGCGCGGGTGGGCGCGTATCTGCCGGACTTCCGCGGGGCCGCCGAGCACGGCGTCACCGTACGGGAGCTGCTCACCCACACCTCCGGCCTGCGGCCCGAACTCCCCCTCCACGACTGTGCCGACGACAGCGAACGCCTGGCGATGCTGCGCGCGGAATCCCCGCTCGGCGTACCCGGCACGTACTGCTACTCCGACCTCAACCCGCTCCTCCTCCAGCACGCCCTGGAACGCAGCACCGGCCGCACCCTCGACGTCCTCGTCCACGACGGCATCACCCGCCCGCTGGGCATGACGGCGACCCGCTTCGGCCCCTGCCCCGGCGCGGCGGCGACGGAGGACCAGCGGCGGCCGTGGGCCAAGGCGGACCGGGGGATGCTGCGGGGCGTGGTCCACGACGAGAACGCCTGGGCGCTCGGCGGGGTGGCCGGTCACGCGGGCCTGTTCTCGACGGGCCGGGACCTGGCGATCCTCTGCCGCGCGCTGCTGGCGGGCGGCGCGTACGGCCCGGCGCGCATCCTGGGCCCGGACTTCGTGGAGCTGATGCTGACCGAGCCGGGACTGGGTTTCGCCCTGGACCAGCCGTGGTTCATGGGCGAGCTGGCGGGGCGGGGAGCGGCCGGGCACACGGGGTTCACGGGCACGTCGCTGGTCCTGGACCCGGCGACGGACACGTTCCTGGTGCTGCTGGCGAACACGGTGCACCCACGAAGACGGGAGCCGGACAGCAGACCGCGGGCGGCGGCGGGGACGCGGGTGGCGCGGGCGGTTCGGGGAACGTAGGGGCGAGGTGTGGGCGGAGCCCCCAGCGAGGCCGACACGAATGCCGGGGCACATAGAATCGGCGGGTGAACGACCCCGTATCCCCGGCAGACGCCCTGCGCCACCGCCTCGCCACCCTCCTCGACGGCCTCCCGCCCCGTGAGGCCGCGCAAGCCGTGGACCGGCTGATCGCCAACTACCGGGGCACCACCCCGACCGACGCCCCGATCCTCCGGCACCGCGCCGACGTCGCCGCGTACGCCGCCTACCGGATGCCCGCGACCTACGAGGCGGTGCGCTCGGCGCTGGAGGCGTTCGCAGAGGCCGTACCCGACTGGACCCCCCGCAGCCACGTCGACCTCGGCGGCGGCACCGGCGCCGCGACCTGGGCCGTGACCGCGACCTGGAACGGCACCCGCCCCGTCACCGTCCTCGACTGGTCCGAGCCCGCGCTCACCCTCGGCCAGGAGATCGCCACCGCCAACCCGGCCCTGCGGGACACCCGTTGGCAGCGCTCCCGCATCGGAGCGGCACTCACACTGGAGAGCACCGATCTCGTCACGGTCTCCTACGTCCTCAACGAACTGACCGCCCCCGACCGAGCCGCCCTCGTGGCCGCCGCCGCGGCCGCCGCGCAGGCCGTGGTGATCGTCGAGGCCGGCACCCCCGACGGCTACGCCCGTGTCATCGAGGCCCGCGACCGCCTGATCGCCGCCGGCTTCCACATCGCCGCCCCCTGCCCGCACAGCGCCGCCTGCCCCATCGTCCCCGGCGAGGACTGGTGCCACTTCTCGGCCCGGGTCAGCCGCTCCTCCCTGCACCGCCAGGTCAAGGGCGGCTCTCTCGCCTACGAGGACGAGAAGTTCGCCTACGTCGCCGCCGCCCGCATCCCCGTGGCGCCGGCCCCCTCCCGGGTGGTCCGGCGCCCGCAGATCCGCAAGGGCCAGGTGCTCCTCGACCTGTGCGAGACCGACGAGCACCTCGACCGCCGCACGGTCACCAAACGCCACGGCGACCTGTACAAGGCGGCCCGCGACGCGACCTGGGGCGACCCCTGGCCACCGGCGGACCGGCCCTAGTCACGACGACTCGTCGCTCGTACGACCCTCCTTGTTCCCCGTACTCGCCTTACTCGCCTTACTCGTGCGCTCCTCCTGGAGCTTGCGCAGCAGCTCCCGCTTCTGGGCCTGGCGGTCGACTCCGCCGCCGAACCGGCCGTCCTGGGCGCCGCCCCGCAGGGCCCTGCGGCCGAGGTTCTTCCGCGTGCCACCGACGCCCAACGTGTTTTCTCCGCCTCGGGCCATAACGGTCTCCTCCTGATGTTCGTCAAATCGACGAGACGTATCGTCTCGCTCGGTCTGACCTACTGTCCAGCGAGACGCTCCGTCTTGTCAACCTGTTAAATTCGTTCCATGACCCTGCAGAAGCCCGCACCTGACACCACCCGCCGCAGCGAGAAGTCCCGTCGCGCGATCTACGACGCCGCCATCGAGCTCGTCGTCGAGCTCGGCTACCGCAAGACCACGATCGAGGGCATCGCCGCCCGTGCCGGCGTCGGCAAGCAGACGATCTACCGGTGGTGGTCGTCGAAGGCGGACGTACTGCTGGAGGCGTACCTCGACCTCTTCGTGCAGGCGTCGCGGGAGGCGGGTGCGGAACCGTACGTCATCCCGGACACCGGTGACCTCGCCGCCGACATCAAGGCCGTACTGCGGGCCACCGTCGACCAGCTGAAGGACCCCCGGTACGCGGCGCCGTCACGGGCCCTGGCGGCCGAGGGGCTGGTCGACGAAGAACTCGGCCGGAGGTGCGCGGCCACGCTCATGGAACCGTCCATCCAGCTCTACGTCGACCGGCTGCGCGCCGCGCAGGAGGCCGGCGAGGTGCGCCCCGACCTCGACCCGCGCATCGCCCTGGAGTTCTTCATCTCCCCGCTGGCCCAGCGCTGGCTCCAGTACACCGGCCCGATCTCCTACGAGTACACCGACACCCTCGTCGACTACGCCCTCTACGGCCTCGCCCCCCGCTGAGCCCCCCGGACGGGATGCCGCGCCAGCCGCCCCGGCGCGTCCGTGATGATCCCGTCGCAGCCCAGCGCCAGCGCCCGGTCCCGCTGGGCCGGAGTCAGCACGGTGTGTGCCCACACCCGCGGGATGCCCGAGCGCACCGCCCGGACGAGGTCCGCGTCCCGCGCCCGGTGATCGACGTCCAGCAGGTCGACGTAGGACCGCCAGCGCTCGGGCCGGTCCCGGCGCAGCTGCTCGGCCGAGCGCCACAGCTGGGAGAGCAGGCCCAGCCGGTGGGTACGGCGGGCCACTTCGGGGTCGTTGGAGTTGACGAAGACCGAGCGGGTGAGCCCCCGGGCCCGGATCAGCGCGGCCAGCCGCCCCAGGCTGCGCGGGTCCTTCGCCTCCAGCATCAGCACGATCCGCCCGCCGAAACGGTCCAGCACCTCGGCCACCGTCGGCGGCCGCTCCGACCGCCAGCTCCCGGGCAGCGAGTCCCTCGGCCGCAGCCGTACCCCCTGCCATTCGCGGCCGTCGAGCCCGCGCACCTCACCGCCGAGGAACGTCGTCCGGTTCAGGGTCGGGTCGTGCATCACGACGGGCGTGCCGTCGCGCAGCATCCGTGTGTCGAAGTCCAGCACCTGCGCCGTACCGCGCTCGTAAGCGGCCATCAGGCCCGACATGCTGTTCTCGGGGACCTCTCGGGCGCCGCCGCGATGGGCGACGTACGTGACGTGGGGCAGCGAGTCCACCGTCAGCGGCCCCGCGCCCCACTCAAGGGGGGTCGCCCCTCCCACGAGGGTCAGCGAGACCACGGAAGCCGCGGAGGCCAGTCCCGTCAGCGCGATCCATGTGACCATGCCGACCACGGTAGGCAGTCAAATCCCGTCAAAGTCGACAATGACACTCCATCCAACTGGCAGACACCTCGCCCGACCTGCACCGGATGTCGGCTACGGCCCCCCGGAGCGCGGGATGGTGGGACCATAGGGCATGCTGTTCCGCACGACAGCGAGGCGAGGGGATAGATGAGCGCGGAGTTCGGCGGCCGCACCGGCCGGCAGGGCAAAATCTCCCAATGGCTGCGCGGACGTCGCCCGAAGGAGGCCGCCACGGACGGCGGCGGCCGTGAGGCCCTGCTGCTCGCCGCCGCCGAAGCGGGACTGCCCCTCGCGCCCGCCGCGTATCCCACCCCCGACTACCGCTGTTCCTGCGACCGCGTCGGCTGTCCCACCCCCGCCCGGCACCCGGTGTCGTTCGCCTGGCAGACCCAGTCCACCACCGACCGCGCGCAGATCGAGCGGTGGGCCCGGCACCAGCCGCAGGCCAACTTCATCACCGCGACCGGCATGGTGCACGACGTCCTCGACGTTCCCCTGGAAGCCGGCCGCGAGGCGCTCGAGCGGCTGCTCGACTCCGGTATCGACGTCGGACCGGTCGCCGAGAGCGACGACGGCCGGCTGCTCTTCTTCACCCTCACCCGCGGCACCCCCGAGGAGGAGGACGAGTGGTGGCCCTGCGAACTGGACTGCCACCCCGAGACGATGGACGAGCACCCGGGCCTGCGCTGGCACTGCCGCGGCTCCTACGTCCTCGTCCCGCCCGCCCGGCTCCCCGGTGACGACCAGTCAGTGCACTGGGTCCGCGGCCCCGAGCACCCGCTGCCCGACCCGCTGACCCTGCTGGAAGTCCTCACCGACGCCTGCGCCCGCTACGTCGGCGAGGAGCCGGACCACGCGCACGCGGCCTGGCCCCTGCGCCGCTAGGGCCCTTCTGATGGATCCTGGGCCTCAGACCCCTGCACCGGTAAGTCTCAGCTGCCCTGAGCCGCCGTCAGCCCCTCGATCCGGCCCAGGATCGACACCTGACCGTCGCCCGCGCTCTTCTTCGGGTCCAGGGCCACCTGGTTGGAGACGTACTCCGTCGTGAGCGACTGCTTGATCTCGCCGTCCGTCAGGGCCAGCACGCCCTCGGCCGGGGTGGGGATCGACGCGCCCGGCGCGGCGGTCTGCTTCTGGAAGCGGCGGATGGCGAAGAACACCAGCGCCCCGCCGTCCGTGGTGCGCAGCGCCAGCGGGGCGTAGTCGCCGTCGGCCAGCGGCTCGTCGAGGTACTGGGTGGCCAGACCCGGCTTGCGGGACTCCTTCTGCCGCTGCTGGCGCCACCCGTTGGTGTGCGTGCCGGGTGCGAAGCCCTTCCCGCCGCTCTTTAGGTACGCCACGTAGTTCTGGCTCAACGTCCCGGGCTCGGCGGCGAGGTCCGTGGAGTTCACGGGCACCGCCTCGGCCCAGCCGTCGGCGTCCTTCTTGAACTTCGGTACGTCCTCGGGGGAGACCAGCGTCAGATACGCCACCTGCCACGGATCGTCCAGGGCGCTGCGGGTGAACACCAGCAGCCAGCGCACGTCGCCGCCCTTGTTGCCGCGCGCGTCGGCGACGAACCAGCGCGGCCAGCCCGCCTTCTTCGGGATCGTGTACGTCGCGTCCGTCAGCTTCAGCGGCGTGTGCGCCGGATTGCCGTCGGGATTCGTGGCGCGGCCGGCCTTCAGCCGCGCCGCGTCGATGGCGCCGAGGGCGCCGGTGACGTGGTCCGCGTCCAGGGAACTGTCGTACGCCTTGTCGGCCTTGTTGTACGCGGATGTGAACTGCTCGAGTGCCTCGGCGGCCTCCGCCCGGGTGGTCGCGGGGAGCACTTCCCGTTCCCCGTGCACCACCACGCAACCGCTCGCCGTCAACGACAAAGCGGTCACTGAAGCCGCTATCAGTGCGCTCCGGTCAAGCCTGCGGAGCCTTCGAGGGCCGCGATCCCTGCTCATCAGGTTCCTTCACCTTCCCCTTCCCGGAGGCGAACCCTACCGGGGCGAGGAAGAGCGCGAGCGCCGGGATCAAGTACAGCAGCCACACCGTGACCTGGAGGACGGTCGGATCGGGCTGGAAGCTGAAGACGCCCGGCGGCCTGGGCAGGCCGGGATCGAAGCGCTACCGCAGGGCGACGGAGATTGCCGGCCGCCGGGCGGTGGTACCGGGCGAACCGGGTCTCCCAGGCCTGGTTCGCGTGCCGGTCCTGCGGATTCGTTGATCAAGCAGACCACGCGTCAGCGGGGTGGGGCTGGACGCGAACGCAGCATCACAGCCAGTGATGCCCGTTGCGCAAGCCCGATGCTTTAGCGCCGGGTAGTTGACGAACGGCTTGTCACACTCCTTGACCTTGCCGAACTGTCGGGTACACCCCCCTGGGTCGCCACTCTGGCCCGGCCTTGTGGTCCACCCACACGAACTTCTTCAGCCGGTCGTCTCCGCCCCCGCGATGTTGCGGCCGGCGGCCCGGCGGCCTGCGGGTCGTCCGCGCGGATGGGCCCGAACCCGATTGTCAGCGTCAGCCGCGACGGCTTCAGCGTCGAGGAGTCACCAGGACCTCGCCCGTGCGCGGATGGGGGAGCACCTCGACGGGCTGGTCGTAGACCTCCGTCAGCAGCCGGTCGGAGAAGACCTCGGCCGGCGGCCCGGCGGCGGCGATCCGGCCGGCGCGCAGGATCGCGACCCGGTGCGCGTGGGCCGCCGCGAGTCCCAGGTCGTGCAGCACGACCACCACCGCGTCCCCGGCCCGCGCCCGCTCCCGGCACACCCGCAGCACCAGTTCCTGGTGCTTGAGGTCGAGGGCCGCGGTCGGCTCGTCCAGCAGCAGCAGGGGAGCGCGCTGGGCGAGCACCCGGGCGAGCGCGACCCGGGCCCGCTCGCCGCCGCTGAGGGCGGAGAAGGAGCGGGAAGCGAAGGCGGTGACCTCGGTGGCGGCCATCGCCCGGGCCACGGCCGGGTCGTCCTCGTCGGGGGCGACGGCCGCCCACGGCGCGCGGCCCATCCGGACGACCTCCTCGACCGCGAAGGGAAAGGAGAGCGTGGCGGACTGGGGCAACACCGCGCGCCGCAGGGCGAGTTCGGGTGCGGACCATTCCGTCGCCGGGCGCCCGTGAATCCGTACGACACCTGCGGCGGCCGGCAGATCGGCGGCCAGGGCGCCGAGCAGCGTCGACTTGCCCGCCCCGTTGGGGCCGACCAGGGCGAGCACCTCGCCCGCGCGGACGGTGATGTCCACGCCGCGGAGCACCTCGCGGGTGCCGAGACGGACGTACAGGTCCTCGGTCGTGGCGAGGACGTCGCCGGGCTCCGCCGGAGGCGGCGGTGCCGGACGGTTCCGCAGGAGCTTCATGTCCCGCAGGAGCTTCATGCCCAACCCCCTTGCCTGCGCCGGGTGCGGCGCAGCAGCCAGAAGAAGAACGGACTGCCCAGCAGGGCGGTCAGCACACCGAGCGGCAACTCGGCGGGAGCGGCGATCGTCCGGGCCGCGAGGTCGGCGGCGAGCAGCACGACCGCACCGCCGAGCGCGCTGCCCGGGATGAGGAAACGGTGCCCGGGCCCGGCCGCCATGCGCAGCAGATGCGGGACGACGAGGCCGATGAAGCCGATGACGCCGGAGACGCTCACCGCGGCGGCCGTCAGCAGGGCGACGACGAACATCAGCAGGATCCGCAGCCGCTCCACGTCCACGCCCAGATGCCGGGCGGGCCGGTCGCCGAGCGCGAGCAGGTCGAGGCGGCGCGCGTACAGCGGCGCCAGCACCAGGCCCAGGGCCGCGCACGGCAGCACCGCGAGCACCTTGGGCCAGGTGGACTGGGCGAGGGAGCCGAGCTGCCAGAAGGTGATCTGGTTCACCGCGGCGGTGTCCGCGAGGAAGATGAACAGGCCGATGAGCGCGCCGGCGAAGGCGTTCACCGCGATGCCCATGAGGATCAGCGTCACGACCTCCGTACGGCCGGCCGCGCGGGACATCGCGTACACCAGCAGCACGGTGCCGAGACCGGCGACGAAGGCCATCGCCGGGAGGGTCCAGGTGCCGAGGAAGGTCAGGCCGAGCGAGATCGAGGCGACCGCGCCGACCGCCGCGCCCAGGGAGACGCCGATGGTGCTCGGCTCGGCCAGCGGGTTGCCGAACACGCCCTGCATCAGCGCGCCCGCGCAGCCCAGCGAGGCCCCGATGAGCAGCGCGAGGACGATACGCGGGAAACGCACATTCCACAGCACGGACTCGGCGACCCGGTCCAACTCCGCACCGCCCAGGCCCAGTTTGTGCTGCACGGAGTCGAGCACGTCCCCGACCGGCACCGCGTAGGCGCCGGTCCCGGCGGCGACCGGCACGAGCACGAGAAGGCCGACGGCCATCCCGGCGGTCAGCAGCCAGGCGGCGGAGTGCCGTCTGTGCGGCGGTACTTCGGCCGGCGCGTCCTGCGCGGCCTTCTCCAGTACGGTCATGCGGGCATCCCTCTCGGCGGTGTGAGCTTAGGTTAGCCTTGCCTCGCCTTGCTCGGATGTAGTCCCAGGTCGGCACCAACACCGGGCAACTCTCAAGGCACAATGCCCGCGTGACTGACTACGACGTACTCCGCGTCTTCTGCGGAGCGAACGGCGGATACGGCAAGGAGCTCGGCGTCGTCCGGGACGGCTCCGTGCTGCCGGACCCGGCGGACCGACAGACGTTCGCGGGCAAACTCGGTTTCAGCGAGACGGTGTTCGTGGACGACCCCGAGCGCGGCGTCATCGACATCTACACGCCCACCCTGCGCCTGCCCTTCGCCGGCCACCCCTGCGTCGGCACGGCCTGGCTCCTCGACGTGCCCGAACTGGTCACGCCGGCCGGGGTGGTGGGCGCCCGTCTGGACGGTGAGTTCAGCTGGATCGAGGCGCGAGCGGAGTGGGCCCCGCCGCGCACCCTGCGCCAGTACCCCACGGCCGCCGAGGTCGACGACCTGCCCGTTCCGCCGCCGGGGATGGGGGCACCTCCCACGCCTTTCGGGCAGTGGGGGAGGATCTATGCCTGGGCCTGGGAGGACGAGTCCGCCGGCCGGATCCGCGCCCGCGCCTTCCCCGGCCGCGGCGACGGCATCGAGGAGGACGAGGCGACGGGCGCGGCGGCACTGCTCCTGACGGACCGCCTGGGCCGCGCCCTGAACATCACGCAGGGCGCGGGATCGCAGATCCTCACCGCACCGCAGCCCGGAGGCTGGGTGGAGGTCGGCGGACGCGTGTTCCTGGAACGCTGAGCGCGCGGGTACTGAGGTCACCGAGGTCACTGAGAGCGCCGAGTCTCAGGCGCTCACCGGAAACTCCTCGCTCAGCGCCCGGAACATCCCCAAGTTCAAGTCGAACGCCCGCTTGCACTCCGCGACGATCCGCTGCTTCTCCAGGTCGTCCGCCCGGACGGCGTCCAGCAGCTCCCGATAACCCCGCTTGAACGCGGCGGGGTTGGGGATCTCCTCGAAGACGTAGAAGCGGACCCCGTCGCCCTTCCTGGCGAAGCCCCACGTCTTCTCCGCCCTGTCGCGGACGATCTGGCCGCCGGAGAGGTCGCCCAGGTAACGCGTGTAGTGGTGGGCGATGTAACCGGCCGGCCACCGCTCCGCGCACTCGCGCACCCGCTCCGCGTACTCCCGCGTCGCCGGCAGCGCGGACAGCCCCGCACACCAGCCCGGCCCTCGCAGATGGGCAAGGTCGCTCTCCAGCGCGCTCAGCCGGAACAGCTCGGGCCGGATGAAGGGCCCCGCCACCGGGTCGGACGCCAGCCGCTGCGCACCGGCCTCCAGTGCCTCGTACACGAACCACAGCTGCTCGGTGTAGCGCGCGTACGCGTCGACGCCGAGCCTGCCGCCGAGCATGTCGCTCATGAACGTCGAGGTGTTCGCCTCCACATGCTGCTGCTGGGAAGCGGTGCGGATGACTGTCGAGAAGGAGTCCATGAGCCCAGATTTTCTATGGTTAGGCTTACCTAAGTCAACGTTTTTGCCGACTCACTGTCGGTAAACTGATACCCGGAATCTCCACTGATCCCACACGCGAAAGGCCCGCCCTCCGAAGAGAGCGGGCCACAGCGAGCGCGGCGCTACGGCAGGGTCAGAATCTCCGCCCCCGTCTCCGTCACCACCAGCGTCTGCTCGAACTGCGCCGTCCGCTTCCGGTCCTTCGTCACGACCGTCCAGCCGTCGTCCCACATGTCGTACTCGTGTGTCCCGAGCGTCAGCATCGGCTCGATCGTGAACGTCATCCCGGGCTGGATGACGGTCGTCGCGTGCGGGCTGTCGTAGTGCGGGATGATCAGCCCCGAGTGGAACGAGGAGTTGATCCCGTGGCCGGTGAAGTCCCGGACCACCCCGTACCCGAACCTCTTCGCGTACGACTCGATGACCCGGCCGATGACATTGATCTGCCGGCCCGGCCTGACCGCCTTGATCGCGCGGTTGAGGGACTCCCGGGTCCGCTCCACCAGCAGCCGCGACTCCTCGTCGACCTCACCCACCAGGTACGTCGCGTTGTTGTCGCCGTGCACCCCGCCGATGTACGCCGTCACGTCCAGGTTGACGATGTCGCCGTCGCGCAGAACCGTGGAGTCCGGGATGCCGTGGCAGATGACCTCGTTGATCGAGCTGCACAGGGACTTGGGGAAGCCGCGGTAGCCCAGCGTCGAGGGGTAGGCGCCGTGGTCGCACATGTACTCGTGCGCGACCTTGTCCAGCTCGTCGGTCGTGACACCCGGCGCGATCAGCTTCGCCGCCTGAGCCATCGCCCGCGCGGCGATCCGGCCGGCGACGCGCATCGCCTCGATCGTCTCGGGCGTCTGCACCTCCGGCCCGGTGTACGGAGTGGGCCCGGGCTTGCCGACGTACTCGGGACGGCGGATGTTTCCGGGCACGGAACGGGTGGGAGACAGCTCCCCTGGTACGAGCAGCGACTGGCCAGACATGTCAGTGAGTCTAACGAGGCGGCGTGGGGGAACATGTCCGTGGTGAAAGGAGCCGTCATGGCCCTGTTCAAGAAGCGCACGGTCGGAAAACCGGGCGAGTGGTACTACTGCCTCCAGCACAGGAAGGTCGAGGAAGGGCCGGAGTGCCCGGCCAAGGACCGCTTCGGGCCGTACGCCACCCGCAAGGAGGCCGAGCACGCGATGGCGACCGCCCGCGAGCGCAACCTCGAGTGGGAGAACGACCCGAAATGGCACGACGCGCCGGCGGGTGGCGCCACGGACGACGACTGATCAGCCGTCCACGGCAGCCGTGGCGGCCGCGCGTTGCTCGCGCAGCCGCACCGCGTGCTCGTTCGTCCGCACGTCGTACGTCATCAGCTTCGGCAGGCACAGGGCCAGCAGCCCCACCGCGCCCACGCACAGCAGACCGCCCGACCAGATGGACGTCCGCACGCCCCGCCAGGCGGCCATGCCGCCCACCCAGACCTGGCCCAGCTGCGGCCCCACCGAGTACGACAGCAACTCGATCCCGGCGAGCCGGCCGCGCAGCTCGTCCGGGATCGTCTGATTCCACATGGCCGCCCGGAAGACGCCGCTGACCATGTCGCAGGCGCCGCCGACGGTGAGGAACAGCAGCACCAGCCAGACGTTCCCGGAGACACCGGCAGCGGCGATCGCCACGCCCCACAGCGCCGCCGAGAGCACCACGATCCGCCCGTGCTTGTGCACCCGCGAGGTCCAGCCGCTGGTCAGGCTCACCAGCAGCGCCCCGGCCGGGACGGCGGCGTACATCAGGCCGAGCGACCACTCGGCGTCCAGCTCGTCCGCGAGGAAGGGCAGTACGGCGAGTGGCATCGCGAAGAGCATCGCCGCGATGTCGATGACGTACGTGCCGAGGAGTTCCCTGCGGCTCCAGGCGTACCGGGCGCCCTCGAGGATGGACTTCAGGGACGGCTTCCTGGCCTCGTGGGAGGCGGGGGAGGGGGCCAGCCGTACGCAGAACACCACCGAGACGGCGAAGGTGGCCAGGTCCACGGCGTACGCCCAGCCGAGCCCCGCGAACGCGACGACCACGCCCGCCAGCGCGGGGCCGGCGACGCCGCCGACCTGCCAGCGCAACGAGTTGAGCGAGGCCGCGGCCGGCAGGTGCTCATGAGCCACGATCCGCGGCATCAGCGAGTCGAGCGCGGGGCGCTGCACCGAGCCGAGCGCTGAGGAGAAGGCGGCGACGAGGTACAGCGGCCAGACGGCGGGGCTCGGCATCACCGCGTTGACCAGCAGCACCACGCACAGCAGCCCCTGCCCGGCCTCCGTCCACACGATCAGCTTCCGCTTGTCCCAGGCGTCGGCGAGCGCACCGCCGTACAGCCCGAACACGATCATCGGCACCAGCTCCACCGCCCCGATCGCCCCCACCGCCGCCGCGGACCCGGTGAGCTCCTTGATCTGCACCGGCAGCGCGACGAAGGTCAGAAAACTCCCGAAGTTCGTGATCAGCCCCGACAGCCAGAGCCTGCGGAAGTCGACGGAGGCCCGCCAAGGGGCGAGGTCGGGCAGAAGGGCGCGAAGGCCGGAGGGGGCGGCGGCGTCGGTCACGAGGGGCCATGGTTCGAGGGAGGGGCAGTGGCGAGCAAGCACTTTTCCCGAGCGCCGCGAGCGACGACGGAAACCGGCCGCCGCGGAGGGCGAGCGCCGACGGCGCTGTGGCGGTGCGTGGTGGCTGATGGGGGGTGGCTGGTTGTGGTGTGGTGAGGCGTGTCTGTTGTGGGTGGGGGTTGGGTTGTGTGGTGGTGCGCTTGTCTGGCGCTGGCGGGCGTCGATGGCGCTGTGGCGGTGCGTGGTGGCTGATGGGGGGTGGCTGGTTGTGTTGTGGTGAGGCTGTCTGTTGTGGGTGGGGGTTGGGTTGTGTGGTGGTGCGCTTGTCTGGCGCTGGCGGGCGTCGATGGCGCTGTGGCGGTGCGTGGTGGCTGATGG
>NZ_JBEOVF010000001.1:32984-42125 GCF_040295365.1 Streptomyces sp. NPDC002838 | reverse complement strand
GTGGTGAGGCTGTCTGTTGTGGGTGGGGGTTGGGTTGTGTGGTGGTGCGCTTGTCTGGCGCTGGCGGGCGTCGATGGCGCTGTGGCGGTGCGTGGCGGCCGATGGGGGGTGGCCGGTTGTGTTGTGGTGAGGCTTGTCCGCTGTGGGCGGGGCCCGGTCGTGGTGTGGTGGTGCTTGCCTGCGGTGGGCGGGGGGTCGGTCGTGCCGTGGCGACGCCTGTCTGCCGCGGGCAGGGAACCCGGCGCGGCATGACGCCTGTCTGCCGCAGGCAGGCACCGGCCGAGTCGGCGATCCCCGTCTGCCGGAGGCAGTTCGACGCCCGAGTCGGGTGGGTGGGCAAGTCACCAGCGGGCGGGCGGCGGTGCCGTCAACGCGTCCGTCAGCCTCGACAGCCTGTCCCGAAAACGCCGGCGCCCCCCGGAGGGAGACGGCAGGGAGTTCTCCCCGGCCGCCGCGCTGACCAGGTGCTGCACGGTGTCGAGGTCCAGTTCGGCACCCTCCGGTACGGCCAGCGACTCGTGTGCCATCGCCGCCAGTTCGCCCCCGCCGTCCCCGAGGGCCAGCACCGCCGCCCCGGCCCGCCGGGCATCATGCACCCGCTCCAGCAGCGCGGCACCCGGTCCCTCCGGCGACACCACGAGCAGTGTCTCGCCGCGCCGGGCCCCCGCGAGCCGCCCCAGCCCGACCGCCAGATGGGCCGGATCCGACGGACGCGGGTCATGCCGTACGAGTGTCGGGGCCAGCTCCGGCGTACCCGACCACGCGGCCTCGTCGACCAGGTGCGCCGCGAGATGCCACGGCTCGTACTCCGCCGTGCCGACCAGCAGCAGCCCCCCGCCGTGCGACACCACCGATCCCCGCAGCGCCCCCGCGAACCGCCGCGTGGACCCCAACCACTCCGTCCCGGCGAGCACTTCGCGCAACAACGCGACCCGTACGGCATCCATGCGACCGCATCCTGCCCCAACCGGCCGCTCGTGACCCCCAGTTCACCCCGAATTCGCCCAACTTGGGCAAGGAATCGAGCCACTGTCCAGCAAGGAGCCCGACCATACCGACCGCCACCGTCCCGACATCGTGCTGAAGCGCGACGGGCGAGACGGGCGACTTCGGCGCGTACGAGACGATCGGCTTCCGGCGGGTGCCCGTGACGGAGCTCACCCGAGCCTTTCCGGCCCGCGGGGCGGACGTAAAGTCGGCCCATGACCTCTACCGATACCGACAGTGCACAGAAGGCCCCCGCCAAGGACCCCTGGGACCTCCCCGACGTCTCCGGACTCGTCGTCGGCGTGCTCGGCGGGACCGGCCCGCAGGGCAAGGGCCTCGCCTACCGGCTCGCCAAGGCCGGCCAGAAGGTGATCATCGGCTCGCGGGCCGCCGACCGTGCGCAGGCCGCCGCCGACGAGCTCGGCCACGGCGTCGAGGGCGCCGACAACGCCGAGACCGCCCGGCGCAGCGACATCGTGATCGTCGCCGTGCCCTGGGACGGTCACGGCAAGACCCTGGAGTCCCTGCGCGAGGAACTGGCGGGCAAGCTCGTCGTCGACTGCGTCAACCCGCTCGGCTTCGACAAGAAGGGCGCCTACGCGCTGAAGCCGGAGGAGGGCAGCGCCGCCGAACAGGCCGCCGCCCTGCTGCCCGACTCCCGGGTCACCGCCGCCTTCCACCACCTGTCGGCGGTCCTGCTCCAGGACCCCGAGGTCGACGAGATCGACACCGATGTGATGGTCCTCGGCGAGGTGCGGGCGGACGTGGAGATCGTCCAGGCCCTGGCCGGCCGTATCCCCGGCATGCGCGGCATCTTCGCGGGGCGCCTGCGCAACGCCCACCAGGTGGAGTCGCTGGTCGCCAACCTGATCTCGGTCAACCGGCGCTACAAGGCACACGCCGGGCTCCGCGTCACGGACGTGTGAGCCGATGGGGGACACTGGTCGGCACAAGCCAGTGCGGCAGTGTCCCCCGACAGGAGAAACAGGAGAACAGCCCCCATGCCCCGCCTCGCCCTCTACGCCCTCGCCGTCTGCCTCCTGTCCGTGGCCGCGGCGGTCGTCTCCTTCGTCCAGGGCAGCTTTCTGGGCATCGTCTGGGTGCTGCTCGCGGGCCTGTCGTCCAACATGACCTGGTACTACGTGAAGCGGGAGAAGGCTCGGAAGTCCCTCACGGGCTGAGCTCCCTCACGGGCTGACCTGGCAGAACTCGTTCGTCCCCTGCCAGAAGCGGTACAGCTCCTGTCCGCAGTACGTCTCCAGTTCATTGATCCCCAGGCTGCGCAGCATCGAGTCGATCACCTCGAAGAACGCGCTGTTGATCGACGGCACCCACAGCAGCGCGAACACGAACAGCAGGCCGAAAGGCGCGAACGGCTCCACCTGGCGCTTGATGTTGTACGACAGCCAGGGCTCGATGACGCCGTAGCCGTCCAGGCCGGGTACCGGCAGGAAGTTCAGCAGCGCGGCCGTGACCTGGAGCAGGGCGAGGAAGGCGAGGGCGAACCGGAAGTCCCGGGGCACGCCGTCCAGCGCGTCCAGCCAGAACGGCGCCGTGCAGACGACCGCGAACAGCACGTTCGTCAGCGGTCCGGCCGCCGAGATCAGACTGTGCCGCCACCGCCCCTGGATCCGCCCGCGCTCGATGAAGACGGCACCGCCGGGAAGACCGATCCCGCCCATGATCACGAACAGCACGGGAAGCACGATGCTCAACAGCGCGTGGGTGTACTTCAGCGGGTTGAGGGTGAGATAGCCCTTCGAGCCGATCGAGATGTCGCCGCTGTGCAGGGCGGTGCGCGCGTGCGCGTACTCGTGCAGGCACAGGGAGACGATCCACGCGGCCGTCACGAACAGGAACACGGAGAACCCGGGCTGCTCGGCGAACCCGGTCCAGGTGGCCCAGCCCGTCACCGCCGTGACGGCGACGATCCCGACGAAGACGGGGCTGACCCGCCGGTCGCTGTGGCGGGTGGTGGCGGTGGTCATGGGGCTCCCTGGACACTCGTGAACACGCGGTGGGACTGCCCGACCGTACCGGGCGCGGGGGGAAAACGTCTCGTGGGTGGTCGGGGGTTCCGGGGGGAACCTCCCGCGCGTCCGAAACCCGGAAGCGGAGTCGGACTGTCCCCAGAGACAATGGACCCCGTGCGCTACCGCATCCTCGGCACCACCCAGGCACTCCGCCCCGACGGCACGGCCCTTCCGGTCGGCGGGGCGCGGCTGCGTGCGCTGCTGACCGTGCTCGCGCTGCGGGCCGGCCGGACGGTGCCCGCCGGGCTCCTGGTGGACGAGGTCTGGGACGGCGACCCGCCCGCCGATGCCACGGGCGCGCTCCAGGCACTCGTCGGGCGGCTGCGCCGGGCGCTCGGCGCGGAGGCGGTCGCCTCGGTGGACGGCGGCTACCGCCTCACCGCCGCGCCCGACGACATCGACCTGCATCGTTTCGGGCGCCTGGCCGACGAGGGCGTGCGCGCGCTGGCCGACGGCGATCCCGCCAAGGCCGCCGTCGTCCTCGACGACGCCCTCGCCCTGTGGCGCGGTCCGGCCCTGGCCGACCTGCCCGACCGCACCGCCGAGGCGGCCCGATGGCAGACCCGGCACCTCGACGTGCGGCGCGCCCGCCACACCGCCGCGCTCGCCCTCGGCCACGCCGAACAGTCGCTGCCCGAGCTGACCGCGCTGTGCGACAGCCACCCGCTGGACGAGCCCCTCCAGGCCCTCCGCCTGCGCGCCCTGCGCGACGCGGGCCGCACGGCGGAGGCCCTGGCCGCCTACGAGGACGTACGACAGCTCCTGGCGGACCGCCTCGGGACCGATCCAGGACCGGAACTGAGGGCGCTGCACGGGGAGTTGCTGCGGCCGGTGGCCGGGGGCGAACACGAACGCGGGGACGGCGGCCGACAAGGCTCCGGCGCGCAGTCGGCGGGATCCTCCGGCTCAGCCAACGCCCCCCTCCCGCCGTCCGGCTCGGGGGCGGCGGCCCCCGGCCCGTCGGGCCACAGAGCGGGTACGCACGCTCCCGGTGGACGGTCGTCCCGCCGGCGTATTCCCAACGGTGATGGCTCCGGGTCCCAAGGTCCGGCCGGCCGCGGGGCGGACGCCCCCGCCTCTGGCGTCCCCGTCTCCGGCGTCCCCGTCTCCGGCGTCCCCGCCTCTGGCGTCCCCGTCTCCGGCGTCCCCGTCTCCGGCGTCCCCGCCTCTGGCGTCCCCGCCTCTGGCGTCCCCGCCTCCGGCATCCCCGCCTCGGCCGCCGCGCCCGGCCTCAGCCCCCGCCCCCCGGCCGCTGACACCGCGGACCCCCCGCCCCCCGGCAACCTCCGCGCCCGCCTCACCTCCTTCGTCGGCCGTGAAACCGACATCGAGGCCATCCGGGGAGACCTCGCGGCCGCCCGGCTCGTCACGTTGATCGGCCCCGGTGGGGCCGGGAAGACGCGGTTGTCGCAGGAGGCCGCGGAGGCCGTGCGGTACGCGGCTCGGGACGGGGTGTGGCTGGCCGAACTCGCTCCCGTCGACGACCCGGACGCCGTGCCGGAGGCCGTGCTCACCGCCGTCGGCGCCCGTGAGACCGTGCTGTACGGCGCCGGTGCCGAGGCGATGCGGGCCGGGGCCGAGCGGCACGACGACCCCGTCGAGCGGCTCGCCGAGCACTGCGGCAGCCGCCGTATGCTGCTGATCCTCGACAACTGCGAGCACGTCGTCGACGCCGCCGCCCGGCTCGTCGAGGAGCTCCTGGAGCGCTGCCCCGACCTGACGGTGCTGGCCACCAGCCGCGAACCCCTCGGCGTGCCGGGGGAGTTGCTGCGGCCCGTGGAGCCACTGCCCGAGCCGGTCGCGCTGCGGCTGCTCGCCGACCGGGGCGCGGCGGCCCGGCCCGGCTTCCGGGTGGAGGCCGACGAGGAGACCGCGGCCGCCTGCGCCGAGATCTGCCGGCGCCTCGACGGACTGCCCCTCGGTATCGAGCTCGCCGCCGCCCGTCTGCGCATGCTGACCCCGCGTCAGATCGCCGACCGGCTCGACGACCGCTTCCGCCTGCTCACCTCCGGCAGCCGGACCGTCCTGCCCCGCCAGCAGACGCTCAGGGCCGTAGTCGACTGGTCCTGGGAGCTGTTGGACGAGGACGAACGGGAGGTGCTGCGGCGGCTGTCCGTGTTCGCCGGCGGCTGCGACCTCGCCGCCGCCGAGGCCGTGTGCGGCCCGGCCGCCTTCGACGCACTCGGCTCACTCGTCGACAAGTCCCTGGTCGTCGCGGCCCCTTCCAGGGACAGCGAGATGCGCTACCGGCTCCTGGAAACCGTCGCCGAGTACGCGGGCGAACGGCTCGACGAGGCCGGTCAGCGCGCGGACGCCGAGCGCGCGCATCTGACGTACTACCGCGAATTCGCCCGCACCACCGAACCGTTGCTGCGTGGCCCGAGCCAGCTCCAGGCCATCGAACGGCTCGAGCGCGAGGCCGAGAACATCCGCGCCGCGCTGCAACGCGCCGTCGCCATGCGCGACGAGCAGGAGGTGCTGTGCCTGGTGCTGGCCATGGCCTGGTACTGGCAGATGCGCGACCTGCGCCTGATAGCCCGCACCTGGTCCCGCGAGGCACACGTCCTCGGCCCCGACCCCTTCGCCCCGCCCGTGCGTCGCGCCGCCCCGGTGTGGCAGCGCTGCACGGACACCCCACCCCCCTGGACCGGCGAGGTCCTCGCGGAAGCCCGGCGCGGTGTCCACCTCGTCCATCTCGCCTGCATGGACACGGAGTTGGACGCCTGGCAGACCCCGCAGGCGCAGCAGAAGCTGCGCGCCATCGCCGAGACCTACGAGCCGGGTCTGCCGCAGACCTGCCGTACCCCCGGCTCCCTCTGGTTCTTCGCCGTCATACTCACCGGCGACATGGACCGGGTGCGCCTGATCGTCGACGCCACCGTCGACACCTGCCGCGGCGCGCCCGGCTTCGAGTGGGAGCTCGCCGCCGGTCTCCAGATGCGCGCCAACCTGCTCGCCAACCGCGCCGACTGGGCGGGCGACGCGGCGCGCGACGCCGACGAGTCGCTGGCGATCTACCGGCGCCTCGGGGACCTGTGGGGCACCGCCGAGGCGCTCTCCGCCCGCGCGGAGGCCCACGAACGCCAGGGCGCGTACGGGCTCGCGGCCACCGACTACGAGGCGGCGATGGGGTACGCCGAACGGCTCGGTGCCCATGCCCAGGCGGCGGTGCTCGCCGCCCGGCTGGGCAACGCGCTGCTGGACGACGGCGAGTGCGAGCGGGGGGAGCGGCTGCTGCGCGAGGTGATCGGCCGCAAGGACGGCTCGGGCCACGAGGCGATGCCCGCCGCCCGGCTCTACCTCGCCGGCCGGCTCGGCATGACCGACCGGGTCCCCGAGGCGCGCGAGCAACTCCGGTTGCTGCGCGAGGAGTTCAAGATCGCCTACTTCGTCGTCTTCGACGCCTTCATCCTCTTCGCGGAGGCCTGGCTGGACGCCGCCGACGGCCGCCACGAGGACTGCCTGGATCGGATCCGGCAGGCGATGGAACGGGCCGAGGACCCGCTGGCCATGGTCATCGCTCCGCACCTGCGCTCCTCGTACCTGACCGTCGCGGCGATCGCCCTCGCCGGCATCGACGGCGGCAGCCGCGCCCGCGACGCCGCCCGGTGCCTCGGCGCCGCCGACAGCATGCTGCCGTCCGGCCATGTCGCGATGGCCATGGAGCGCGACGCACGCGACCGAGCCGTGGCGCGCGTGCGCGCCGCGCTCGACGACGAGGCCTACGAGGCGGCGTACGCGGAGGGCGGCGGCCTCTCCCTCGAGGAGGCCGCCGCCCTGGTCTGACGCGTACCGGCCGCGCGGGCGCCGGCGGGTCAGCTCTTCGTGCGGAACTTGTGGATGGCGACCGGCGCCATGACCGCCGTGATGGCCACCGACCAGGCGAGGGTCACCCACAGGTCGTGCGCGACCGGGCCGCCCACCATCAGCCCGCGGGCCGCGTCCGCGAGCGTGGACAGCGGGTTGTAGTCGGTGAACGCCTGCAGCCAGCCCGGCATCGACGCCGTCGGGGCGAAGATCGACGAGCCGAACTGCAGCGGGAACAGCACCAGGAAGCCCATCGCCTGCACGGACTGCGCGTTCTTCAGGATCACGCCCAGGGTGAGGAACACCCACATGATCGACGAGGCGAACACCGCGGACAGACCCACGGCCGCGAACAGACCGGGCCAGCTGGCGATGTCGAAACCGACCGCGACGGCGACGATCATCAGCACGGTCGTCGCGAACATCATCCGCGCCAGCTCCACCGAGACCTTCGCGAACAGCACCGAGCCGCGCCCGATCGGCAGGGACCGGAAGCGGTCCATGACACCGGAGTTGAAGTCCTGGCTGAAGCCGGTGCCGACGCCCTGGGACAGCGTCATGCTCATCATCGCGATCATGCCGGGGATCACGTACTGCACGTACCCGTCCTGCCCGCCGCCCAGGGCCTGCCCGATCGAGCCGCCGAAGACGTACACGAACAGCAGGGTGAAGACGATCGGCATCAGCAGCGCGTCGAACATCGACTCCGGGTCCTGCCGGATCCACAGCAGGTTGCGGCGGATGAGCGCGCCGGTGTGGCGCAGATGACCACGCAGCGGGATCCGGGCGTCGGTGGTGATCGTCGTTGCGGTGGCGGCGCTCATACGGCGACCTCCTGGCGGTCGTCGGCGGGTACGGCGTCCTGCGGGGCACTGGCGCGGTGGCCGGTGAGGGACAGGAACACCTCGTCCAGGCTGGGCAGTTCGGTGGTGATGGAGGAGAGCGTGATGCCGCGCGCGGTGACCGCGCCGACCACGGCGGTCAGCTGCTCGTCGCTGAGGATCGGGACCAGTACGGCACCCCGGTCGGCGTCCACGGTGGTGCTGGCGAGCCCGGTGATGCCGAGCTCGTCCAGCGCGGCGGCGAGCGGCCGCAGCTGCACCGGGTCGGCCGGCCGGACCCGCAGCGCCCGCCCGCCGACCTTCGCCTTCAGCTCCTCGATGGCGCCGCCCGCGATGACCTTGCCGCGGTCGACCACGGTCAGCTCGGAGGCGAGCTGCTCGGCCTCCTCCATGTACTGGGTGGTGAGCAGCACGGTCACGCCCTCGCCGACCATCCGCTTGACCTCGTCCCACACCTCGTTACGGGTGCGCGGGTCGAGACCGGTGGTGGGCTCGTCCAGGTAGAGGACGGCGGGCCGCCCCATCATCGAGGCGGCCAGATCCAGCCGCCGCCGCATACCGCCGGAGTACGTGGCCGCCGGCCGCTTGGCTGCCTCGGTGAGCGAGAAGCGCTCCAGCAGGGCGTCGGCACGCGCGCGTGCCTCCTTGCGGGGCAGGTCGAGAAGCCGCCCGATCATGTAGAGGTTCTCCCAGCCGGGGAGCTTCTCGTCCACGGAGGCGTACTGCCCGGTGAGTCCGATGGTCCGCCGCAGTTGCCGGGGCTGCCGTACGACGTCGTAACCGGCGACGGTCGCCTGCCCGGCGTCGGGACGGATCAGGGTGGACAGGATCCGCACGAGGGTGGTCTTCCCGGCGCCGTTCGGCCCCAGCACCCCCATCACCGTGCCCTCCCGCACATCCAGGTCGACACCGTCCAGCGCCTTGGTCTCGCCGTAGTGCTTGACCAGGCCCCGCACGGTGACGGCGCTGCCGGCGCGGTCGGGGTTCTTGTCGATTCGCGTCATGACCACGACGGTGTCAGGACGCACCGACAGACCACCGACAGACCACCGACAGCCGCCTACGGCTCACCGACAGGCTGCGCCACCGCCCGGGGGCTCCGCCCCCGGACCCCCGACCTATGCCCACCCACCACCCGACTCGGTAGGTCGAAAGGCGCACCACATCTCAGCCCGTCCGGCGTTTGTGGACGAGGCCGTTCAGGCCGATGGGGTCCGGGGAGCACCCCCGTGCGGGTCTGGGGTGTGTTCCCGTGGGGGTCTGGGGTGCGTTCTCCGTGCGGGTCTGGGGTGTGTTCCCGTGGGGGTCTGGGGTGCGTTCTCCGTGCGGGTCTGGGGTGCATCCCCCGTGCGGGTCCGGGGTGCGTTCCCGTGGGGGTCTGGGGTGCATCCCCCGTGCGGGTCCGGGGTGCGTTCCCGTGGGGGTCTGGGGTGCATCCCCCGTGCGGGTCCGGGGTGCGTTCCCGTGGGGGT
>NZ_JBEOVF010000001.1:0-32887 GCF_040295365.1 Streptomyces sp. NPDC002838 | reverse complement strand
GGTCCGGGGCGGCGCCCCGGCGGGGTGCAGGGGCGGAGCCCCGCGGGGGACCAGGGGGGCGGAGCCCCCTGGCGGGGTCGAAGGGGCAGCGCCCCTGGGGATGGGACGGGTAGGGGCGGCGGGGGCGAGAAACAAAAGGGCAGCCCGCCGACGGGGGATGAATCGGCGGGCTGCCATGGTGCCGCTATGGCTCAGTGGACGCTGTGCTCCTCCAGCGGGAACGTCCCGCCCACCACGTCCTCCGCGAACGCCTTCACCGCGCTGCCCATGACCTCACGCAGATCGGCGTACTGCTTCACGAACTTCGGCACACGACCACCGGTCAGCCCCAGCATGTCCGTCCACACCAGCACCTGCGCGTCCGTCTCCGGTCCGGCCCCGATGCCCACCGTCGGAATGTGCAGCACCCGCGTCACCTCGGCCGCCAGCTCCGCGGGAACCAGCTCCAGCACCACCGCGAACGCCCCCGCGTCCTGCACGGCCTTGGCGTCCCGCAGCAGCTGGGCCGCCGCCTCCTCACCACGCCCCTGGACGCGGTACCCCATGGCGTTCACCGACTGCGGCGTCAGTCCGATGTGCGCCATGACCGGAATCCCGGACTCCACCAGCAGCTCGATCTGCCGGTGCGAGCGCTCACCGCCCTCCAGCTTCACGGCCCCGACCCCGGCCTCCTTCACCAGCCGGGTCGCCGACCGCAGTGCCTGCACAGGGCCCTCCTGGTACGACCCGAAGGGCAGGTCGCCGACGATCAGCGCACGGCTCGTACCCCGTACGACCGCCGCCGACAGCATGGTCATCTCGTCGAGGGTGACGGGCACGGTGGTCTCGTACCCGAGGTGGCAGTTGCCCGCCGAGTCCCCGACGAGCATGACCGGGATCCCGGCCTCGTCGAAGACGGACGCGGTCATCGCGTCGTACGCGGTGAGCATGGGCCACTTCTCGCCGCGCTCCTTGGCGGCGGCGATGTCGCGAACGGTGATACGGCGGGTGCCCTTGCCCCCGTACAGCGTCTTGCCGTCGGAGGTGTTCTGCTGCGCAGGCTGGGCAGCCGAAAGCTGCGTCATTGCAACGGCTCCTTCGTCATCTCGAGGCGCCCTGACGGCGTCCCCGGATCACCTCCATGGTGGCACCTCGTGCCACGCGCGGCCAGACCGGGGTGGGGAACCGGTGGGGGGACTTCAGTCACGTACCGGCGTACGACTCGCGCCCTACGTCCCTTGTTAAGGCCTCGGTAAAAGCATTTCGATACGAGACGGTTCCGTATCTTAATTACCCTACGCTCGTCGGCATGACTACTCCCGCCGACCGCGCCCTTGCCGGCCCCCGCATACCGGAGGCGGTGCACCGGCGCCGCTGGGCGATCCTCGGCGTCCTGATGCTGAGTCTGCTGATCGTGGTGCTCGACAACTCGATCCTGAACGTCGCCATCAAGACGATCTCGACCCCCGCCCCGACCGGCCTGGGCGCCACCCAGAGCGAGCTGGAGTGGGCCATCAACGCCTACACCCTGGTCTTCGCGGGCCTGTTGTTCAGCGCCGGTCTCCTCGGCGACCGGCTCGGCCGCAAGAGGATCCTGCTCGGCGGACTCGCCGTGTTCGGCATCGGCTCCGCCCTCGCCGCCTTCTCCGGCTCACCGGGTGAACTGATCGCCTTCCGCGCGGTGATGGGCCTCGGCGCCGCCTTCGTGATGCCGGCCACTCTCGCCGTCCTGATGAACGTCTTCGAGCGCGAGGAGCAGCCGAAGGCCATCGGCATCTGGGCCGGCGGCGTCGGACTCGCCATCGCCATCGGGCCGATCACCGGCGGTGTCCTGCTCGACCACTTCTGGTGGGGCTCGGTCTTCCTCATCAACGTGCCGATCGTGCTGCTCGCCCTGGCGCTGATGCTGTGGCTGGTGCCCGACTCCCGCGACCCGAACCCCGGCCGCATCGACCCCATCGGTGTCGTGCTGTCCGTCGTGGGTCTGATCCTGCTCGTCTACGGCATCATCCGCGGCGGCGAGCTGGCCGACTTCACCGATCCCACCGTGCTGGGGACCATCGCCGCCGGTCTCGCCGTCCTCGTCGCCTTCGTCGTGTTCGAGAAGCGCAGCACCCATCCGTCCATCGACGTCACCTACTTCAAGAACAAGGTCTTCTCGGCCGCGATCGCCGCCATCGCGCTGGTCTTCTTCGCGCTGATGGGCGTGACCTTCTTCTCGGTCTTCTACACCCAGAGCGTGCGCGGCTACTCGCCGCTCGAGACCGGTCTGCTGATGCTGCCGCTGGCCGCAGCCCAGATGATCTTCGCGCCGCGCGCCCGGCTGCTCGTCGACCGCTTCGGCTACAAGGCCACCACCACGGCCGGCATGGTGATCATCGCCGCGATGCTGGCCGCGTTCGCCACGCTGGAGGCCGACACGCCGATCTGGCGTCTCGAAGTGATCTTCTTCCTCATGGGCACCGGCATGGCGCACATCATGACCCCGGTCAGCGTCGTCATCATGCAGGCCCTGCCCCGCGAGAAGGCCGGCTCCGCCTCCGCCCTCAGCAACACCTTCCGCCAGGTCGGCGGCGCCCTCGGCATCGCCGTACTGGGCTCGGTGCTCTCCACGGCCTACCGCGGCGGCATCGAGGACGAGCTCGGCCCGCTGCCCGCCGGCCTGCGCCACACCGCGGGCGAGTCCATCGAGTCGACCCTCGGCGTCGCCGCGAAGCTCGGGCCCGAGGGCAGGGCGCTCGTCGGCCCCGCCCACGACGCGTTCCTGCACGCGATGCACGTCACCGCGCTGTGGGGAGCGGGCGTGGCGGTGCTCGGCGCGATCGTCGTAGCCCTCTACCTGCCGGGCAAGGTGGCGGCACCTCAGCGGTCCGAGGAGGAACAGGAGTTGGTGAAGGGGGAGTAGCAGCCGTGGACCAGGCGGAACGGCGGCCGCGGACAGGGCAGAATCGCCCCAGGCCACGGAAAGGACGGAGCGACGTGAACGGTCTCACCGACAGCCGGTCGACCCGGGAGGGACCCCTCAGAGGCCGCCCCCGCAGTGAGGCCGTGGAGCACGCCATCGTCGAGGCGGTGGTGAAGCTCCTGGAGGAGGGGGTGCCGCTCGCGGAACTGTCCATCGAACGCATCGCCCGTACCGCGGGCGTCGGCAAGGCCACCATCTACCGGCGCTGGAGCGGCAAGGAGGAACTCTTCGTCGACGTCGTGCGCGCGGCCGAGCCCCCGGACCCCGAACTGCCCGGCACGTCGATGCGCGACGACCTCGTGGCCCTCCTCGAACAGTTGCGCGAGCGCGGCCTGAGGGCCCGCACGTCCGCCCTCCTGCACAACGTGTACGCCCAGATGAAGAGCAGCCCCAAAATCTGGGCCGCGTACCACACGACCGTCGTCGAGCCGCGCCGCCGGATCCAGGTCCAAGTCCTGCGCGACGGGCAGGAGAACGGTGAACTCCGCACGGACCTCGACATCGACGTGATCACCGACATGTTCGTCGGACCCATGCTCGTGCGCACCGTCATGCGTCCGGACGCCGATCTCCCGGAGGGCCTGTCGGAGCAGATCGTCGACACGGTGCTGGAAGGTCTACGGCCCGTCAGTTCGCCCTCCGCGTAGCCCATGTGCGCGTTTCGTCACAGAGGGCGCTTTCTCCCTTCTGCACCGGAACTCGCCGCGCAGACTTGTACGTCCTCGTGCCCGTACGGCCGTCGGAGGACGGCAGGATCAGCGCCGCTCATCCCCTAGGGTCTTATGGGCACGGGGGGAAGAACGGTGTGCACGGCAGGCAGTGAGGCGGCGGTATGGCGCAGCAGGCGTACATGACGGAAACGGACAACGGCGGCTCGGACCCCGAGCGCCCGGGAGCCCGGTTCCGGCGCCTGATGAACCGCCTGGTCGCCGACTGGCGCGGTGACCGGCTCATCTGGCGCCGCGGCCTCGTCGTCGCCGCACTCGCGGTGCTGCTCGCCCTGATCATGCTGCTGCACGCGCAGATCCCGAACGCCATCGGCAACCTCGGCAGCCTCATCGAGACCTTCCTGCCCTGGTTGGGCATCTTCGTGCCCGTGCTGCTGGTGCTCGCCTTCGTACGGAAGTCCGCGACCGCCCTGATCGCCGTACTGCTGCCGTCGATCGTCTGGCTGAACCTTTTCAGCAGCCTGCTCAGCGACAAGGCCGGCACCGGCGGCGACCTCACGGTGGCCACGCACAACGTCAACGCCGACAACGCCGACCCCGCGGGCACCGCCCGTGACGTGGCCGCGTCCGGCGCGGACGTGGTGGCCCTGGAGGAGCTGACCACGTCGGCGGTTCCGGTGTACGAGAAGGCGATGGAGTCGACGTACAGGTACCACTCGGTGCAGGGCACCGTCGGGCTGTGGAGCAAGTACCCGCTGACCGGCGTCAAGCCCGTCGACATCAAGCTGGGCTGGACGCGCGCCATGCGCGCCACGGTGACCGCGCCCGCCGGGCAGGTCGCGGTGTACGTCGCCCACCTGCCGTCGGTACGGGTGAAGCTGGAGGCCGGTTTCACGGCCCGGCAGCGCGACACGAGCGCGAACGCCCTCGGCGAGGCCATCGGCGACGAGAAGCTGACCAGGGTCGTGCTGCTCGGCGACCTGAACGGCACGATGAACGACCGCGCGCTCAACGCCGTCACCGCCCAGATGCGCTCCACGCAGGGCGCGGCGGGCAGCGGCTTCGGGTTCAGCTGGCCGGCCTCGTTCCCGATGGCGCGGATCGACCAGATCATGGTGAAGGGGATCGAGCCGGAGAGCTCTTGGACGCTGCCGCAGACCAGCAGCGACCACTTGCCGGTGGCCGCGCGTGTGAACGTCGCCACGTCGTCGTAATCCCCGCTGTCACTGGAATACAGGGCCGGTGAGCCTTTGTTCCGTACTTGAACATACTCTGGTACGGAACTCCGCTCTCCCTTGAAAGGCACAGGTCCCTTCATGCCCCTGGCCCTGCTCGCCCTCGCCGTGGGCGCCTTCGGCATCGGTACGACCGAGTTCGTGATGATGGGCTTGCTGCCCGACGTCGCGGACGACCTGCACATCTCGATCCCCATCGCCGGTCATCTGGTCTCGGCGTACGCGCTGGGTGTGGTGATCGGCGCCCCGCTGCTCGCGGCGGTCACCGCGCGCATGTCCCGCCGCAAGGTCCTGATCGGCCTGATGGCCCTCTTCGTCGCGGGCAACGCGCTGTCGGCCCTCGCCCCTGACCACGACTGGCTGCTGGCGGCCCGCTTCCTCAGCGGCCTTCCGCACGGCGCCTTCTTCGGCGTGGGCGCCGTGGTCGCCACGACCATGGTGGCGCCGGAGCGCAAGGCCCGCTCCGTCTCCCTGATGTTCCTCGGCCTGACGGTCGCCAACGTCGTGGGAGTCCCGGTGGCCACCCTCATGGGGCAGCACCTGGGCTGGCGGGCGACCTTCCTCGGCGTCAGCGCGATCGGCCTGGCGGCGATGGCGTCGCTGGCGCTGCTGATCCCGCACGACCACACGCACGCCCCCGCCACGGGCGTCCGCGGCGAACTGGCCGCCCTGCGCTCCCTCCCGGTCTGGCTGGCCCTCGGCACGACGGTCGCGGGCTTCGGCGCGCTCTTCGCGGCCTACAGCTACATCACGCCGATGCTCACCGACGCCGCCGGCTACGCCGGCTCCAGCGTGACGCTGCTGCTGGCGCTGTTCGGCGTCGGCGCCACGGCGGGCAACCTGCTCGGCGGCCGCCTGGCCGACCACTCCCTGCGGGGCACGCTGTTCGGCGGTCTGACGTCGCTGGTGGCGGTGCTGGCGTTGTTCCCGGTCCTGATGAACACGCAGTGGACCGCGGCGGCAGCGGTGATACTCCTCGGCACGGCGGCCTTCGTCACCGGCTCCCCGCTCCAGCTGATGGTCATGGAAAAGGCGTCGGCGGCCCCGTCCCTGGCCTCCTCCGCCAACCAGGCCGCGTTCAACCTGGCGAACGCGGGAGGTGCGTGGATCGGGGGCCTCGCGCTGGCGACGGGCTTCGGCGCGACGTCCCCGGCGGTCGCCGGTGCGGGCCTGGCGGTGCTCGGTCTCGGAGTCGCTGCTGCGGCGGCTGTGGTGGACCGGCGGCGGGTTGCTCCGCAGGGGGCGCGGAAGAGGGTTGTCGCGACGCATGTGCCTCAGCGGTCGGAGACGCTGCAGTCCTGAGGGGCGCCGGCGCCGGGAACGGTCCTGGCGCCGGCGCTCTACGCCGCCGAAGATATCCGCTTACCCGCGTGCCCTGTTGACGGCGTTCACGGTGCCGGCCGTGCACCTGGTCAGAGATCGTCGGGGAGGATCCGGAAGTGGGTGTGCCTGCCACCCAGCGGGCGGACGGTGCGGAAGTCGCGGAGGTCCCGGGTGAGGACGGCATCCGTGCTGTACTCGGCGGCAAGCGCCACGTTCACCGCGTCCACCAGGTCGAGGTCGAGCGCTGCGTAGCGTGCTCGTACGGACAGCGCGGTGTCGAGGATCTCCGGTGTGGGCGGGGCCAGAATCAACCGCATCTGCCGTACCCGCGCCGTGAGGGACCGGAGGATTCCGTCGGCCGCGGCGCGTCCGGCGCGGCTGCTGGCCACCTGGTGCACCTCGGTCAGCGCCAGAGGCGTGGCGACGAGGAAGCCGCACTGGTCCGCGGCCTTCCTGGCAGCTTGGTGGTCGGGGTCGGAGCGGTTGAAGAGCGTGAGGATTCCGGAGGTGTCGGCGACGGCGATCACGCCGCGTGCCCTCCGTTCCGGCGTTCCCGCGCCTCGTAGCCCTCGGTCACCGCGGTCCGAACGTCGTCCCCGGTGACAGGCCCTCCGAGGTCGAAGGTCTCCTCGTCGGAGACGAAGGGCTCGTCCCAGACGCGATGCGCCAATGCGATGCGGTGGAGGCCCTCGCGGATTATCTCGGCCTCGGAGACGCCGAGACGGGCGGCCGCTTCCTTGATCAGTGCGAGGTCGCTGTCGTCGGCGTAGACATTGGTGCGCTTCAGGGCCATATCCCTATGGTACAGGATGTGTACCACAGGGATATGGCGGTGATCTCGCCGGATGAAAGGCTCTGACCTGCCCCTACAGCACCGGCAGACTCTTCCGCAGCTCGAACGCCGTCACCTCGGACCGGTACTCCTCCCACTCCTGCCGCTTGTTCCGCAAAAAGAAGTCGAAGACGTGCTCGCCCAGCGTCTCCGCGACCAGGTCGCTGCGCTCCATCAGTGTCAGCGCCTCGCCCAGGTTCTGCGGCAGCGGCTCGATGCCCATCGCGCGGCGCTCGGCGTCGGAGAGGGCCCACACGTCGTCCTCGGCGCCCGGCGGGAGCTCGTAGCCCTCCTCGATGCCCTTGAGGCCGGCGGCCAGCAGGACGGCGTAGGCCAGGTACGGGTTCGCGCCGGAGTCGATCGAGCGGACCTCGATGCGGGCCGAGCCGGTCTTGCCGGGCTTGTACATCGGGACGCGGACCAGGGCCGAGCGGTTGTTGTGGCCCCAGCAGATGTACGAGGGGGCCTCGCCGCCGGCGCCGGCGGTGCGCTCCGTGCCGCCCCAGATGCGCTTGTAGGAGTTGACCCACTGGTTGGTGACGGCGGCGATCTCCGCCGCGTGCTTGAGCAGGCCCGCGATGAAGGAGCGGCCGACCTTGGAGAGCTGGTACTCCGCGCCGGACTCGTAGAACGCGTTCCGGTCGCCCTCGAAGAGCGAGAGGTGCGTGTGCATGCCGCTGCCCGGGTGCTCGGAGAACGGCTTCGGCATGAAGGTCGCCTGGACGCCCTGCTCCAGCGCCACCTGCTTCATGACCAGGCGGAACGTCATGATGTTGTCGGCCGTGGAGAGCGCGTCGGCGTAGCGGAGGTCGATCTCCTGCTGGCCGGGGGCGCCCTCGTGGTGGGAGAACTCGACCGAGATGCCCATCGACTCCAGCATGGTGATCGCCTGGCGGCGGAAGTCCATGCCGATGTTCTGCGGGGTGTGGTCGAAGTAGCCGGAGTTGTCGGCCGGGGTGGGCCGGGAGCCGTCGAGGGGCCTGTCCTTGAGCAGGAAGAACTCGATCTCCGGGTGGGTGTAGAAGGTGAAGCCCAGGTCGGAGGTGCGGGCCAGGGCCCGCTTCAGCACATAGCGCGGGTCGGCGAAGGACGGGGAGCCGTCCGGCATGAGGATGTCGCAGAACATACGGGCTGTGCCGGGGGCCTCCGCACGCCACGGCAGGATCTGGAAGGTCGACGGGTCCGGCTTGGCGATCATGTCCGACTCGTATACGCGGGCGAAGCCCTCGATCGCGGAGCCGTCGAAACCGATGCCTTCATCGAAGGCCTGTTCGAGCTCGGCCGGGGCCACGGCCACGGACTTGAGGAAGCCCAGCACGTCCGTGAACCACAGCCGTACGAACCGGATGTCACGCTCCTCCAACGTCCGGAGCACGAACTCCTGCTGCTTGTCCATCTTCCGCTTCCCCATCCTTGCTGGTCAGGCCGCCTGTCTCCCGTACCACAGGAGGCGGTCGGGCACCTGAGCATCCCACCACAACACCATTTCATGCGCGTTGCGCACCTTGATCGTGCGGCCGACCTCCGTGCGAACGCCTCGCGTACGGTAGGTGTACAGCTCTGAGCCCATCTTGCCTGCTCGGACTGACATCCGTAATGCCGGGAGGCCGGGAACCTGCCCGTGCGGGACGTCGTAACTTCGGCCATTCCTGAGCCCTCCCTACGAGAGGCCCCTCCTCCCGCATTACGATCAGCAGACCCGACCGGCCCTCTTTGCTCAAAGGACACACCTCATGGGTTCCGCCAAGAAAAGCAGCAGCGCCGAGCGCAAGGCGCGAATAGAGGAGATGCGGCGCGCCGAGCGCGCGCGGGAGCGCCGCAACCGGGTGCTCACCATCGCGGCCAGCGTGACGGTCGTCGTCGGCCTCGTGGTCGGCGGTGTCGTCCTGGTCCAGTCGCAGTCCGACGACGGCAGCACGGCGGCCCAGAGCGCGGGGAGCTTCACCACCGGCGCGGACGGAGTGAAGACGTGGAAGGGCAAGCTGAGCCAGACCCACGTGACCAAGACCGTGAAGTACCCGACCGAGCCCCCGGTCGGCGGCGATCACCACCAGGTCTGGATGAACTGCAACGGTGACGTCTACACCAAGGAGATCAACAACATGAACGCCGTGCACTCCCTGGAGCACGGCGCGGTGTGGGTGACGTACACCAGCAAGGCCCCGAAGGCGGACGTGGACGCGCTGGCGGCGAAGGTGAAGAAGACGCCGTACACGCTGATGAGCCCGAACGAGAAGCAGGCCGACCCGATCATGCTGACCGCGTGGGGGCACCAGCGCACGGTGACGAGTGCCGACGACCCGAACGTCGACAAGTTCTTCGAGAAGTTCGTGCAGGGCGAGCAGACGCCGGAGAAGGGTGCCGCGTGCACGGGAGGTCTTTCGCAGTGAGGTCGCCCGCCGGAGTGGCCGTCGCCGTGGCCGGAGTGCTCGTGGCGGCCGGCGCGATCACTTATGCCGTGGCCGAGGACGGCGGTTCGAGTGAGACTCCCGCCGCCGACTCCGCGGACGCCGGGTTCGCGCGGGACATGGCGGTGCACCACCAGCAGGCCGTGGAGATGTCGTACATCGTGCGCGACCGCACCGACGACGAGGAAGTGCGGCGCCTGGCGTACGACGTCGCGCAGACGCAGGCCAACCAGCGCGGCATGCTGCTGGGCTGGCTGGATCTGTGGGGCCTGCCGAAGGTGTCCGCCGACCCGCCGATGACCTGGATGGGCATGGGCGACATGGCCTCCGGCAAGGACGGGGCGCTGATGCCGGGCATGGCGACCAACAGCGAGATGAAGAAGCTGGATTCGCTTCAGGGCAAGCAGGCCGAGGCCTTCTATCTCCAGCTGATGACGGTCCATCACAAGGGCGGTATCCACATGGCCGAGGGCTGTGTGGACAAGTGCACGGTCGGCGTGGAGAAGCGGTTGGCGCAGGGCATGGTCGAGGGGCAGCGGTCGGAGATCGACCTGATGGCGGGGATGCTCAAGGAGCGGGGCGCGAAGCCGCGTTCGTAGGGAGCGGGTAATTCCTGGGACGCGAGCAGTTCGCAGGGCGTAAGCCTCAAATCGCCCTGGGCAGCGCCTCCTTGGCTTCTTCTTGGCCTTCGAGGCGTCTTCTTGGCCTCCGGTTTCCCCTGGCGTGAACGGTTCATCGCGAGAGTGACACCTGTCGAGTGATCCACTCGCGTCGAACCGCACAGGGGGTTCCTTTGAGATCCAACCGCGCCAAGATGCGCGCCGGGGTCGGCGTGGCAGCGACACTGCCCGTGCTCGCCGGTGCGCTGGCCCTTGGCATACCCGTGGCGCACGCCGCCGACCACCCGGTCCGGGACCTGCTCGCCGGCACCAAACCCGCGTGGGCCACGGCCAAGGCGGACAAGGGCACGGCCTCCGACGGCGCCCAGGTCTCCGCCCGCGTCTACCTCGCCGGCCGGGACGCGGCCGGCCTCGCCCGGTACGCCAAGGCGGTGTCCGACCCGTCCTCGGCCTCGTACGGCGAGTACCTGAGCGCGAAGCAGGCGCAGGCCCGCTTCGGCGCGACGAAGGCGCAGGTCGCCGCGGTACGGGCCTGGCTGACCTCGGCCGGCCTGAAGGTCACCGGGGTCACGCGGCACTACGTCTCCGTCTCCGGTGACGTGGCCGCCGCCGAGCAGGCCTTCGGCACCCAGCTGCACAACTACGCCAAGGGCGCCGAGACCTACCGCGCCCCGTCCAGGACCGCCTCCGCGCCGGAGAACCTGAACGGCGCCGTCCTGACCGTCACCGGCCTGGACAACGCCCCGCACAAGGCGAGCCACGACGACCGACTGCCGCCGCCGGACACGGTGTTCAAGAACGCCGGGCCGTTCTCGTCGTACTACGGCTCGAACGTCGCCACCACACTGCCGGACGCCTACGGCGGGAAGATCCCGTACGCCGTCGAGGGCTACACGGGCAAGCAGCTGCGGGCCGCGTACGGCGCGGGCTCGTACACGGGCAAGGGGGTGCGGGTCGCCATCACCGACGCGTACGCCTCGCCGACCATCGCCTACGACGCGGCCACCTACGCGAAGAAGCACGGCGACGCGGCCTATGCCGGCGGGCAGCTGCGCCAGGTGCTGCCCGAGAAGTACGCCCACACCAAGGAGTGCTCGGCCTCGGGCTGGTACGGCGAGGAGACCCTCGACGTGGAGGCCGTGCACGCGGTCGCGCCGGCCGCGGACATCACGTACGTCGGCGCCGCCTCCTGCAACGACGACGACCTGCTCGACTCGCTCGGCAGCATCGTCGACAACCACCTGGCCGACATCGTCTCCAACTCGTGGGGCGACATCGAGGCCAACCAGACGCCGGACCTGGCGGCCGCCTACGACCAGGTCTTCCAGTTCGGCGCGGTCGAGGGCATCGGCTTCTACTTCTCCTCCGGCGACGACGGCGACGAGGTCGCGAACACCGGGACCAAGCAGGTCGACACCCCGGCCGACTCGGCCTGGGTGACCGCGGTCGGCGGCACCTCGCTGGCCGTCGGCAAGGACGACACGTACCTGTGGGAGACCGGCTGGGGCACCGAGAAGGCCGACCTGTCGGCCGACGGCAAGAGCTGGGTGGACTTCCCCGGCGCGTTCACCTCGGGCGCGGGCGGTGGCACCAGCAGGACGGTCGCCGAGCCCTCGTACCAGAAGGGCGTCGTCCCGGACTCGCTCGCCCAGGCCTACAGCGCCGCCGGCAACCGCGTCGTCCCGGACATCGCGGCGATCGCCGACCCGAACACCGGCTTCAAGGTCGGTCAGACGCAGACCTTCCCGGACGGGTCGCAGCAGTACAGCGAGTACCGCATCGGCGGCACCTCGCTGGCCGCTCCGGTGATCGCGGCCGTCCAGGCCCTCGCGCAGCAGGCGCGCGGCGGCAAGGCGATCGGGTTCGCCGACCCGGCGATCTACGCGAAGTACGGCTCGAAGGCGTACCACGACGTCACGGACGACCCGACGGGCTCCGGACTCGCCGTGGCACGCGTCGACTACGCCAACAGCTTCGACGCGTCCGGGGGCCTGCTCACCTCCGTCCGCACCCTCGGCCAGGACAGCTCACTGAAGGCCGTGAAGGGCTACGACGACGTCACCGGCGTGGGTACGCCCGCGGGCGGTTACGTGGAGTCGTACCGCCGGCGCTGACAACGGTCCGGCACGGTGCGCCGGCTTCCCGACGGCGTTCGTCGGGGAGCGGGCGCTCTCGTGCGCGCGCCCTTTGCCGGAGCCGGTGGCGGCGGGCGAGGGCGAAGGCCAGGTTGCTCGTCGCGGCGGCGGTGAAGGCGACGGCGATCAGCGGCCAGTTGCTCATGGGTCCCCCAGGTGCGGTGTTCCGGGGTCAGTCGTAGTGCAGGGGGTGGGCGGGCCGTCCGGGTTCGAGCGGAACGGCGACGGTTTCGGGCGGGTTGTGCTAGGCGTCCTCGGGCACGCGCGCGTGGGGTGGCCCACACTCCGCGCCACCCCATCGCGTCGTACTGACGATTACACTGGGCCCGTGCCTCAACTACGTCTCGCCCTGAACCAGATCGACTCACGCGTCGGTGACCTCGCCGGGAACACCGAGACGATCCTCCGCTGGACCCGGCACTCAGCCGAGCAGGGAGCGCACCTCGTGGCGTTCCCGGAGATGGCGCTGACCGGGTATCCCGTGGAGGACCTGGCCCTGCGCTCGTCCTTCGTGGAGGCGTCCCGCGTGGCCCTGCGCGGCCTCGCCGGCCGGCTCGCCGACGAGGGCTTCGGGGAGCTGCCGGTGATCGTCGGCTACCTCGACCGCTCGGAGACCGCCCAGCCGAGGTTCGGCCAGCCGCCCGGCGCGCCGCGGAACGCGGCGGCGGTGCTGTACGGCGGTGAGGTGGTCCTGGCCTTCGCCAAGCACCACCTGCCCAACTACGGCGTCTTCGACGAGTTCCGCTACTTCGTGCCCGGCGACACCATGCCGGTGGTGCGGGTGCACGGCGTCGACGTGGCTCTGGCCATCTGCGAGGACCTCTGGCAGGACGGCGGCCGGGTCCCGGCCGCGCGCTCCGCCGAGGCCGGGCTGCTGCTCTCCGTCAACGCCTCGCCGTACGAGCGCGACAAGGACGACACCCGCCTGGAACTGGTCCGCAAGCGGGCCCAGGAGGCCGGCTGCACCACCGCCTACCTCGCCATGATCGGCGGGCAGGACGAGCTGGTCTTCGACGGCGACTCGATCGTGGTCGACCGCGACGGCGAGGTGCTCGCGCGGGCGCCGCAGTTCGCGGAGGGGTGTGTGGTCCTGGACCTGGACCTGCCCGCTGCCTCGGCGAACGCACCGACCGGTGTCGTGGACGACGGTCTGCGTATCGACCGGGTGGTGCTCTCCGAGGAGCCGCTCCCGGCCTACGAGCCGGAGCTGACCGGCGGCTACGCCGACCGCCTCGACGACGACGAGGAGGTCTACTCGGCGCTGGTCGTGGGCCTGCGGGCGTACGTCACCAAGAACGGCTTCAAGTCGGTCCTGATCGGCCTGTCGGGCGGTATCGACTCGGCGCTGGTCGCGGCGATCGCGTGCGACGCGGTGGGCGCGCGGAACGTGTACGGCGTGTCGATGCCGTCGAAGTACTCCTCCGAGCACTCGAAGGGAGACGCGGCGGAGCTGGCCCGTCGTACGGGGCTGAACTTCCGCACGGTGCCGATCGAGCCGATGTTCGATGCGTACATGGGGTCGGTGGGCCTGACCGGGCTGGCGGAGGAGAACCTCCAGTCCCGCCTCCGCGGCACACTCCTGATGGCGATCTCCAACCAGGAGGGCCACATCGTGCTCGCGCCCGGCAACAAGTCGGAGCTGGCGGTGGGGTACTCGACGCTGTACGGCGACTCGGTGGGCGCGTACGGGCCCATCAAGGACGTGTACAAGACGTGGATCTTCCGGCTGGCGAACTGGCGCAACAAGGCGGCGCGGGAGCGGGGCCAGACCCCGCCGATCCCGGAGAACTCGATCACCAAGCCACCGAGCGCGGAACTGCGGCCGGGGCAGGTCGACACGGACTCGCTGCCGGACTATCCGGTGCTGGACGCGATCCTCGAGCTGTACGTCGACCGGGACAAGGGCGCTGACGAGATCGTCGCGGCCGGTTACGACCATGAGCTGGTCACGAAGACGCTGCGCATGGTGGACACGGCGGAGTACAAGCGGCGGCAGTATCCGCCGGGTACGAAGATCTCGGCGAAGGGGTTCGGCAAGGACCGGCGGCTGCCGATCACGAACGGGTGGCGGGAGTCGGTGTGACGGGGCTTTGCCGGGCCGTGCCCGACGAGCGTCGCTGATGAACTCGTCGGCAACTGAGACGGCGTCGTCAACGTAGACGGTTGACCAGAGCGAACGCATCCTCGGTCTTGGGGTGGGTCTTGCCCAGTTGGGTCTGCAGGATCTGTGCACCCCGGCGCGCGAGGTCCGCCGCGGTCGGGTCGTTCAACGTGTGCAGGACTCGTGCCTTGAACAGCAGGACGTACCCGATGTACAGGTGGTCCGGCGCGTATCTGGCCTCGCGGATCCGCAGCGCCCGCGAGATCAGCGGCACGGCCGTGGCGTGGTCGCCGAGGTCAACGTGGACGTTCGCCAGGGCTATCAGGTCGAAGCTCACGTACGGGTCGTCCGGCCCGTACGCCGCCTCGTCGATCTGCAGCGCCCGCTCGGCCAGTGGCCGCGCCGCCCGGTGTTCACCGAGAAGGCACAGTATCCGCGCGAGCGTGGCCAGGTCCGTCGCGATGGCGGGACTGTCCGCCGGCAGGCTGGACTCGTGCAGGCGCAGCGCGCGCTCCGCCAGCGGGCGTGCCCTCTCCGACGCGCCGAGGTCCTTGTGGATCTGCGCCAGGGTGATCAGGTCGAAGCCGGCCTCCGCATCCCGGCCCTCGAGCGACTCGTCGATCGCGAGGGCACGTTCACACAGGGGCAGCGCCAGCGAGGGATCCCCGATCCGGAGGAGGAACTCCGACGCCAGCCTCAGCAGCACCGCCGTCTCCGCGGCGCACTCGGCCGGTGGATCGTCCTTGGTCACCGCAATGACGTGCGGGAGCAGTTCCTGCCACCGCGGCCCGGCATCCGGGTCACCGTGGATGTCGTGCGGCACAGTCGCGAGCAGCGCACGACACAGCTGGACCCGAGCGTCAGTGTGCACCTCGTCCGGCATCGCGGCCCGGATGGCGGCCTGAACCAGCCGGTGCAGCACCAGGGACGCGTCCCCGCGCCTCGCGAGCCCCAGACCAGCCAGGGCGCCGACCGTCGTGTCCCACGCCAGCGGGTCGGCTGCGGCTCCGTTCAGCATCTCGGGGCTGCCGGTGAACAGGTCCAGCGGGATCGGCTCCGGCGCCAGCAGGGCACACAGCTCCAGCAGCCTCACCGCCTGGGGCTGGTCCGTCTCCAGCCTTCGCACACTGAGCTGCCACAGCGTCGCGACCACCACCGCAGGCCGGTCGGCCAGCTCGCCCCGCGCGATCATGTCCTCCAGCCGCGTCGTCAGCAGCGTCAGGTACTCCTCGGGCGCTGTGTGGTTGTAGCCCATGTACCCGGCCGCCTGCTCCAACGCCAGGGGCAGGTCCCCCAGTTGCTCGGCGATCCGGTCCGCCACCGCCGCGGTGATGCCGGGCACCCGCCGGACCAGCAGCTCCACCGACTCTCGCCTGGTGAACACATCCAGGTCGATGACGCCGCCTCTGCTCGACCAGCCACTCACCCTGGTCGTGACGATGACATGGCCGTTGCTCGCCAGGCCGCCCGACGGCAGCGCGTGCGTGAGCGTGCCCGGTTTCTCTCCGTTGTCGAAGATGATCAGCCAGGGCCTGCGGTCCAGCAACTTGCCGTACACCCGTGGGATGACCTGGTCGGAGCTCACGTCCGCCAGCCCCAGCTCCCTGGCCAGCGACACGAACTGCGACGCCACCAGATCGGATTGCTCGGCGTCCACGAACGCGACGAACCGGTACTTCGACATGTACCGGTAGGCGTACTCGACCGCGAGCTGAGTCTTGCCGACGCCACCCAGCCCGTGCACGACCAGCATCGCGACGTCGTTCCCCGAGGTGAGGCGCTTCCGCAACTCCCGCAGCGTGGCGTCGCGGCCGGTGAAGTTGGTGTTGCGCGGCGGCAGCCGGTACGCCACGGGCGCGAGCGGGTCCTGCACACGGTCCCGGCGCGGCCCCTGCGTACGGTCGCGGCGCGGCGCCTGCCACAGCCCGATCAACGACATGGGTATCAGGATCAGGAGCACCACCCACGGGTGGACACGCACAAAGTCGAGCGGCCCCGGCCAGCGGCTCTGCCCAGACGCCGCGTTGAAGGCAAGACTGCCGACGAACAGCACGAGCAACCCGGCCACCGCGCTGGCCAGCGTTCGCCACATGGCTCCCTCTTCGGTACGACGGCGACCGCGACGATCAACAGCCGGCGTGATCTTATCCCAGGAGCGGCACCGCCCGAGGGGAATCGACCAACGTCAGCGGGCCGGCGGCATCGGGTACGACGCTGACCAAAGAGACTGCCGCTCTCGCCCGCGGCTTTCAACGTGAACACTGTCAGCAACCGCAACCCTCGACGCCACGGCCAACCGTGCACGAGGTCGTAAGTGGATTTGATGCAGATATTCGACGCTGCCAAGTCGATCGTGTGAGGTCGCTCCGGGCCGACGTCACTTCCTGCGGAACAAGCGGCAGGAGTGGGAGGAGTACCGGTCCGAGGTGACCGGTTCGAGCTGTCGTTGGCCCCATGGTGTCTCACTGGCGCTGGGCCTCTCCGGGCCGTCCAGCGGCGGAGCGATAGCGTGGCGATCATGGTGGACTGGGGTATTCGGCCGGCGTCGGTGTCGGACGTCGCGGCAGTGGCAGAGCTGCGTGCCGTGGTGCTGCGGGCGGATCTGGAACGGCTCGGGCGGTATGACGAGGAGCGCGTGCGGCAGCGGCTGCGGGACGGGTTCGAACCGGCGCACACCTGGGTCATCGAGGTTGGCGGCGCGTTCGCCGGCTGCGTGGCGCTGCGCCGGGCCGAGGACGCTCACTGGCTGGAGCACTTCTACCTGGCCCCGCATCTTCAGGGCAGCGGTATCGGTTCGGGCGTGCTGCGCGAGCTGCTGGAGCGGTGTGATCGCAGTGGCGTCCCTGTCCGGTTGAACGTGCTGCAGGGCAGTCCGGCCCGACGGCTGTACGAGCGGCACGGGTTCACAGTCGAGACCGAGGATGCGGTGGACGTGTTCATGGTGCGCAAGCCGGCGGCCTGTGTCCCGACTGGCAATTGATCACGTCGGGGTGCGCGGAGCCAGAGAATGAGTGAGGCGAGGTGGAGTCCGGCGCGGTAGCGGGCGACCAGTTGCGTGGCCGCCCTGCCCGCCACCGCCGGGGGCGCTAATGGGCTGGCGGCGGGGCCGCAGCTACCGCCGACGGTACAAGGGTGCCGGGAAGGTCTGGGTCGCCACCCTCGTGCACAGCTGCGTGCAGATAAACAGTCGTGCCTGCCAGGGAGGCCCCAGGAATGTCGTACGTCGTGTACGGCTCGTCGTCCCGGATCGGCCGGTCGCAGCGTCCGCAGAACCTCACGACAGATCCCCGTTCCTTTACTCCTCGTAGAGCCGGTCGGCGATCGTGCACTTGGACGTGGCTTCGCCGGCCTCGTTCACGCCTCGGCAGGTCCCACACCCCGAGCAGTGGTACAGCATTCGCACGTATGGGGCCAACTCCCGATCCTCCCAGGCGACATGCTCGTCGCCGTCTGAGCACCGATTCCTCAGAGCCACGTAGTGGTTGCACAAGGCGTTCAGAGAACGTGCCAGACCTCGGGCATGGGCGGCGTCCATCGGTACCCGTACGTCGTTTCCGCTCGTAGCCTGAGCCGCGCCTCGCCGACGCGGACGATGGCGCAGCCGCGGGGGTCGTCGTCGTGCGGCAGTCGGCGGGTGAGCTCTTCCACCTCGGGAGCGATCAGTTCAGAGGTGCGGGGGCAGCGGCGCTCAAGCGCCTGAGGAAACGGCGCGGGCTGTCGCCGGCCGGCCTCGCCCGGGCGCTCGTCGCGCTCGCCGAGGATCTGCATCAGCCTTCTCTTCCCTCGCTCGCCAGCGTCCAGCGGTCCGTCGCGCGCTGGGAGTCGACCAAGCCCGTGATGCCGGACGAGCGGTACCAGTTGCTGCTCGCCCACCTGTACGCCCGGACCCCAGCAGGGGAACTCCAGCTCGGCGTCGGAAGCGACTTCGCCGAGTATCTGCACGTGCTCGGCCTGCTCGGGGAGAGCGAACGGCGGACAGCGGAGCTGCGTACCTTCGTCCTGCGTGCCGCGACCGACGTCGGCGGCGGGATGCTCGCATTGCTCGCTCCCGGAACGCAGGCCGGCCTCGCCGCCGCCCTTGCGGACCCGTCGCAGACGGACGAACTCACCATCAGCGGGCTCTCCTCGGTCGTCTCGGATGTCAACGCCCAGGTCGGAAGTCTGCCGATGACGCGCCTCCGGCTCCTGCTTTCTCCCGCAGTCGATGCCGCGCGGCGCTTGCTTGCGGGGCCCGTTCCCGAGCCGCTCCTGCCTCGGCTGCGGGAGGCTGCCGTATCCGCGTTCATGCTGGCCGGGCGGTTGGCGTTCGAGACCCGGGACGACACCGTCTCCCATGCCCTGTACGCGGACGCCACCCGGCACGCAAGGCTGTTGGCGCAGCCATGGCTGCAGGCCGGCGTCCACATGAGCCACGCCCTCGTCACCCTCTATTCCGCACAGAGGCTCGTCGAAGCGCGGCGTCTCGTCGACCAGGCGGTCCATGTGGCGCGGACCGGAGAGAGCTCGCTGGTGCGGGCCCGCGCACATGCCCTGCAAGCGGAGTTCGCGGCCCGGGCCGGGCACGACCAACAGGCACAGACCGCATTGGGCCTCGCCTGGTACGACATCGAGGTGGGCCGTGCCGATGAGCCCGCCCCGACCGGCTGCTCGAGCGCACACCTCCGGGGTTTCGAGGGCGTGTGCGAGCTGTACGTCGGCGACTCGGCAGCGGCGCACGACCGGTTCGAGCGATCCGCGGAGGTGCTGTCGGCGCCTCGCGAGCAGGTCCAGCGGGCGATCGTCACCACCGATCAGGCGCTCGCCCGGATCCGGCTCGGCGAGCCGCGCGCCGCGGCGGAGCTGCTGCACCAGTGCGTGGCTGCGGCGTCCACCACGGGCGGGCGAGTGCCTGCGCTACGCCTGCGGCAGGCTCGGCGGGAGCTGCGGCCGTGGCGGCGGGAGGATTGGGTGGCCGACCTGGACGACCACCTGATGGACGCGCTGGGTGGCTGACCTTGCCGGTTGGACGGTGCCGTACCGAGAACCTGCCGTCGGCCTTGTCCCGTTACGGCACCACCGGCTTCGCCGTGGCCGCGATGATTCCCTCCAGGAAGTCCTGCCCCGGCTCCTCCCAGTACGGCAGCTCCGGGACCTTGCGGATGAGTTCGAACGCCTCGTCGATCAGATCGCGGTGGATCGCGGGGCCGTGGCAGGACGCCGCGGTGTCGATGTCGAGGTCCTGGACGCGGTCCACGTGCTTGTTGAACTTCCCGGCGTCCAGCCACAGATGCCATGGGTGGTTCAGCCGGTTGCCCAGGAGCATGCCTTCGCGCCAGGCCGTCCGGTCCAGGTCGGCGGCGTTCTCGGCGGGGTGGGGGAGGGCTGTGGCGAAGGTGTCGGCCGCCCAGTAGACCCGCGTCGTGGGGTCGAACAGCCCGCGCGTGGTCGGGTTGTCGAAGAACGGCGGCCTGATCGCGAGGAGCGTGCGGTCCCCGGCGGTGAAGCTCTCGCCGTCGCGCACCCAGCGGGAGCGGTTGAACGGCATCCAGAACTCCTCGGTGTCGATGGCGTAGCGGGCCATCGAGAACCAGGTCGTGACCAGGGTGGCGTTCGGGCAGGTGGCCATGACCTCGCGGACGTTACCCGCGTGGTCGTGGTCGTCGTGGGTCAGGAAGACCCACCGCACGTCAGCCGGATCGACGAGGTTCCAGGCGTGATCCAGCCACTGCTGCCGGTTCGACGGCGCACCGGTGTCGACGAGCACGGGCTCGCTGCCGGTGATGACCATGGAGTTGACGTAGAACATCCCGACCGGCGGCGCCTCCAGCAGCTGCGGGATGACATAGGTCTCGGGTGCGACCCGGTACGGCTCGACCTTCGGCTCAAAGATTCCTTCGGCGGTGGTCATGGCCCCGCCTCCTCGTTTCGTCCTTCACTCCATCCTGCGCACGTCATGGGCGCAGGCACCACCGCACAGTGCCGGGGGCCTCCCGCGCATGGTTCAACAAGGCCCCCGGTAGGCGGTGACCGCCTCCCGTGCCGCCGACACCTTCTCGGTGAGCAGGCCGTCGACGGCATCAGCGGCCGGCGCGTCGGTGGCCAGCTCCCTTTTCGCCTCGGCCGCCGCCAGGACGACCGTGCGCAGGTCGTCGTTCAAGTTGGCCGGTACCTGGTCCAGCAGCTGGGTGCCCGTCAACGCCATGGCATTGACGGAAGTGATCACGCCGTCCCGCTTCTTTGGCGTTTCGCCGGTCGCGAGGTCGAAGGCTGCCAGGTCGAAGACCGGGCCGGCAGCTGCGGAGAACGTATTCAGGCGAAGGCAGAAGTCGGCCCGCGACTCGGCGGAGGCCGAGGCCGAGGCGGAGGAGGCGGCGGCCGAGGAGGGCGGCGCGGAGGGCGAGCGGGCCGGGGACGAGGAGACGCGTGGTCCAGACGCCGACTCCTGGGAGGTGCCGCAGGCGGAGACGGCCACGGCGGCCGCGAGGATCGCGGTACACAGCAACGGTGTGCTTCGCATGCCCGGCAGAGTAAGGGCCCACCTCGGGGACCGGTCCCGGCACTGCCCCGCCACTCCGGCGCCTGCCGTACCCGGGACCGGCCTCCGGTCCCGGCTACCCCTGCCGAGCCGCCAAGTCCGCCAGCAGCTGGTGCAGCGGCTCCGTGGCCCGGCGACGGTATTCCTGGACCGCCCAGCCGTTGCCGTCCGGGTCCTTGAAGTACATGAAGGTCGCGCCGTCCTGCGGAGCGAACTGCTGCGGCTCGCTGATGTCGAGGCCGCGCCCGGTCAGCTCCTCGTAGGCCGCCTTCGCGTCCGTGACGACCAGCTGCAGTCCGTGGTACGTCCCCGGCCGCGGCATCCCCGTCGGGACCTCCAGCCCGTCGGCGATGGCGATGGAACAGCCGGAGCCGGGCGGGGTCAGCTGCACGATCCGCACCCCCGGCATCACCTCGTCGTCGAGATCCACATGGAAACCGACCTTGTCCCGGTAGAACTCCTTGGCCCGGTCCACGTCGGAGACCGGCAGCAACACCACTTCGAGGCTCATGTCCATGCGTGACTCCCTCGTCGAGCTCGAGCTCGAGGTCGGATGCCAGACGTCAGAACCGCCACCGCGTCTGGCTGAACGGCTCCCCTTTACCGAAGCCGAAAACCGTGCGCGGCGCCACCGCATAGACGACGGCGTGCCCCGAGCCGTGGTGGAAATACCCCTCCCGTACCTCGAAGCGCCAGAAATCGCCGTACTTCGCCTCCCACCCGGCGGCCAGCTCGCGCAGCCTCCCGTTGTCCGACACGCGCACCGCCTCGCCCTCGACCACCAGGTCGTAGCCCTTGTCCCAGATGTTGGTGCCGGTCGTCAGCACGACGTGCGGATTGTGCGCGAGGTTCTTCGCCTTGCGCTCCTCGGGGCCCGTGCAGAAGTGCAGCGCGCCGTGCGCCCAGACCGCCGGCAGCGGTGTCACATGCGGCCGTCCGTCCGGCCGTACCGTCGAGATCCAGAACAGCTCGGCCGAGGCCATCAGCGCCTCGGCGTCGGCCCAGGGGATCGGTGTGGCCGCCTCGTCGCTGTAGCGCGCGTCCAGGCGGGTCTCGGGTTCCTTTTCGCTCATCGGTCGTCCTCCATGCCTCTGTAACCCCGCGTTCCCATGCCTTCCCGGTCCAGACTCTCCGCGCCCGCGGAACTCATCGCCACCCGACCCGGCGCTTCCCACCAGCTCTCCGGTTAGGCTCGGGCGCGTACGACCTTGATCGGACGGGAGGCCGGGGATGACGGCGCCGGGGCGCAGAAGCAGTACCTTCACGCGACTGCTGCGGCACGGTTTCACCGATCCCTCCGCCGCCGAGCGCCTGCTCGACAGCGCGGAGCTCGCGCCGCTGAGGAACGACCCGATCCTGCTCGACGCGCTGGGCGCGACCGCCGACCCGGACCTCGCCCTGCACGGTCTCGTACGGCTGCTGGAGGCCCAGTCCGGCCACACCGCCCGCCGTGAACTGCTCGACACGGTGATAGCGGCCAAGCCGCTGCGTGACCGGCTGCTCGGCGTCCTCGGCGCCTCCGCCGCGCTCGCCGACCACCTCGCCCGGCGCCCCGGCGACTGGCACGCGCTGGTCATGTACGAACCGAGCGACCTCCACCCCGGGGTGGAGGAGTTCGAGCGGGGCCTGGCGGAGGCCACCGACCCGGTCTCCCTGCGCGTCGCCTACCGGCGCTGCCTGCTGTCCATCGCCGCCCGCGACGTGTGCGGCACCACCGACCTCGCCGAGACCGCCGCCGAACTCGCCGACCTCGCCACCGCCACCCTGCGCGCCGCGCTCGCCATTGCCCGCGCCGCCGCGCCCGAGGACGCCGCGCTGTGCCGGCTGGCCGTCATCGCGATGGGCAAGTGCGGCGGCCACGAGCTCAACTACGTCTCCGATGTCGATGTGATCTTCGTGGGGGAGGCCGTCGACGGGGCCGACGAGGGCAAGGCCCTGCGGTCGGCCACCAGGCTCGCCTCGCACATGATGCGCATCTGCTCGGAGACGACCGTCGAGGGATCGATCTGGCCGGTGGACGCCAATCTGCGCCCCGAGGGCAGAAACGGTCCGCTGGTGCGCACGCTCAGCAGTCACCTCGCCTACTACCAGCGCTGGGCCAAGACCTGGGAGTTCCAGGCGCTGCTCAAGGCCCGCCCGGTGGCCGGCGACGCCGAACTCGGCGAGGAGTACGTCGCAGCCCTCGAACCCCTCGTCTGGAAGGCCGCCGAGCGCGAGAACTTCGTCCCCGACGTGCAGAAGATGCGGCGGAGGGTGGTCGAGAACATCCCGGTCGCGGAGATCGACCGCGAACTGAAGCTCGGCCCGGGCGGCCTTAGGGACGTCGAATTCGCCGTACAGCTCCTCCAGCTGGTGCACGGTCGCGCCGACGCCTCCCTCCGCAGCGGCACCACCCTCAACGCCCTCCAGGCCCTCGCCGCCGGCGGCTACGTCGGCCGCGGCGACGCCGTCCAGCTCGACGACGCCTACCGCTTCCTGCGCTCCATGGAGCACCGCATCCAGCTCTACCGGCTGCGCCGCACCCACCTCGTCCCCGAGGACGAGGCCGATCTGCGCCGCCTCGGCCGCTCCCTCGGCCTGCGCGCCGACCCGGTGGCCGAGCTGACCCGCGAGTGGAAACGGCACACCAGCGTCGTACGACGGCTGCACGAGAAGCTCTTCTACCGGCCACTGCTCGACGCCGTCGCCCAACTCGCCCCCGGGGAGGCCCGGCTGAGCCCCGAGGCGGCCCGGGAACGGCTGGTCGCGCTCGGGTACGCGGACCCGGCGGCGGCCCTGCGGCACCTGGAGGCACTGGCCTCCGGCATCACCCGCAAGGCCGCGATCCAGCGGACGCTGCTGCCGGTCCTCCTCGGCTGGTTCGCGGACTCCGCCGACCCGGACGCCGGACTGCTCAACTTCCGCAAGGTGTCGGACGCGCTGGGCAAGACCCCCTGGTACCTGCGGCTCCTGCGGGACGAGGGCGCCGCGGCCGAGAACCTGGCCCGCGTGCTGTCCGCCGGACGGCTCGCCCCCGACCTGCTGATGCGCGCGCCCGAGGCGGTGGCGCTCCTCGGCGACGGCGACGGGGGCGGCCTCGAACCCCGCGGCCGGGCCCACCTGGAGCAGGAGATCCTCGCCGCGGTCGGCCGCGCGGACGGCGCGGTGCAGGCGGTCACGGCCGCGCGCGGTGTCCGCCGCCGCGAGCTGTTCCGTACGGCCGCCGCGGACATCGTCGGCTCCTACGGCACCGAGGCCCAGCCCGTCGAGGCCGACCGGGGCGCGCTCACGGACCGGGTCGGCGGCGCGGTGTCCGACCTGACGGCCGCCACCCTCGCGGGCACCCTGCGTGCCGTGGTCCGGGACGGCTGGGGGGAGACGCTGCCCACCCGGTTCGCGATCATCGGCATGGGACGTTTCGGCGGGCACGAGCTGGGCTACGGCTCCGACGCCGACGTACTGTTCGTGCACGAGCCGCGCGACGGAGTCGACGAACGTCAGGCCTCCGAGGCGGCCAACAAGGTCGTCTCCGAGATGCGCCGCCTGCTCCAGATCCCCAGCTCCGACCCGCCGCTGCTCATCGACGCGGACCTGCGGCCGGAGGGCAAGTCAGGGCCGCTCGTCCGGACGCTGAAGTCGTACGAGGCCTACTATCGCCGCTGGTCGCTGGTGTGGGAGTCGCAGGCGCTGCTGCGGGCCGAGCCGGTCGCCGGGGACGAGGAGCTCGGCCGGCGCTTCGTCGAGCTGATCGCCCCGCTCCGCTACCCGGAGGCGGGCCTCGGCGACGACGCCGTACGCGAGATCCGCCGTCTGAAGGCCCGCATGGAGGTCGAACGCCTGCCGCGCGGCGCCGACCCGAAGCTGCACACCAAGCTCGGGCCCGGCGGGCTGTCCGACGTCGAGTGGACGGTCCAGCTGCTCCAGATGCGACACGGGTCGGACGTGGCCGGTCTGCGCACGACCCGCACCCGGACCGCCCTCGCCGCCGCCCGCGCGGCCGGCCTCCTCTCGGACGAGGACGCCGGGATCCTCGACGAGGCATGGGTGCTGGCGACGCGGGTGCGCAACGCGGTGATGCTGGTGCGGGGACGGGCCGCGGACACGTTCCCGTCGGAGGCGCGGGAGCTTGGCGCGGTGGGGCGGTACCTGGGGTACGGCCCGGGGCATGTGGGAGACATGCTGGACGACTACCGGCGTACGGCGCGGCGGGCGCGGGGCGTGGTGGAGGAACTGTTCTACGGGGGCTGACGGCGCGCGGCTGACGGCAGTGCGCCCGGCTCCAGCCGCTCCCGCTCAGCCCGCCCGCGACGGCGCGGGCAGCCGCGCCCCGCTCGCCCCCCGAGCCGCCACCAGGCGCGGCAGCGCATACGGCAGGGTGCCGTACCAGACCCACGCCACCGTGAAGCCGAAGGCGAGGCACGCGATGCCGCCCACCGCGTCCAGCCAGAAGTGGTTGGCGGTGGCGACGATGACCACCAGCGTGGCCGTCGGGTAGAGCAGCCCCAGCACCCGCACCCATGGCACGGACGCCAGCGCGAAGATCGTCAGCCCGCACCACAGGGACCAGCCGATGTGCATCGACGGCATCGCGGCGTACTGGTTCGACATGTTCTTCAGGTCGCCGGAGGCCATCGAACCCCACGTCTGGTGGACCATGACCGTGTCGATGAAGCCGCCGCCGTTCATCAGGCGGGGCGGCGCCAGCGGATACAGGTAGTAACCGACGAGGGCGACGCCCGTCGTCGCGAACAGCACCATGCGGGTCGCCGCGTACCGGCCGGGATGGCTGCGGTAGAGCCACACGAGCACACCGAGCGTCACCACGAAATGCAGTGTCGCGTAGTAGTAGTTCATGCCGATGATGAGCCAGGTCACCGAGTTCACGGCGTGGTTGACCGACTCCTCGACGGCGATACCGAGGTGGTGCTCGACCTTCCAGATCCAGTCGGCGTTGCGCAGTGCCTCGGACTTCTGCTCCGGGACCGCGTTGCGGATCAGTGAGTACGTCCAGTAACTCACCGCGATCAGCAGGATCTCGAACCACAGACGAGGGCGGCGCGGGGTGCGCAGTCGCTGTATGCCCCCCTGCCGCGGCTGTCCGGTCTCGGCCGTGACGGGGTGCGGAACGGCCTCTTCGAGGCCTTCCTGCGGCGTCACGGTCGTCTCACCCATAGGCACAGAGTCTGCCAGAAAAGCCCTACCCGACCGATCATCCTCCGGTCGGGTCCGGACCGCACCTCCTACGCCCGGAAGACCCCCGCAACCTACTACCAGCGCACTGCGGAAAGAGCGAATTCTCCGCCTTGAGGACGACTTGGTCGCCCTAGGGGTTACCTCAGCTTGATCGCCCCAAGAGCCACGTCAGCGTCCCACGTCCTGATGGCGAACCCGGTCCCCGGGCGCCGAAGCCGTGGAGCCGCGCACCACCAGCTCCGGCATGAACACGAACTCGCTGTGCGGCGCGGGCGTCCCGCCGATCTCCTCCAGCAGCGTGCGGACCGCCGCCTGGCCCATCGCCGGGACCGGCTTGCGGATCGTCGTCAGCGGCGGGTCGGTGAAGGCGATCAAGGGGGAGTCGTCGAAGCCCACCACCGAGATGTCCTTCGGGACCTGAAGACCCCGCTGCCGGGCCGCCCGTATCGCGCCCAGCGCCATCATGTCGCTGGCGCACACCACCGCCGTACAGGAACGGTCGATCAGCGCGGTGGCCGCCGCCTGGCCGCCCTCCAGGGTGTACAGGGAGTGCTGGACGAGCTCCGCCTCGATGGCGTCCGGGCTCAGGCCCAACTGGTCCTGCATGGTGCGCACGAAGCCCTCGATCTTGCGCTGCACGGGCACGAAACGCTTGGGGCCCAGTGCCAGACCGATCTTTGTGTGCCCCAGCGACACCAGGTGCGTGACCGCCAGCGTCATCGCCGCCCGGTCGTCGGGGGAGATGAACGGCGCCTGCACCTTCGGCGAGAAGCCGTCCACGAGCACGAACGGCACGCCCTGCGCGCGCAGCTGCTCATAGCGCTGCATGTCGGCTGAGGTGTCCGCGTGCAGACCGGAGACGAAGATGATGCCGGCCACACCCCGGTCGACGAGCATCTCGGTGAGCTCGTCCTCCGTGGAGCCGCCCGGGGTCTGTGTGGCCAGGACGGGCGTGTAGCCCTGCCTGGTCAGCGCCTGGCCGATGACCTGGGCCAGGGCCGGGAATATCGGGTTCTCCAGCTCCGGGGTGATCAGGCCCACCAGACCCTCGCTGCGCTGCCGCAGACGCACCGGGCGCTCGTAGCCCAGCACGTCGAGGGCGGCCAGCACGGACTGGCGGGTGGTGGCGGCGACGCCCGGCTTCCCGTTGAGGACGCGGCTGACGGTCGCTTCGCTCACCCCCGCCTGAGCAGCGATGTCGGCAAGCCGTGTGGTCACAGGGTGGGACTGTACCGGCCAGGTGTTGCCTTGCACACCAATCCGGCGCCCTGGGCGACCTGTTGACCGGCCCGGTCCGGGCTGCTGGGTCATCGCGCTCCCTCGTGAAAGTGATGGCAAGAGCTTGCAGAGTCTTGCACAGGCCGTCCCTCCCGCTCTACGACCGTAAATAAGCGTCTCACGACGGTCGCCGTCGGGTCACGCACGAATAACTTCGAAGATCTCTTGCATTTTTTTGCTGCAAGGACTTTCGCAAGCCTTACATCGCTGTTACGTTCACGTCGCCCGGCGGCGGCCCCCACTCTCGAATTCGCTCGAGCGGGAGGGGCCCCCATCGGCGCGGTCGGCACCCAGGCAGGAGCGGCAGACGGGGTCGCTTCCTCCCGGCACACGGGCTTTCACCCTCAAGGAGAACTCATGCGGCGTGGCATAGCGGCCACCGCGCTGGTGGCGTCCCTCGCCCTCGCGGCGACGGCCTGCGGCGGAAGTGACAGCGGCGACTCGGCCGACGGTCCGGTCACCCTCACCTGGTGGGACACCTCCAACGCCACGAACGAGGCGCCGACGTACCAGGCCTTGATCAAGGACTTCGAGGCCGCCAACAAGGACATCAAGGTCAAGTACGTCAACGTCCCCTTCGACCAGGCGGAGAACAAGTTCGACACCGCCGCGGGCTCCAAGGGCGCCCCGGACATCCTGCGCTCCGAGGTCGGCTGGACCCCCGCCTTCGCCAAGAAGAGCTACTTCCTGCCGCTGGACGGCACCGAGGCCCTCGCCGAGCAGGACAAGTTCCAGCCCAGCCTGATCGAGCAGGCCAAGTACGAGGGCAAGACCTACGGCGTCCCCTTCACCACGGACACCCTCGCCCTCGTCTACAACAAGGCCCTGTTCCAGAAGGCCGGCGTCGAGGCCCCCAAGACCTGGGACGACCTGAAGAAGGCCGCCGCCACGATCAAGGACAAGACCGGCGTCGACGGCTACTGGGGCTCCACCCAGGCCTACTACGCGCAGACGTTCCTCTACGGCGAGGGCACCGACACCGTCGACGCTGCCGCCAAGAAGGTCACCGTCGCCTCGGCCCCCGCCAAGAAGGGCTACGAGACCTGGCTGAGCCTGTTCGACGGCAAGGGCCTGCACAAGGCCGACACCACCGCAGACGCCTACGCCCACATCCAGGAGGCGTTCGTCAGCGGCAAGGTCGCCTCGATCATCCAGGGCCCGTGGGAGATCACGAACTTCTACAAGGGCTCGGCCTTCAAGGACAAGACCAACCTGGGCATCGCCACCGTCCCGGCCGGCTCCACCGGCAAGGCGGGCGCCCCGACCGGCGGCCACAACCTGTCGGTGTACGCGGGCTCCGACTCCGCGCACCAGAAGGCGGCGCTGAAGTTCGTCAACTTCATGACCTCGGCGAAGTCCCAGGAGACCATCGCCCTGAAGAACTCCACGCTGCCGACCCGCGACGACGCCTACACCGCCGAGGTCAAGGCCGACCCGGGCATCGCCGGCTTCCAGGGCGTCCTGCCCGCCGCCCAGCCGCGCCCGGCGCTGCCCGAGTACAGCTCCCTGTGGGGCCCGCTGGACATCGAGCTGCCGCAGATCGCCGGTGGCAAGGAGTCCCTGGACGAGGGCCTGGGCAAGGCCGAGACCGCGATCGCCAAGCTGGTCCCGGACTTCGCCAAGTGAACCCGAGTGGCCGTCGGATCTCCCATGAAATGGGGGGAGAGATCCGGCGGCCACCGGCCTGCGCACGGCCCACCCCCTGATCCGCAGACCTTCGAGAAGGTTGTCGAACCATGACAGTCGCCATCGACCGTGCGACCGGCAAGCGCCGCGGTGACCGCGCGCCGAAACCCGGGCTGGGCCGGCGCATCAAGCACGGCTACCAGAGACACTGGTACGCCTACGCGATGATCGCCCCGGTGACGATCGTCCTGGGCGTCCTCGTGCTCTACCCCCTGGCGTACGGCTTCTACCTCACGCTCACCGACGCCAACAGTCTCAACTCCGCGCGCACCATCGGCGTCAACGAGATCGAGGCCACCTACAAGTTCATCGGCCTCGACAACTACGCCGACATCCTGTGGGGCGAGACGGCCTACGACCGCTTCTGGTCGCACTTCGTCTGGACGGTCGTCTGGACGGCGCTCTGCGTCACCCTGCACTGCACGATCGGCCTCGGTCTCGCCCTGCTGCTCAACCAGAAGCTGCGCGGCCGCACCTTCTACCGGATGATCCTGATCCTGCCGTGGGCCGTGCCGACCTTCGTCACCGTCTTCGGCTGGCGGTTCATGCTCGCCGACGGCGGCATCATCAACTCCTTCCTGGAGACGCTCCACCTGCCCACACCGCAGTGGCTGGAGGACACCTTCTGGCAGCGGTTCACCGCGATCATGGTCAACACCTGGTGCGGTGTGCCGTTCATGATGCTGTCGCTGCTCGGGGGCCTGCAGTCGATCGACTCCTCGCTGTACGAGGCAGCCGAGATGGACGGCGCCACCGCCTGGCAGCGCTTCCGGTACGTCACCCTGCCCGGCCTGAGCTCCGTCAGCTCCACCGTCGTCCTGCTCGGCGTCATCTGGACCTTCAACCAGTTCACCATCATCTTCCTGCTGTTCGGCAACACCGCCCCGGACGCCCAGATCCTCGTCACCTGGGCGTACTACCTCGGCTTCGGACAGCAGCCGCGTGACTTCGCGCAGTCGGCGGCCTACGGCATCCTGCTGCTGGCCATCCTGATCGTCTTCACCTCCTTCTACCGCCGCTGGCTGAACCGCAATGAGCAGCAGCTCGCGATCTGAGGCAGGAGTTCCCATGAGTACGACCACTGTCGAGACCTCCGCCGAGGCGACCGGGCGGGACTCCACGGCCACCCCGCCGCGCAAGGTCCGCCGCCGCGGCGAGAGCACCCCCGCCGCCCGCCTCGCCTCCCACGGCATCCTGATCGTCGCGAGCCTGATCGCCCTCTTCCCGGTCGCCTGGCTGGTCTTCCTGTCCCTCGGCCCGGACAAGGACGACTACCTGCACCCAGGCGGTATCTGGGGCAAGATGACGTTCGACAACTACACGTTCGTCCTGCGGGAGACGAAGTTCTTCGACTGGCTGCAGTCCACGCTGACCGTCAGCCTGGGCACCACGGCCATCGGTGTGATCATCTCCGCCACCACCGGCTACGCGGTCTCGCGCATGCGCTTTCCCGGCTACAAGAAGTTCATGTGGATACTCCTGGTCACCCAGATGTTCCCGGTAGCCGTACTCGTGGTGCCGATATACCAGATCCTGTCGGATCTTCAGCTCATCGACAGCTACCTTGGCCTCATCCTCGTGTACTGCACGACCACCGTTCCGTACTGCGCATGGCTGATGAAGGGCTATTTCGACACCATCCCGTTCGAGATCGACGAGGCCGGACGCGTCGACGGGCTGACCCCCTTCGGCACGTTCGCGCGGCTGATCCTGCCGCTCGCCAAGCCGGGCCTGGCGGTCGCCGCGTTCTACAGCTTCCTCACGGCCTTCGGTGAGGTCGCCTTCGCGTCGACGTTCATGCTGTCCGACACGAAGTACACCTTCGCCGTCGGTCTGCAGACCTTCGTCAGCGAGCACGACGCCCAGCGCAACCTCATGGCCGCCACCGCGGTGCTGGTCGCGATACCAGTCTCCGCGTTCTTCTACTTCGTGCAGAAGAACCTGGTGACCGGACTCACGGCGGGTGGCACGAAGGGCTGAGTTGCGCAAAACGACAGTCTCCCGCGCGCCTGCCGCGCGGGTGGCGGTCGCGGTGTCCTCCGACCCCGCTGACACCGCGGCCGCCTCATCACCCGCTTGCCATACGAAAAGCTCAATGACCCGAACCCCTCCCCACTCTCGACTGCGCTCGAGCGGGGGGACCCCCATCGCACCAAGGACGCCATGAGCCAGCAGCACTCCGCCGACTCGGCCCCGAGCTCCGCCATCGCCACCGTCGCCAAGCGCCGCGACTGGTGGCGGGACGCGGTGATCTACCAGGTCTATCCGCGCAGCTTCGCCGACAGCAACGGCGACGGCATGGGGGACCTGGAGGGCATCCGTACCCGCCTCCCGTACCTGCGCGACCTCGGCGTGGACGCCGTGTGGCTCAGCCCCTTCTACGCCTCGCCGCAGGCCGACGCCGGCTACGACGTCGCCGACTACCGGGCGGTGGACCCCATGTTCGGCAACCTGCTCGACGCCGACGCCCTCATCCGCGACGCCCACGAGCTGGGCCTGAGGATCATCGTCGACCTGGTCCCCAACCACTCCTCCGACCAGCACGAGTGGTTCAAGCGGGCGGTCGCCGAAGGCCCCGGCTCCCCGCTGCGGGACCGGTACCACTTCCGCCCCGGCAAGGGCAGGAACGGCGAACTGCCGCCCAACGACTGGGAGTCGATCTTCGGCGGCCCCGCCTGGACCAGGGTGCCGGACGGCGAGTGGTACCTCCACCTCTTCGCCCCCGAGCAGCCCGACTTCAACTGGGAACACCCGGCCGTCGGCGACGAGTTCCGCTCCATCCTGCGCTTCTGGCTGGACATGGGCGTCGACGGCTTCCGCATCGACGTGGCCCACGGCCTGGTGAAGGCGGAGGGCCTGCCGGACCTCGGAGCCCACGACCAGGTGAAGCTGCTGGGCAACGATGTCATGCCGTTCTTCGACCAGGACGGCGTGCACGCGATCTACCGGCAGTGGCGCCGAATCCTCGACGAGTACGCGGGTGAGCGCATCTTCGTCGCCGAGGCATGGACCCCGACGATCGAACGCACCGCGAACTACGTGCGCCCCGACGAGCTGCACCAGGCATTCAACTTCCAGTACTTGAGCACCCATTGGGACGCCGAGGAGATGCGCGAGGTCATCGACCGCACCCTGGAGGCCATGCGCCCCGTCGGCGCCCCCGCCACCTGGGTGCTGTCCAACCACGACGTCACCCGCCACGCCACCCGCTTCGCCAACCCGCCCGGCCTCGGCACCCAGATCCGCCTGGCCGGCGACCGCGAGCTGGGCCTGCGGCGAGCGAGAGCCGCCACCCTCCTCATGCTGGCGCTGCCCGGATCGGCGTACGTCTACCAGGGCGAGGAACTCGGCCTCCCGGACGTCGTCGACCTGCCGGACGAGGTGCGCCAGGACCCGGCCTACTTCCGGGGCGCGGGCCAGGACGGCTTCCGCGACGGCTGCCGGGTGCCGATCCCGTGGACGCGCACGGGACCGTCGTACGGCTTCGGCAGTGGAGGCAGCTGGCTGCCGCAGCCGGAGGGCTGGGGCGAGCTGAGCGTCGAGGCACAGACCGGAGTCCCCGGCTCGACCCTGGAGCTGTACCGCACCGCGCTCACCATCCGCCGCGAGCAGCCCGACCTGGGCACGGGCGACGCGGTGCAATGGCTGAAGGCACCCGAGGGCGTCCTCGCCTTCCGCCGCGGGGAATTCGTCTGCGTGGCGAACACCAGCGGCGAGTCGGTGACGACTCCGGCCTACGGCCGCGTGCTGCTCGCCAGCGGTGAAGTGGCCGAGACGGACGGCGAGGCGAAGGTTCCGGCCGACACGACGGTGTGGTGGACGACGGCCTGACGATCCCGCAGGCGGGCTTCGCCCACTCCAGGGGTCTGCCGCCCCGGTGGGGGGGCGACCCCCGAACCGCGCGGCCAGAAGGAAAACAAAGACTGGCGCGGCGACGTAGGCAAAAGACCCGTCAAAGAGCGGCATGCGGA